>WHSW01000119.1 GCA_009379895.1 Solirubrobacterales bacterium
GGCGTGATCGTCACGGCCGCGGGGCTTGCCGTGATCGGGCTGACCTCGGGCTCGGGCGACGGCGACCCGCCGGACTATGCCCCGGCCGCGTTAATCGGGGTCGAGTGCGGCGTCCTTGTCGTCAGCGCCGCGGTCGCGGCGATCTCGACCCACACCCGCATCTCACCCGCGGCGCAGGGCCTGCTCCTCGGCGCCGTCGCCGGCGCGCTCTTCGGCGTCTCCGACATCGCGATCAAGTTCCTGGCCGACGACGTTGCCAGTGGCGTACTCGAGCTGGTCAGCCCGTGGACGGTGGCGGCGCTCATCGCCTCGGTGGGCGCCTTCTATGCCTCGGCCCGCGGACTGCAGCTGGGGCCGGGCGTCGAGGTGATCGCCCTCACCTCGGTTGCGGCCAACCTCGTCGGGATCCTCGGCGGCATCCTGGTCTTCCGGGACCCGGTCGGCACCGGGGCGCTGGAGATCACCGGGCGGATGCTCGCCTTCTGTCTTGTCGTCGCGGGGGCCGCCCTGATCCCCGCCCCGGTTCGGGCAACCGACCCATCGTCTGATGTTTCTGGTGCGCCAAGCAGGGAGACGCCGGTGTCGAGCCCCTGAACTAAGGCCCGTGCCCGCGCTCAGGGCTAGTCGCGTCGGAGTACACGCGTGCCGGGGCTTTTGGGTCGCACTGGCGCGCCTTCGCCCGATCCAACCGACTGTCTGCCAAGCTCGCCGATCGCTCGAGCTCGCGGAGGCGCCCTGCACTGGTCAATCGCGGACCGTATGCCTTTGCCCGGTAGAGCCGAAAGCGCTCACGGGCATACCGCGCCTCCGCCTCGAGCTCGACGAGGCGGGGGCTCGAACCGTTGCTCCGGCCTCGCCTACCAGGGTCCATCGCTACGTCCTCGCTCAGGCACGAGGCGGCGGCCGCCCGTACGCTCCGCCGAATCTCCTCGCGGCACGGGGCGCGCCGCGTGAGAGTGATGGCTCTAGCGTAAATACCTCGGTGGCTACGTCCGTATCTCGGTCGTGGCTGCTCACGAACGAGGCGACGCGTTGGCGTGTAACCCTCACGACCGCTGCCACGGCATCCCGCTTGTAGGCCGCTGGAGTGAGCATGTCTGCGCCGCGGACGGTGTCCCGGGTCTGCGGAGCGATCATGCTCTTGTTGAAGTCGCCGACGGCGTCAGCGAGCACGCAGGTAACGACGTTGCCGCGGATCTCGGTTTGCGCGTTCGTCGGCCGCTTGCCCGCGTAGCGTGTCCATAGCGAAGTGAGTGATTTGGTCAACTCCGTCGACAGGATTCGGAAATCGGTCATGGCCTACGGCCCTGCCTCCCGGCGATCGAGGGTGGGGCTCGGACCGGATGTTGCGTTCATCGGCTGGTCGGGGCCGCCAATCGCCTTGTAGCTGGGCGCGGCGCCGCAGGGCTGGGCTGCCTGGCGCCGGTGGTGAACGCGGGCGACCTCCTCCAAGACGTCCCGGCGGGTGGCGAACTTGCGCTCGTAGCCGCGGACCCTCTTGATCGTGGCCAAGTTGGCATCCTCGAGCGCGGTCACGACCTCTTCGACGCTGAGCGCGTCGTAGCCCGGGAGCGGCTCCCGCCCACGCATGTAGCGCAGCTTGTCGAACACGGGCCCTCGGCTCTTGTGAGACCGCTCGTAGCTCTCGACCGCCTCGAGCTCGACCTGTGAGTGGTCGCGCAGCCCTTCGATTACCTGTCTCTCGTTGAGGCGGTCATAGCCGGCAAACGGGGGCCGAGCCTCTGCGACGGGATCTGGCAACGCGACGCCGCCGACAGGATCTCTCGGTGCGTCGGGGGCCGATTTCGCCTGGGCGGAGGCGTGATCGGCAGAGAGTCCCTCGCGCGCTCCGAAGATCTTCATCGGCTGTGGTCCCTTCCCAGCGATCCCGCCGGGACGGATGAAGCGGCGAGATCGCTGACTAGAGACAGAGTGTAACATAGATTCATGAATTCATTTTCCAGAGATCAACAGCAGGGGTCGAGCGCGACTCTCGCGGCCGGCTGGGACTTTCTGACCAACCACGCCCATGTCCTTATGTGTGTGGCTCGTGACCCGGGCATCCGTCTTCGCGACATCGCCGGCGCGGTAGGCATCACCGAGCGCGCCGCCCACCGGATCCTGTCCGAGCTGGTCGCAGAGGGCTACGTGTTGCGCGAGCGACAGGGCCGCCGCAACCGTTATGAGATCGTGCCGGAGCTTCCCTTGCGTCATCCACTCCTCGAGCAGCGCGAGGTCGGCGAGTTGCTCGAGGTGCTGGTCGGGTCGACGGCGGAGGAGCCGGCAGATATGACTGTAGAGGTGTGACAGGGAGCAAATGACCCCACACGGCGCTGATCCTTGGCGGTCCCCCGCCCGTGCCCATCCAGCCTCGAGCCATGCCGCGGCACCGAGCCAAGCGACTTGGGCGAGTCCGTCCAGGCGCATCGACTCGCCCACGCCGCCTTTGTTTCCGGCCTGCCCGGTCGGCGCAAACTAGGCCCGATGCGCGGCGACCGCTCCGCTCTCGATGACGAGTGCGTGAAACGATCGCGGAGAAGCAACTGAATGGAGTTCCCAATGCCCGCCTTCATCGCGTTCTCGGGTAACCGGGGCGACCACATCCACGTCGAGGGGGACCTCGGGTCGGCTGTGGATGCAATGAGTCCCGCGGCTCGAGTCTCGGGAATGGCCCGACTGACCCAGATTGCCGGGGAGGGACACAAGGTCCAGCCGACACCCGTCTACGTCAACCCCGAGCGGATTGCCTACATTCGCGAGGCCGAGCAGAGCTCGTATCGCACGGAAGGGGTCTAGCCAGGCTCGGGCCGCGGCGTTCTCGACGTGCTTGGTGACGATCTCGGCCGCAGGCGAAGATCGGGCGCCCCTTGGCCGAAGACGGCCGGGCACGCCTCTCTGCTCCGCGTCTACCGTGGTCGCATGCTCTGGGAGATAGCGCGCGTCGGTCTTGGTGATCCTCGAGGACTGGGAACGTGCGATCGGGGTGAGACGCCCGCAGCCGGCCTCGCGTGCTGGCGCGATGACGAGCATGCTCACGGCCGTGAGGTCTTGCCGGGCAACTACGGCGTCCGGGAACCCGGGCGGGAGGCCTGGTACCGGTTCCTGCTCGAGACCTCCGACGGGAGGTTTCAGTCGATCCGGGACTCGGCGGATCCGCAGCCCTAACTAACTAGGCAACTGGCCCCGCAGAGTGACCGTTCTTCCTCGGCTCCTCGCCTCGTCCGCGCCGTAGGCGCTTTCGGTGGTGATTGAGCCTTCAGCCGGTGCGCTAGCCGCAGGGCCAGCCTTGAGAAGCACGATACTCCTCTCGAGGCTGGCTAGGTGAGCCGCCTCAGGCTTTGGGCGGCAGGGCGCGGGCGAACTCGACGCCCGCCGTGTCCACGCGGCGAGCTGATCCTTCCTCTTGAGCCCCGCGGGCGCGACCAGGATCCAGCTCTTTATCGGACGGCGCGCCATCTGGGCGACGCTTGCGTGGGGCCGCGTGAGCGCTTCGTCGACTGCGTGTGGGCCACACGGATCGGCAGGCCCCCACGAGAGGAGAGCGCCACCGAGATGTTGCCATCGAGGAGGAACGTCAGCCCTCCGAACATGGGCATCTCGGTCAACCCGTCCTCCGTCGCGAGCAGCTCGCGAACCCGGTTGGCCAGATCCTTGTCGCAGGCCACCACGTGCAAGCTATCGCCGCAACTACGGCAGGCGGGCCCACTTCTACCGGCGCGGTCGCCCTCGCTCCCAAGGTGGAGGAGAAGCAAGCTAAGCGACCCTCGGGGCGCCTCCCGCATGGGCGCGATCACCAGCGAGGCCCTCGCGATGAACCGGCCTCGCTCCCGCTCTGGACGAGCACCGGGAGCGCGCGCCCGCGTATCGCGCAGAGCAGGAGCGTGAGACTACCCGGGGGCTATTCCTCCTCGTCCCCGGCGGGCGGTTCCGGCGCGGGCAAGGAGGCTCCGTCCATGGGGAGGAGCAATGTCGAGCGATCGCGCTTGGAGCTTCGGCACGAGCGCCTAACTCACGCCAAGCTGACCCGCGCGGATCGCCCTCGCGTTCGCCCGCCGGGGTTATGCGAGGCCGTGACGATTCCGCGCCAGCGCCCACAGCGAGCCGTCACCGGTCGGCCTGCGATCGGCGCGTCCCTCGCCGGTGGCCGTGATGAGCGCGGCCTCGACGGCTACCAGATTAGGGACGTCGAGGTGCTCGGCCATCACGGTGGCCACCTCGGCCGTCGTCAGGGCGTAGGGGAAGGCGCTCAGCACCTCGACCGGGTCCTCGGCCGGTGGCCGGCGCTCGAGCGCGGGGTCCAGGTTGGCGATAAGGACGTCGTAGGCCTCGATCGGCTGAAAGCCACCGGCTTCCAGCCTTTGCTCGTCAGGCCCATCGAAGACCAGAGACGGCGCGGTGTAACGCACCGCGCCGTCGGTGTCCGCCGCCCGGCCCTGGAACTCGGTGGGCGATCCTGCTGCCGCGCGCGCACGAGCGCGGTCGGTCTCATAGGCGGCCACGACCTCGGGGCCGTCGATCCGCCCCACGACGGCGTCGGCGTTCAGGCCCTCAACGCCCGCGAGCGCCGAGCGCAAGGTGTCGAGGTCGTCCAGGGTCCCGGTCGTGGTGAACTGTGCAAACTGCAGCGCACGCAGTGCGGAGGCCTCGAGCGCCGGCGCGGCCAGTCGCGTGGCCACGATCGCGCGGCAGGCTGGAGATGTGGCGCTCAGCCGCGCCTTCGGCGTGATCTGAAAGGGCATACCGAAGCGGCGAAAGCGCCCGTAGCCGATCGCCGATCGCGTCGGCGTGTAGCCGCGGGCGGCGTACTGACCGGCGTTCTCGGTGAGCCCGATCATGACGAGTGTCCAGCGCAGCTGCTCGCCGTATCGCCACTGCAGGGTCGTGTGGGCCGGCCAGGCGGAGTACGCCCACGGGCAACCGGGATCGGTGAAATGGATGACGTCGATCACCGCGTGATGGTTGCAGCTGCCCTTCCGAGCCGAAGGCGGCGAGGCGCAGACGGGCCGCAGCGCCACGACCCCGTAGGGCGAGTACGTCGGTGCTGAGCCGAACGAGTTCGCGGAGAGAGCGCGAGCGTTTGATCCTGCGACTTGCGCGCCTCGCCGGAGACGACGCCCCCCAACTGCAGAGCGGGGCGCCCCTGCGATGTGCAGCGAAGGAGCGCAGCTAGGCGAAAGATGTCTCGGTGCCGTCGTCCTCAACCGCAAGGCCGATGCTGATGGTTCCGTCTTCCTTACCGTGATCGCAAGGCGCCCTTCTCGTTCGAGCTGGCGGATCGTCCGATGGTCTCCAGGGCCCGCTGCAGGCGTTGAAGACGCGGACGACCCGAGGTCAGGTTGGACACGACCAAGGCCTCGGCGAACGCGAACACGGCGATCCAGTAAGGGCGCAAGTCCTCGTCGACGCTGCGCTCGGGCCGGCCGTCGACCGTGGCGACCACGGGGCTGCCCCCTAGGTGGACGAAGCCTTGGAGGCCGAGCGTCGTCGGATGGTCGTCCGAAGCCTCGGCGAAGCTACAGCAGCTTCGGGACGCCACCCGCTCCCGGACCTGCTCCTGTGCGAACGCAGAAGCGGTGAGCTCGCCGAGCCTCCGTAGGATGATGAGTTCATGCCAGCTTCGGCAACCACGCCGCGGCACGCGGCTGGCTGGCGCGAACGCGAGGCTGGTCCTCGAGGCCGAGCTCGCCCCCTCGCCGGCTGGGTGAGCCTCTGCGGGGCTGCGGTTGCGAACGACTCGGGGGGTCCGCGGGAGGCCGAGGCGGAGGCGGACGCTGCGCGCGAGGCCGCCAGGCGGTCGGCCGACGTCGACCTGGGAGCAGGAACCAAGCGCGCGCGCAGCGTAACCGTTGGTTCTTCCGTCCGGGCTGAACTAGGCTTCCTCCATCGCGGGGCGAGCGGAGCATGATCGCCGGTCCTCGGAGGCCCCGCGCCTCCTGGAGCGCGAGACGGAGCTCGCCCAGCTGGGCGAGCTCTGCGTTCGCCCGGCCGCCGAGCGAGAGGGGGCGGTGGTGGTGGTCGAGGGGCCGCCCGGGGTCGGCAAGACGGAGCTGCTCGCCGCGCTCGGCGGGATCGCGGCCGACGCCGGGCTCGAGGTGCTGCGCGCCCGCGGTGGCGAGCTCGAGCAGGGCTTCGCCTTCGGCGTCGCGCGCCAGCTCCTCGAGGCGCCCGTGCGCGAGACGCCACAGGAAGAGCGCTCCGAGCTGCTAGCCGGCGCCGCGGGGCTCGCCGCGCCGCTGGTCGATCCGGCCGGGACTACCGACCCTGGAGGGCCGGCCGCCGACCCCTTCCCGATCGTGCACGGCCTCTACTGGCTCTGCGCGAACCTCGCCGATCGGCGGCCGCTCACGATCATTGTCGACGACGCCCACTGGGCGGACGGGCCCTCGCTGCGCTGGCTGCACTACCTGGCCCGCCGCCTCGATGGCGTCCCCGCGCTGCTTGCCCTCGCCGCCCGCTCGACTGAGCCCGAGGCGCCAACCAGGCCGATCGAGGCGATCAAGGCCGAGGCTCTGTGCGAGCTCGTGCGCCCGGCCGAGCTGACCGAGTCGGCTGCCGTCAAGCTGCTCGCCGACCATCTCGGGGCCGAGCCCGCCCCTGAGCTTGCCTCGGAGGCGCATCGGGTCACCGGCGGCAACCCCTTCCTGCTCTCCGAGCTCGCCCGCTCGCTTGCCGCCGAGGGGGCCCGTCCCGACGCCGCCGCCGCGGCGCGGCTCCACGAGCTGGGCCCGGAGACGATCGCCCGCGGCAGCCTCTCCCGGCTCGAGAACCTGCCCGATCCGGCCCGCGCCCTCGCCCGCGCCGCGGCCCTCTTCTCCGCGGACGCCCCCCTGCGCCACGCCGCCGCGCTCGCCGGACTCGTCGAGTCGCAGGCGCTCGCCGCGGCCGACCATCTCGCCGCCGCCGGCTTCCTCGACCCCGCCGGCCTCGACGCGCCGCAGGCGGAGTCCGCTTCCTCCACCCGCTGATCCGCCAGGCGCTCTACGGGGACCTCCCCGCCGGCGAGCGCGCCCGTCGCCACAAGCAGGCCGCGCGAGTGCTCGTCGGCGAGGGCGGGCAGCCCGAGCGTGCCGCGGGCCACCTGATGCAGACCGCCCCCGCCGCCGATCCGTGGGTGGTGGAGCGCCTCCGTGCCGCCGCCGCCGAGGCGAGGGCGGCGGGTGCGCCCGAGATCGCCGCCTCCTACCTGCGGCGCGCGCTCGCCGAGCCGCCCGCCGAGGCGGAGCGCGCCCAGGTGCTCTTCGAGCTCGGATCCGCGGAGGCGATGATCGAGGGCGAGGCGGCGATCGAGCACCTGCGCGAGGCGCTCGAGCATGTCACCGAGCCGCGGCTTCGCGGGCCGATCACGGAGCTGCTCGCGCGCAGGCTGTTCTTCTCGGGCAACCCGGAGGAGGCGGTCGCCGTTGCGCAGCGGGAGATCGAGGACCTTGGCGAGGCGGACCCGGAGTGGCGCAGGCGCCTGCAGGCGATCGTCCTCTTCGCGGGGACGATGGAGCCCTCGTTCGTCTCAGTCGGGGAGGAGCTGGACAGGCGTCTGCGCGCCGGCGAGCAGAGCGATGCGGCGAGCTTGGGGGAGAAGGCGCTCCTCGGGCTCATCGCCTTCCGTCGGGCGCGCTCCGGCGCCCCGGCGAGCGAGGCCACTGCGCTCGCGCGCCGGGCGCTCGAGGGCGACCTGCTGCTCAGGCGGAGCAACGGGGACGCTGGCTTTCTCTGCGCCACGCTCGTGCTCGCGCTCGCGGACTCCGAGCTGGCGCTCGCCACCTACACCGCGGCGCGTGACGTCGCACGCAAGCAGGGCGACGGCTTCGGCCTCACCTGCAACCAGGTCCACAGCGGGGAGGCGCACCTGCTCCGCGGCGACCTCGCCAAAGCGGTGGAGGCGAGCGCGGAGGGCCTCGACATGGGGTTGGATTACGGGGCCGCCAGTGCCCCGGCCTGGGGGACGGCGTTCCTGGCTGACGCGCTGATGGAAACTGGTGACCTCGACGGCGCCTGGCAGGCGCTGGCCCGCGCGACGACGGACGAGCAGGTGCCCGACAGCGCCCACTGGGACCGGTTCCTCGACACGCGCAGCCGCCTGCGGATCGCGTGCGGCGATCTGCGCGGCGGCCTCGAGGAGACGCTCGCCCTGGGGCGGCGCTACACGGCCGTCGGGGGGCGCAATCCGGCGTTCATCCCCTGGCGCTCGCGCGCCGCCGTCTGCCTCGTCCGCCTCGAGAAGGAGCCCGAGCGCGCCCGCGAGCTCGCAGCCGAGGAGGTCGCCTTCGCCCGCGCCTGGGGCGCGCCCCGCGGGCTCGGGATCGCGCTTCAGGCTCAGGGTCTGGTCCTCGGCGGTGAGGAGGGTCTCGGGCTGTTACGCGAGGCGGTCGAGGTCCTCGACGGCCTTCTCGCCCGCCTCGAGCACGCCCGGGCGCTCGGGGAGTACGGCGCGGCGCTGCGCCGCCTGGGCCATCGCACCGAGGCTCGCGAGCCACTTGCCGGAGCGATTGACCTCGCCCGGGCCTGCGGCGCGATGCCGATCGCGGAGCGCGCCCAGACCGAGCTGCGCGCCACCGGCGCCCGTCCCCGGAGCCTCGTCTTCACCGGCGTCGAGTCGCTCACGGCCCGCGAGCGCCAGGTCGCCGAGCTGGCCGCCGCGGGCCGGAACAACCCGGAGATCGCCAGGAGCTGTTCGTGACCCGGAAGACGGTCGAGCACCACCTCGGGTCCATCTACCGCAAGCTGGACCTCGAATCGCGCGACCAGCTCGCTGGGGCGCTCGCGGCCGAGCAGTAGCAGCGCAGAAAAGACTAGGGAGGCCTCCCCGATGCGAAGCGGGGCGACCGCGCGTAGCTTCGGGGCAGCCCAGCCCGGAATGCAGAACGCGCGATGCGCCGTAACAGGCGATTGGAGGAAAAGAGATGGCCGATCAGACGACAAGCGCCCCACAGGGGTTCACCTCACTGGAGGTCGCCGAGGCGCTCGCTCCCACCTGGCATAGCCGCCGCGAGCAGATCGAGGCGGTCGGCACGCCGCTTCGCGAGCTCATGGTGCGTGAGCTCGACCCCCAGCCAGGCGACGCGGTGCTCGAGCTCGCCGCCGGGACCGGCGAGACCGGGTTCGATGCCGCTGAGCGCCTCGGCGATGGCGGCCGTCTGATCTCCAGCGACTTCTCGCGGGGAATGGTCGATGGCGCGCGGCGGCGCGGGGAGGAGCGGGGTGTCGAGAACGCCGAGTACCGGGTGATCGACGCGGAGCGGATCGAGCTCGCCGACGACTCGGTCGACGGCGCGATCTGCCGCTTCGGCTACATGCTGATGGAGGACCCGGCCGCCGCTCTGTCCGAGACGCGGCGCGTCCTGCGCCCCGGCGGCCGGCTGGTGCTCTCCGTCTGGGGCCCGCCCGACCGAAACCCCTTCTTCATGATCCCCGCGAGGAGCCTCGTCCAGCGCGGCCACCTCCCGCCACCTGAGCCACCGCCTGCGCCGGGGCTCTTCGCGATGGCGGACCCCGAGCGCACGGCCGGGCTCCTCCGGGACGCCGGGTTCGAGGAGGCCCGGACCGAGGAGTTCACGCTCACCTTCCCGCCGCCGAGCGCCGAGGCGTTCGTCGAGTTCATGGCCGACACCGCCGGCCCGATAGCGATGGCGCTGCGTGGCTTGTCCGAGGCGGACCGGGCCGAGGTCGCCTCGGATGTCGAGGAATCTCTGACGCCCTTCGCCGCGGACGGCGGCTACCAGCTGCCGAGCCCGGCGCTCGTCACGGTGGCGCGGTGAGGAGAGCCGCTCCCGGCCCGGCGCGCCCCAGGAGCCCCGGATGTTGAGGTCGGCACACGAACTCGCCATATGGGGAGAACTCCCGATTGCACGCCCGGCGAGTTGCTCCGTAGGTTCGCACGAACCTAACTGGAGAGGAGCGGCGAGTTGAGTGATTCAGCTTCACACGAGGTCGAACGCGAGGTAAAGGCCCCCGTCCGCGGCCTCGCAGCGCTCGCCGTCTGCCTGCTCGGCCTGCTGGCGTCGGCGGCGCTGGCGGCTCCGGCTGCCCTCGCCGACCCCGACCCCGGGGACCTCGACGAGAGCTTCGGCGGCGACGGCAGGGTCGTGGCCGACGTCGGCGCCTTCGATGTCGCGAACGCGGTCGCGATCCAGGCCGACGGCAGGATCGTCGCCGCGGGCGAGCTGGGCACGATGAGCAGCAGCGACTTCGCCCTCGCCCGCTACAACCCCGACGGCACCCTCGATCCGACCTTCGTCGGCGACGGCAAGTCGGCCGGCGACGGCACGCTGACAACCGACTTCGGCGATTCTTCCGATCTCGCGCACGCGGTCGCGATCCAAGCCGACGGCAAGATCGTCGTCGCGGGCGCGACCTCGCTCGGCGACGGGCGCTTCGCCCTCGCCCGCTACAACCCCGACGGCTCGCTCGATTCGAGCTTCAGCGGCGATGGCAAGGTCACCACCGACATCGGCGGGGGCGACGACGGGGCAAACGCGGTCGCGATCCAGGCCGACGGCAAGATCGTCGCCGCGGGCAACACCGCATTCGGCGGCGGCAACTTCGGCCTCGCCCGCTACAACCCCGACGGCAGCCTCGATCCGAGCTTCGCCGGCAACGGCAAGCTCGAGGTCGGCTTCGGTCGCGACGAGGCGGCGAACGCGGTCGCGATCCAGGCCGACGACAAGATCATCGCCGCAGGATCGACCAGTTTCGGTGACGGCGGTTTCGCTTTGGTCCGCTTTGACTCGGACGGCGCGCTCGATCCGACCTTCGACGGCGATGGCAGGGTCTTCCCCGATCGCAACGACGCCAATGGCGCCAACGCGGTCGCGATCCAAGCCGACGGTAGGATCCTCGCCGCCGGGTCCGACAATCTCGGCGACAGCGACTTCGCCCTCTCCCGCTACAACTCCGACGGCAGTCTCGACCCGAGCTTCGACGGCAACGGCCACGTCAGCACCGACTTCGGCGACGAGGAGGTCGCAACCGGGGTCGTGATCCAGGCCGACGGCAGGATCGTCGCCGCGGGCGAGACCGAGCTCGACACCGGCGACTTCGCGCTCGCCCGCTACAACTCCGACGGCACCCTCGATCCGACCTTCGACGACGACGGCAGGGTCGTGACCGACCTCGGCGCCTTCGATTTTGCGAGGGAGATCGCGATCCAAGCCGACGGCAGGATCGTCGCCGCGGGCGCGCGGGAAACGATGGGCGATAGCGATTTCGCCGTCACCCGCTACCACGCCGTGGCCGATACGCCCCCCTCCGGCACGCCGCCCCCGCCCGGGGGCGCAGCCGACACGCCCCCCTCCGGCACGCCGCCCGCGCCCGAGGGCGCGGTCCCCGACACCGCGGTCACGATCGAGATCAAGGGCAGGAAGCTGAAGCTCGACCGCAAAGGCCGGACGATCGTGAGGCTCAGCTGCCCCGCCTTGGAGGCCTCGCCTCCGTGCGCGGGCAGGCTCGCGCTCAAGACCCAGCACAAGGTCCGCGTCAAGGGCCAGCGGCGCCGGGTCGTGCTCGCCCGCTCGAAGCGGTTCGAGATCGGCGCCGGCGAGACCAAGCGGGTGCGACTGACCCTCTCGAAGTCGAAGCGCAAGCTCACTCGCCGCACTGGGAGGGCTCGTCGGGTACGGGCGATCGCCACGATCCGCGATGCGGCCGGCAACCAGGCGACCATTCGCAAGGAGCTGCGGGTTGGCCCGTTAGGCGAGCGATCAAACCATGCAGCGGAACGAAATGAGGTGGGTCAAGATGCGGCGGCTTGGCAAGCAGCGACATGAGCGCAGCGGCGTCACCTGGATTCGCGAGCGGTTCCGCTACGCGAACGTGGTGGCGACGGTCGCCGTATTCAGCGTCCTGGCCGGCGGCGGCGCCTACGCGGCCTCGAAGAT
>WHSW01000011.1:0-3596 GCA_009379895.1 Solirubrobacterales bacterium
GCGACCGCCGCCGCCGTGCAGGCCCCGCCGAGCGCCAGCGCCCGCTCGGGGCGCAGCCGCGCGGTCCGAGCGCGCCGCAGGGGCTCACCGACCAGGTGATGCGTGAGCAGCGCCGGCAGCGCCGCGACGCAGACGACCGCGGCGCGCTCGCGGGTCGACAGCGGCCCGTACTCGACCTGGGCGAGGACGAGCACCGGCCAGAACCACAGGAACCAGGCGTAGGAGATCCGCCCGACGTAGCGCAGCGGCGCCAGCGCCAGCGCCCGCGTGGCGATCGCCCGCGGATCGATCCGCCCGGCGGTGATCAGTGCCGCCGCACCCAGGGTCGGAACCAGCGCGGCGACGCCCGGAAATGCGGTGCGGCTGCTGAACTCGATGGTCGCGTAGGCGATCGCCGCCATGCCGGCGACGCCGAGCGCGCCCGCGAGCCCGGACCGCAGGCGCGGTGCCAGGCGCGGCAACGGGATCAGCGCGAGCCCGGCGCCGAGCGCCGGCTCCCACGCCCTGGTCAGGGTCG
Organism: Solirubrobacterales bacterium; assembly: GCA_009379895.1. Classification (GTDB taxonomy): domain Bacteria; phylum Actinomycetota; class Thermoleophilia; order Solirubrobacterales; family 70-9; genus WHSW01. The sequence goes on from WHSW01000011.1 coordinate 518, forward strand.
AGAAGTAGGCGGGGGTCGGGTCCGACGCGGTGTAGAGCACGCAGTAGGCGAACGAAGCAGCGCCGACGCCCGCCGCGAGCGCCAGGGCCGCCGCACGCGTGCCTTCGTCGCGGCGTCGCGACCACCAGGTCGCCGCCAGCAGCGCCGGTGCCCAGAGCACGACGAACTGCGCCCCCGCCGCCAGGGACCACAGGTGCTCGACCGGACTGCCGTCGATGCCGGCCCCGAAGAGGTCGACCCCGTCGGCGATGAAGCGCCAGTTGACGACGAAGAGCGCCGAGCTGATCACGTCGTCGGCGACCGAGTCGTTGCGCAGCGGCGTGAGCACCGCCTGGGAGGCGACGACCACCGCGAGCAGCACGATCGCCAGCAGCGGCAGCGTGCGCATGATGCGCCCGCCGTAGAAGCGCGCCAGCGACAGCCCGCCGGCGCGCTCGAGGTCGCCGACCAGCATCCCTGTCACCAGGAAGCCGGAGATGACGAAGAAGACGTCGACGCCCACGTAGCCGCCCGGCGCGAAGCGAAACGCGGTGGCCCAGGCAAGCAGCGCGCCGAGCGCCACCGCGCGCAGCCCGTCGATGTCGGGGCGATAGCCGGCCGCGGCCCGCCCAATGTTCGCGGAGCGTGCGCCGACGGCCGTCAATCGCAGAACCGGCCGCTCTCGGGGCGGGGGTCGCGACCCTCGATCCCGCTACAGGCCTCCAGGGCCTCGAGCCGGCCCTGAAGCTCGGCTACGCGGGCGCGATCGCGCGCCCCGCCGTGGACCGCGAGGTTCTCGAGCTGGTGCGGGTCGCTGCGCAGGTCGTAGTACTCGGGGGTGCCCTCGACCGCGCAGCGCCCGTCCTCGCCGGGCTCGACCGACTCGAGCAGCACCGAGCGCTCGAGGCGCAGGCCACGATAGCCGCAGACCTCGCGCTTCAGCCCCCCCTCGATCGCGATCGCGCGGTCGCTCGGCCACTCGCCCGTGCGGCCCTCGAGCAGCGGCACCAGCGAGCGGCCGTCGAGCACCCGGCAGCTGTCGTCGCTGACGCAGGGCACGGCGCCGGCGAGCTCGAGCAGGGTCGGGGCCAGGTCGATGTTGGCGGTCAGGGCGTCGACCTCGGCGACCCGCCGCCCGTCGAGCAGCCGCTCGGGCACCCGGATCGCCAGCGGCATGCGGATCCCCTCCTCGTAGGGGATCGACTTGCCGGTCAGCCCGTGCTCGCCGAGCAGCAGGCCGTTGTCGGAGCTGAGGACGAAGACCGTGTTCTCGATCTCACCCGCCCGCTCGAACGCGTGGTAGACGGTCGCGATCGAGCGGTCGACCGCCGCCAGCGACTCGACCTGGCAGCGGTGCTTGTCGCGCTCCTTCGCGATCTCCGCGGCGTCGAGGCGGCCCGGGGACGCAAACGCCGTCTGACCGGCGCGGTCGATGCGGTTGAACGACGGTGGGCGCGGCAGCGGCGCGTCGTCGAAGCGGCCCATGTCGCGGGGCGCGGGAGCGACCGTGTTCTTGCACCGGCCCGTGCCGCCGTCGCCGCGATGCGGGCCGAGGTGGTTGAGCAGCATGAACAGCGGGCGCTCGCGCGACGCCTGCTCGTCGATCAGCTTGACCGCCTTGCGCGTCAGCTTGTCGGTGTAGTAGGCGCGGGGGCCGTCGCCGCCCTCGATCTTTCGCCGCTTGGCGTTGGTGTACAGCGTGTAGCCGAAGTACTTCGGCTTCAGGGTCACCAGCCAGTCGTCGAAGCCCGGCGCCGGCGTACTCGGGTCGTCGACGGCCTGCTTGTAGTCCTGCAGGAACTTGCCGAGCCATGCGGTCCGGTAGCCGGCGTACTGGAGCCAGGCGGCGATGTTGTTCTGCTCGTCGCGCAGCCTGCTCCAACCCTCGTGGTTCATGTAGACGCCGTTGTTGTGGGGGTAGGAGCCGGTGAACGCGGCGGCGCGCGAGGGGCAGCAGACCGGCGTCGCGACGACGAAGTTCTCGAACAGGGTCCCGCCCTCGCCCAGCAGCCGCATCGTCTGAGGCATGTAGCGGCGGGTGAAGTCGCTGTAGTTCTGGTCGTCGGTGTAGATGTAGACGATGTTCGGGCGCTGCTCGGCCTCGTTGACCGGGGCGCGCTCGATCGGCGGGTAGCCGCGGTCGTCGCCTCTCTCGCCGCCGCCGCGATGGACCGCGAGCGCGACGCCGGCGATGATCGCCGTGAGCGCGAGGGTGGCGAGCGCGAGCGTGGTTCTGTGGCGGTCGAGCGGTCGCATGGAGAGGGGCGCGCTAACGAACCGCGCGCCCGGCGAGAGAGCTCGCCGGGCGCGCGTGCAACGATGCCGAGCCGAACGCTAGTCGCGCCCCCGCCGCCGGGGGAATGGATGCTGGACCCCATATCCGAGCGAGGCTCCGTGGCCGACACTGTCGATCGTGGTGACGAGTGGATGAAGCCGTCGACCCCGCGCGGCGGGCGCCGCGAGGGCCGGACGCTGTTCTGGCAGGTCTTCCTGCCGAACGCGCTCGTGCTCGCCGGGGCGGTCGCGGTGCTCGTCTTCACCCCGGCGAGCGTGAGCAGCCAGTTCTCGCCTCCGCAGGCGGTGATCCTGCTCGCCGCGCTGATCGCGACCGTGCTCGTCAACGTGCTGCTCATCCGGCGCGCGGTCGCCCCGCTCGAGCAGCTCACTCGGGTGATGGCCGGGATCGATCCGCTGCGCCCGGGCCAGCGCGTCGCCGTCGATCGCTCGGTGGCCGAGACGGCCGAGCTCGCCGACGTCTTCAACGCGATGATCGAGCGCCTCGAGACCGAGCGGCGCGAGAGCGGCAGGCGGATGCTCTCCGCCCAGGAGCGCGAGCGGATCCGCCTCGCGCGTGAGCTTCACGACCAGATCGGCCAGAGCATCACGGGGCTGATGTTGGAGATCGACCACGCCGCCAGGCACGCGCCCGGGGACGTCGCCGGGCACTTGCGCGACGTCCAGGAGGCCGCCCGCGGGCTCAGCGACGAGGTCCGCTCGATCGTCCGCCGCCTGCGCCCGGAGGCGCTCGACGACCTCGGCCTGCACAGCGCGCTGGTCAACCTCGCCCAGCGCTTCGGCGAGCGCGCCGGGCTCGCGGTCC
>WHSW01000011.1:3606-39912 GCA_009379895.1 Solirubrobacterales bacterium
GGGATGATGCCGCCTTCGCCAATGGCCTGCTGCGCCGAGGCGAAGCCCTGCTGTTGCAGAGGCGTGAAGCCAGCGACAAGCTCACTCGGGCCAGCACTCAAGAGTTGATTCCCCAGTCGCCCGAGCGCCTGAGCGCCGAGCTGCCCGAGCTCGATCCCGACGTCGAGCTGGTCATCTACCGCGTCGCCCAGGAGAGCCTGACCAACGTCGCCCGTCATGCCGGGGCCCGCTCGGTCGAGCTCGCCCTCGAGCCGACGCCCACCGGCGTGCGCCTGCGCGTCGCCGACGACGGCCGCGGCCTCGACGGCTCGAAGCCGGGCAACGGGATGCACGGCATGCTCGAGCGGGCGCTGCTGGTCGGCGCCCGGGTCGAGTTCACCGGGGGCCCGGCGGGCGGGGCCGAGGTCCGTCTCGACGTCCCCCTGGGCGCGGGCCGCTGAGCGCATGTCCTCCCATCCCCTGAAGACCCGCATCCTGCTCGCCGACGACCACGCGATGGTCCGCCGCGGCCTGCGCCACGTGCTCGACGCGGAGGCCGACCTCGACGTCGTCGCCGAGGCCGGCGACGGGCGCGAGGCCCTCGAGCTGGCCCTGCGAGGGGAGGTCGACCTGGCGATCCTCGACATCACGATGCCGCGCCAGACCGGCCTGCAGTCGGCGCTCGAGCTCAGCCGGCGTGTGCCCGAGCTCAAGGTCCTGATCCTCTCCATGCACGACAACGAGCAGTACTTCTTCGAGGCGCTGCGCGCCGGCGCCAGCGGTTACGTGCTCAAGTCGGCCGCCGATCGCGACCTGGTCGGCGCCTGCCGCGCCGCGATGCGCGGCGAGCCCTTCATCTACCCGCCCGCGGTCAGGACCATCGTCCGCGACTACCTCGAGCGCATCGAGAGCGGCGAGGAGGTCTCCGACGATCCCCTCACCCCGCGCGAGTCCGAGGTCGTGAAGCTGATCGCCGAGGGCCACAACAACCACGAGATCGCCGAGGAGCTGGTGATCAGCGAGAAGACGGTCGAGCGCCACCGCGCCAACGTCCTCGGCAAGCTCGGGATGCGCGACCGCGTCGAGCTCACCCGCTACGCGATCCGCAGCGGCCTGGTCGAGCCGTAGGGATACAGCCGGCCGCCTCCTCGGCTTCGCGTCCGGGGGCGGCCGGGTCCGCGACAAGCCGGGACTCAATTGATCGTCGGTAGCTGGCGCCCGAGCATCGGCGCGAGCGTGGCGGCGAAGGTCGGGGTGAGATGGTCGTAGTCGCGGAAGACGAGCGCGTCGCCGATCACGGCGCGGCAGAGGCCGTCCGGGCAGACGAGCGGGGTCAGGTCGATCAGCTGCACGCCGTCGACCCGCGCGGCCGCGTGGTTGTCGGGAGCCTCGAGGTGCGCACGGTCGGGCCGGAAGGTGCACTCCTCGAGGTCGCGCAGCGACTCCGAGACGCAGTCGGGGACGTTGCGCGGCGAGGGCGGCAGGTCCTTGATCACCGCGACCCGGGAGCCGGTCTCGCGCAGCCGCTCGAGCACCCTCACGTAGCCGTCCTCCATCCGATCCAGGCCCGCCTCCTCGTCGAGGACCTCGCCGTCCTCCATCACCGGGGTCGAGATCCGGCCGCTGACCAGGATCAGGTCCGGCTTCTCCTGCTCTGAGATCCGCTGCAGGGTGTCCTCGCGCCAGTCGTCGCACTCGGTGTACTCGCGCTCGAGCCGGTGGTTGTAGACGGTCAGCTCGGCCGGCGTGCAACCGGCCTTGGTCAGGCCGACGAGCCGCCAGTCGCGCTGCTTCGCCAGCTTCGCGGCCGCCGGGAAGTACTGCATGGCCAGCGAGTCGCCGTACAGGACCACGGTCGTCTCCGAGTCCGGGTCGCCGTACACGCAGGGCTTCGACTCGGTCTCCTCGAGCTCCACGAGGCAGCCGTCGTCCTGCATCTCGGAGCGGTCGTCGCCGGCCTTGATCGGGCTCGGGGTGAGCCGCTGTGCGACCCGCTGGGGGGTGGGCTGATCCTCGATCGCGGCCGCGCCGCGCACCTCGTCGGCGGGCAGGGTCGGGATCGACGGCTCGGTCACCACCAGGGCGGCGGCCGCGACCAGCGTCAGCGCCGTGCAGGCGCCGCCGACGGCGAACGCGCGGCGCGGCCGGCTGCGCAGGATGGGCGAGCGTCGCAACGGCTCCTCGACGAGGCGGTGGCTGATCACCGCCGGGATCAGGGAGCCGACGATCAGCCCCAGTCGAGCGCCCACCGAGAGCGGGCCGAGGAGGGCCGCGCCGAAGATCAGCGCGGGCCAGTGCCACATGTACCACGCGTAGGACATCCTGCCCATCCACCGCATCGGCGCCACCCCGAGCATCCGGCTCGACCAGGCCGCCCCCGCGCTGGCGCTGCCCGCCGCGATCACCAGCCCGGTGCCGAGCGCCGGGGCCAACGCCGCGACCCCCGGGTAGGGGATCGTGTCGTCGAAGGCGAAGGTCCCCACCAGGATCGCGGCCAGTCCCGCGAACCCGAGCACTGCGGCGAGGGAGGTACGCAGGCGCGGGAACGTGGCCAGCGCCAGGGCGCCACCGATCGCCATGTCCCAGCACCGCGCGAAGGTCGAGAAGTAGGCCTGGCCGGGCGACTCGAACGAGTACCAGATCCCGTAGGTCAGGGAGGCGGTACCGACCACCGCCACCGCGATCCACGCTCCCGTCCGCATGCTCCCGCCGCGGCGGCCCCAGAGCCAGCCGAAGGCGAGCAGCAGCGCCGGCCAGACGATGTAGAACTGCTCCTCGATCGAGAGCGTCCAGAAGTGCTGCAGCGGGCTCCCCGCGTAGCCGCCCGCGAAGTAGTCGACCGACTGGGCCGCGAAGTGCCAGTTGACGACGTAGAGCGCCGAGGAGAAGACGTCGCCCGCGACGGCGTCGCTCCGCGAGGCGGGCAGCAGCAGGGCCGCGAGCACGGCGACGGCGATCAGGACCGTCGCGGCGAGCGGCAGCAGGCGCTTGGCCCGGTGGGCGTAGAAGCGCCCCAGCGCGATCGTCCCGGTGCGCTCGGCCTCGTCGACGAGCAGGCGCGTGATCAGAAAGCCCGAGACGACGAAGAAGACGTCCGGGCCGACGATGCCGCCGCGCGCGAACGGCAACGACGCGTGGTAGAGCAGGATCGCCAGCAGGGCGACCGCGCGCAGGCCCTCGACGTCCGGGCGAAATCCCGGGCGTTTCCGAGCGCCGCCTTCGGCCGCCCCCCGGGCGGCCGTTGCATCGTTGCCGCGCATCCCCGACACGATCGGGGGCCACGCGACCCGCGCCTATGGGGTCAGGACCGCATTCTTGTCAGCGGCCGGTGAGCGGCTCGGCCGCGAAACGGGCTCGGCTGGCGGGCTCGGTTCGGCCACGGGCTCGACCACCGCCGGCGCCCGCCTAGAGACCGAGGAAGTGGCGCTTCTTGAACGGGCCGTTGACGAGCCCGGCCCTGACGTGCTTGCTCCAGCCCGGGCCCTCCTCCCCGTCGTCGGGGATCGAGGTGTCGAAGCGCAGCCCGGCGATCTTGACGAACGCGTGGCCGGCGTTGTAGTAGACGGTGATCCAGCTGCCCCGCTTGCGCTCGCCCCAGCGCCGGAAGTCGCCCGAGGGCAGCGGCGAGTCGAGGATCCCGGCGCCCCTCGGGCCGAGCACGTAGCTGACCGCCCCCGAGCAGTCATAACAACGTGAGCGCCACTTGCCGTGGCCCCCGCCGGTGCAGTAGCCGGCATCGTCGATCCGGTTCGCCGCCTCGATCGCGGCCGTGACCTCGGGCGGGGCGCCGGCGGGCGCCGCGGCGAGGCCGCTGCGGCGCAGCTTCGCCTTCGCGCCGGCCACGGGCACCGGTGGGGCCGGGGTCGTCTCGGCGGGTGGCGTCGTCTCGGCGGGCGGGGTCGGGTCGGCGGGGTCTGTCGCCCCGGGCCCGATGCCCCCGCCCGAGTCGGCGCTCGCGCCTGCGGGGAGGATGAGGATCGCGGCGGCCAGACAGCCGCACAGGGCAACGACCGCGGAACGCACGAGGGACTCAGACACGCTGCTTACCGTTCTCCTTTTCGGGCCTACGGGGTTAGCTGACGGGCTGGCGCTAGAGGAGCAGCGCCCCCACCTTCGGTGGGCTGGCCCCAACATCTGGGTCCCCCGTTCCCCGCTCGATGACGCGCGGGGATTCGGCTACGGGTCTACGAAATGTGTGCGGCAGCTTACACATCGGGACGGTCGCCGCGTCGCGGTGGCGTTACGGTCCCGCCCGAGCCGGCGCGAGACGCCGCGCGCACCCGGCTCGAAAACGGCTCCGAGAGACCGCGGCATGACCCAGCCAGACTCCCGATGATCAACGTCGACGCCGCCTCCTTCCTGGTCATCGTCGCCGTCGGCGCGACCGCGGCGCTGATCGCCGAGCTGATCCGTCCGCGGCTCCTGGTCCCGGTCGTCGTGCTCGAGATCGCGCTCGGGATCGTCGTCGGGCCCGACCTCGCCGACATCGCTCGGCCCGACGACTTCATCGAGTTCTTCTCCAACCTCGGGCTCGGGCTGCTCTTCTTCTTCGCCGGCTACGAGATCGACTTCGAGCGCATCCGCGGCACGCCGCTGGAGCTGGCCCTGGTCGGGTGGCTGATCTCGCTCGTGCTCGCCTACGCGATCGGCGGCCTGCTCGTGCTCGCCGGCGTGGTGATCTCGACGTTGTTCGTCGGCTCGGCGATGGCGACCACGGCGATCGGCACCCTGATGCCGATCCTCAAGGACGCCGGCGAGCTGAGATCGCGCTTCGGCACCTACCTGCTCGCGGCGGGGGCGATGGGCGAGTTCGCGCCGATCCTGCTCATCACGCTGCTCTTCTCGACCAAGAACGCGGCCTCCGAGGCCGGGATCCTGCTCGCCTTCATCCTCGTCGCCGTGCTCGCGGCGGTGATCTCGGTGCGCTCGGTCGGTCGCACCTTCGAGCTCTTCAACCGCTCGCTGGAGACCAGCGGCCAGCTCGCGATCCGCGTCGCCATGGTGCTGGTCTTCGCGCTCGTCGCGCTCGCCACCGACCTCGGGCTCGACCTGCTGCTCGGCGGGTTCGTCGCCGGCATCATCGTCCGCCTGACGCTGCGCGGGCGCGAGGTGCGGACCTTCGAGTCGAAGCTGACCGCGGTCGGCTACGGCTTCTTCATCCCCTTCTTCTTCGTCGTCAGCGGCATGTCGCTGAACCTCGACGCGCTCGTCGACGACCCGGTCCGCTTCCTCGAGCTGCCGATGTTCACCGCGCTCTTCCTGGTCGTGCGCGGTGTCCCCGCGATGCTCATCTACCGCCGCGTGCTCGACCTCCGCGACCGCGCGGCGCTGGCGATCTTCACCGCCACCGAACTGCCGCTGGTGGTCGCGATCACGACGATCGCCGTCTCGGAGGGGCACATGGAGGAGGTGACGGCGGCGGCCCTGGTCGGCGCCGCGGTGCTGTCGACCGCGATCTACCCGCTGCTCGCGCTCGGCCTGCGCCGTGGGCGACTCGCCCTCGACCCGGCCGACGGCTGACGCGGGCGCATGCCGCTAGCCTGAGACGAACACAACCGACGGAGGTCGGATGCCACAAGACATCACATCCGAGCAGGTGCTCGAGGCCGCCAGGGCGCTCGGCACCCGCGAGTTCACGCGCGAGGACCTCGCCCAGCAGCTGGGCGTCGAGAAGCCGGAGATCAAGAAGGGCGTGCAGCAGGCCAAGAAGGCCGGGCTGCTGGAGAAGACCCGCGACGACGCCGAGAACACGGGCCACTTCCGCCTCACCGAGTCGACCGGCTGAGGCCGGCCGACCCGGCCCGCGCCCTCGCGGGTCGGGCCCGACGTTCTCGCGGGGATCGGGCCAGCGCCGAGCTCAGCCCTCGATCACGAGCACCGGCCTGGTACGGCCGTGCCAGAAGCGCCGGCTTTCGTTAGTCTGTGCGCCCGCAAGTCGGAGACGTCGTCCCGCGTCGCGCGCTAGAGTGCCGCGCGCAGGGAACTTCACGGAAGGAGACAGGATGCGCAGGGGTGTTGGGCTCGGAATCGCGCTGATCGCGCTGGTCGTCGGGATGGTGGCGGCGCCGGGAGCGTCGGCCGCCAAGCCGAAGCAGCAGGAGCTGTTCGTCTGCAAGCACGGCTGCAAGTACCGCACGATCCAGGACGCCGTCGATCGCTCGAAGCGCGACGCGACGATCAACGTCGCGCCCGGCAAGTACAGGGAGGGCGTGATCGTCAAGGGCCACAAGCACGACGGCCTGACGATCCAGGGCACCGGCAAGAACCCCAAGAAGGTCATCCTCGAGGGCAAGAACGCCCGCAACGAGAACGGCGTCGCCCAGAACGGGATCGAGGGGATCAAGGTCGACGGGCTGCGGATGCTCAACATGTGGGCGCGCAACTACGCGACCAACGGGTTCTTCATCCACGAGTGCGCCGACTACCTGATGAAGGACCTCTACGCGTCCTTCAACCGCTCCTACGGCATGTACGCCTTCGATTGCACCGGCGGGCGGATCACCAAGTCGGTCGGCTGGGGCCATGGCGACTCGGCCTTCTACATCGGCGCCACGCCGCCCCAGAAGAAGCCGGACTGGACCAGCCTCGATCACCTCGACGGCCACGAGAACGTGCTCGGCTACTCGGGGACGAACTCGCGCTACGTGAAGATCACGAAGTCCGACTTCTACAACAACGGGGTCGGGGTCGTGCCCAACACGCTCGACTCCGAGCCCTACGAGCCGACCGCCGACGGCAAGATCACGAAGAACAATATCTTCTGGAACAACTTCAACTACTTCATGTCCGCCTCGCGGGTCGAGACCGTCTCCGGCGGCCTCGGCCAGATCGGCGATCAGACGATCAACTTCCCGACCGGCGTCGGCATCGTCCTGCTCGGCGCCGACGGCTGGAAGGTGACCAAGAACAAGATCTTCGGCAACTTCAAGTGGGGTGCGGCGGCGATCTCGGACCCGTTCAACGAGGGTGACGACGCGGTCAGCCGCAACAACCAGTTCGTCGACAACCAGATGGGCCGCAACGGCACCGACACCAACGCGGTCGACTTCTTCGTCGACGGCTCCGGCGGCGGCAACTGCTTCAGCGGCAACGTCAGCTCGACCTTCGACGCCGACTCGCCGGCGGCGGCGGCCGCCCTGTACCCCGGCTGCCCGCAGCCGGCCGGAGGCGGGACCGGCACGGGCGACCCGGCGCAGTTCGGCAAGCTGGCCTCCTACGTGCTCTCCGATCCGCCCGAGACCCAGCAGTGCTCGTGGACCGAGCACGCGCACCCGAAGTTCAAGAAGTTCAAGCCGCTCGAGGTCCCGGGCGTGATCCCCGAGTGCCCGTGAGGCGCCGCGCGGCGATCCTCGCGACGCTAGCCAGCATGGCCGCGGTCGCCATCTCGGCCGGGCTGGTGGCCGGGCCGAGCGCGGCGACGGCCGACCAGGCCGCGAGCAAGGCGGCCGACCACGCCCGAGCCAAGAAGACCGAGCGGGTGAAGGTCGTCGACGACTTCTTCGCGCCCGACGAGCTGAAGATCAAGCCGAAGACCAAGGTCAAGTGGAAGTGGGACCCGGCGAACACCAACACCCACGACGTGGTGCTCAAGAAGGGGCCGAAGGGGGTCGACAAGAAGGACTACCGCTCGGCCTCGGGGTCGATCGGGGTCAAGTTCGCGGCCAAGTTCAAGAAGCCGGGCAAGTACGGCTTCATCTGCACCTTTCACAGGTCCGTCATGAAGATGACGGTCACCGTGAAGAAGAAGCAGAAGAGCAAGCACTAGCCGCCCATGGACCTGGATCCGTACGGTCGTCGCGAGTTCTTCGCCGGCGCGGGCGGGCTCTTCGTCTGCACGCTCGCGGGCCAGAAGGTGCTCACCGACCGCGGCGCCGACGTCGAGCGGCTTGCCGCCGACGTCCCGGTGCCGCCCAAGGTGCGCGCCGCCGAGGCCGGCGGCGCGGCGGCGGGGGGGCCCGCGGCCAGGCCGACCCTGGCGAAGGCCGTCGGCGCGCGGCGCGAGTACTGGATCCGCGCCGAGGAGGTGCGCTGGAACATCGTCCCCACGGGCCGCGACGCGATGATGGACCGCAAGATCAAGGCCAAGGCCAAGTTCACCGCCTTCGCCTATCGCCCCTACAGCCCGGGCTTCGAGCAGCCGCTCGGCCCGGCGACGGTCCCCGGGCCGCTGATCGAGTGCGAGACCGGCGACACCGTGGTGGTCAACTTCCAGAACAAGCTTCCGTCCCCGGTCACGATCCACCCGCACGGGATCTTCTACACACAGGAGATGGACGGTGCCTACAAGGGCCGCCACACCGATCCCGGCGGGTTCGTGCAGAAGAACCGCACCTTCCAGTACGTCTGGGACGCGCGCGAGGGCACCGAGGGGGCCTGGCTCTACCACGATCACGGCCCGCTCGACCCGCTGCCCGTCTACAAGGGGCTGTTCGGCCCCCTGATCGTGCGCAAGGCCGGCGCACCGCGACCCGATCGCGAGTTCTTCCTGGCTTTCCACTCGTTCCAGCCCCCGGCCACCGATCTGAAGCGGGCCTTCTCGTGCGTGAACGGACGCGCGTATGCGGGCAACACGCCGACCCTGCACGCGGCGGCGGGCGAGCGCGTGGCGTGGCACGTGTACGCGATCGACAACGACTTCCACACCTTCCACATCCACGGGCACCGCTGGGTGGACCCCGACGGCGGCAAGGTGATCGACAACCAGACGCTCGGCCCGGGCGACTCGATCTCCGCCTACTACGTCGAGGACAACCCGGGCCGCTGGTTCTACCACTGCCACGTGTTCTCCCATCTACACGAGGGGATGAACGGGTGGTATCTGGTCGGTGGCTGACCGGGTCGCCTCCCTGGCGCGGCCGGCGATCGTCCTGGCGCTGACGCTCGCGATGCTCGGCGCGGGCGCCGTCGAGGCGGGCGCCGCCAACCGCAGGGTGGCGATCGGCGGCTATCAGTGGTCGCAGCCCGAGCTGCACCTGAACCTCGGCGAGCACGTCACCTGGTACTGGGTCGGGCCGGACACGATGCACTCGGTCACCGGCATCTCCGACAGCGCACGCGGGCTCGACTCCGACCCGCAGACCAACCAGCCCCAGCACCGCATCGGCGACAGCTTCCAGCTCGCCTTCGACGCCCCGGGCAGCTACTCGTTCCAGTGCAAGCTGCACGGCTCCGTGCGCGGCACGGTCGTGGTCTCCCCCGCCCCCGGCGACCCGAGCGCCGAGCCCGACCCGGTACCGAAGAGCACCGTCGACCTGCGCGCGCCGACGATCCGCCACCCCCGGCTCGACGGCGACGCGATCCGGCGCCGGGGCGGCGAGCTTCGCCTGGCCCTGGACGAGCGCTCGAAGCTCGACGCCGACTACTTCCGCCTGCGCCGCCACGGCCACCGCGAGTTCGCCGGCTACGCGAAGTGGAGCGGGTACATCGGCTTCAACCGGCTGCGCTTCGGCGGTCGAGCGCCGCACTTCCGCGCCCGCCCCGGGCGTTACGTCGCGCTGCTGCGGGCCACCGACCGCGACAACAACGTGAGCCGCCCGCGCACGGTGAAGTTCAGGGTCCGGCGCGGCGGTCGCGCGGGCTGACGGCCCGCGCGCGGCGCTCGCTCGCGCTCACGCCTTGAGCGGGTTCTCGTCGCGAAGCAGCTCGAGCAGGCGCGGTTCGGGCTCCTCGGTGTCGATCAGGACGGCCGTCCCGGGCCAGCCGTAGCGCAGGTAGCGGCGGTACGCGTCGTGCGAGCTCAGGTCGGGCTCATAGATCCACGAGCCCGTGTTCCAGTAGCGGACCCGCGGCCCGGTCCTCGCCGAGCCGTCTGCGAGCGGCTGATGGGTGTGAGCGAAGACGATCTTGTCCGTCTCGCGCGCCCAGCCCAGGTTCTCCACCACGCGCGCGAACGCCTCGAGCGAGCGGTCGATCGGATCGCTGGCACGGACCACCCTGCCGAGCTGATGGCCCGCCGCGGCGGCGCCGGCCGCCGCGCTCGGATCCGGCCCCGCGCCCGCCTCGGTTCGCGCGCGCTCGTAGGCCCGCGACGTGTCGGGGAGGCCGTCGCGCCCCGCGGCGGGAGGCCCGCCGCCGGGGGCCGAGCTCGGACCGCCGCGCCGCGCGAGCCTGCGTGCCGCGTCGATCGGGCCCGTGACCACGCCCGCAGCGTTGCCCACCCGCTGCGCCGCGTGCTGGACCGCTCGCTGCGCCGCGGTGCCGTGCGGAAGCTGGGCGATCGTGAACAGGAGCTCGGTCAGCAGCGTGATCATCGACTCGTAGTCCTCGACCGTCCGGGGCTCCTCCGGGCCGCCGGCGGCGATCGACCACAGGGCGCGGGTCAGGAGGCGGCTGCCGACCGGGCCGCTCGCGCGCGCGTGGGGGTCGAGGTAGTGGCCGTGGGTGAGGAGGACGTCGCCGAAGGTGTAGGCGGGGTAGCGGATGTCGACCTCGACGCCGTCGAGGCGGCGCTCGAGGAAGCGGCGAAAGAAGCGTCGACGCTCGAGCTCGCCCACCAGCTGATCGGCGGGCAGCCCGGTCGCGATCCGCAGCTCGAGCAGGTCCTCGGCCTCGCGGGTGACCAGGTGGTGATCGTGGTTGCCGGCGAGGAAGACGAATCGCTTTCCCTGCAGCTTCTCTCGAAGCAGCGCAAACAGGCCGTCGGCGGCCGCGAACGCCTCCTCGACCGTGCCGAACAGGAAGTCGAACAGGTCGCCGAGGAAGATCAGCTCGTCGACGTCGTCGAGCTGGGGCGCGAGCCGTGCGAGGTGGTGCTCGTGGCGCAGTAGAGCGTCGCCGGTCCAGGCCCCGAAGTGGGTGTCCGAGAGAACCAGCGCTCTCATCTCATCGGGCGCTCACAAAGGAGTGGCCGCACGGCGCCGGACATTATTCGATGCGGGCGCAAATATCCTGGGGCCGTTGACGGCCGAGGATCGCGCGACATCGATGACCCTCGTCCTCGCCGCGATCGTCTCGGTGCAGTCGGGGGCCGCGGTGGCGACGACCCTGTTCGACGAGCTCGGACCGACCGGGACCGTGCTCGCGCGGCTCGGCTTCGCGGCGCTGGTCCTGGTCGCGATCTGGCGCCCGTCGCTGCGGGGCGTGCGCGGCACGCGCCTTCGCGACGTCGCCCTGTTCGGCGTCGCGCTGGCGGCGATGAACACGAGCTTCTACCTGTCGCTGGACCGGATCCCGCTCGGGATCGCGGTGACGCTCGAGTTCGTCGGGCCTCTGGGGGTCGCGCTGGTCGGCTCGCGCCGGCGCTCCGACCTGCTCTGGGTTGCGATGGCGGCGGGCGGGATCCTGCTGCTCGCCCCGACGCCCGGCGGCGGGCTCGACGCGCTCGGCGTCGGCCTGGCGCTGCTCGCCGGGGCCTTCTGGGCCGCCTACATCGTGCTCTCGGAGCGAATCGGGCGCTCGTTCGCGGGCGGCCAGGGCCTCGCCCTGGCGATGTGCGTGGCCGCGATCCTGCTGCTCGGCCCGGGGATCGTCGACGGGGGCGGCGAGCTGCTCGACCCCGCCCTGCTCGCCGTCGGGTTCGCGGTCGCGATGCTGAGCTCGGCGATCCCCTACTCGCTCGAGATGGAGGCGCTGCGCAGGCTGCCGCGAGGCACCTTCGGCGTCCTGATGAGCCTCGAGCCCGGGGTCGCCGCCACCGTCGGCCTGATCGGGCTCGACCAGGCCCTGGCGGCGCGCGAGGTGATCGCGATCGTGCTCGTCGTGATCGCCAGCGCCGGCGCCCTGAGCTCGGCGCGGACCGCCGTCACCGAGGCCTGAGCTCGTCGAGACCGCGCGAAGGGGCGGGGCCGCGGGGCGGGAGCGGGTCGCGCCCGCCCGGGGGAGTGGGCCGACTTTCGTCAACCGACGTGACGCTTCTCGGCCCGGCTGGCGGCGACGCCCGTGGCGCTACCACGACGCACTCGCCGGCAGCCGCTGGAACTCCATCGTCGTCCACGCCGGACGGAAGCCGAGGCGGGCGTAGAGCTGCTTGGGCCGATCCTCGTCGTCGGCGACGATCCAGAGGTCGTCCAGGTCGCCGGCCGCCTCGATCGCCGCGCGGGTCATCGCCGTGCCGCGCCCGCCGCCGCGGTGCTCGGGGTGCACGTAGACCTGCGTGATCTCGGCCGCCGCGCCATCGCGCTCGAGCTGGGCGAAGGCGACCGCCTCGCCACGCTCGCGTACCGCGAGGACCTGCGCGTGGCGCCGCATCGCGACCTCGCGTGCGTGCGCGGGATAGTCGCCGGGGTCCACGTCGGGAAAGTCCTCTCGGTCCCAGATGGCGCGCAGCTCGTGCACCGCGTCGTAGTGGACCTCCTCGACGGCGAGGTCGGGGCCGGCCGGCGGCGGCGCCGTCTCGTGGCGCATCCACAGCAGACGCTCGGCCCGCCAGCCCTCGGCCTCGAAGCCGGGCCGCAGCGGCTCGGCGGCGGCGGCGAGATCGAAGTCCACGCGCCGGTGCACGAGCCCGGCGAGCGCC
This sequence comes from Solirubrobacterales bacterium, assembly GCA_009379895.1. Classification (GTDB taxonomy): domain Bacteria; phylum Actinomycetota; class Thermoleophilia; order Solirubrobacterales; family 70-9; genus WHSW01. The sequence goes on from WHSW01000011.1 coordinate 16,040, forward strand.
TCATCGGCGAAGCGCATCAGGGCGGCGACGCTCATCCCCGGGTCATCCTCGACCCGCACCAGGTTGAAGTCGTAGTAGCTCGGGTAGCCCGTGGCGCGCAGGACCGTGCCGTGCGCCCATGGCTCCACGACATCGCAGACCACGGCCTGCAGGCCGTGGTGCCAGTCGCGCGCGCGGGCCGCGACGTCGCCGTCGATCGGTGTGGCGCTCACATCCTCAAGTTACGGGGTCGCGCGTGGGCGCCGGGCGCGGGGCATGAGAACCACGCGCGTCCGCCCGACGAGAAGCGACTCCCGGCTAGATCCGGAACTCGAGGTCGGCGTCGATCTCCGCGACGTCCATCTGGGCGCGCTGGAGCTTGCCGGCGTAGTCCCAGTTCACGGCCTGCCAGCGCGTGAACTGGTCCAGCACCCAGACCCCCGACTGGCGGGACCCGTTCCCGGACTTCCCGTTGCCGCCGAAGGGTAGGTGCGCCTCGGCGCCGGAGGTCGAGTTGTTGATGCTCACCATCCCGGCGCTCGACTCGGCGCGGAAGAGAAAGGCGGTGCGCGGATCGTTCGTGTAGATCGCGGCCGAGAGGCCGTAGCCGTGGTCGTTGGCGAGCGCCATCGCCTCCTCCCAGTCGCCGAACCGTGCGACGCCGATCAGGGGACCGAACGTCTCGGTGCGCGCGAGCTCGTCGTCGCTCCTGACCCCGCTGACGATCGTCGGGTGAACGAACATGCCGCGCTCGGGGTCGGCGCCCACGAACCCGCGTCGCGGATTGTCCGCTGTGATCTGCCCGACCCCCTGCGACCCGCCTACCGCGTGGTGGTCCCAGATCAGGCCGAGCCACTCTTCCTCGAAGCGAGCCAGGAAGCGCTCGTCCATCATCGGCCCGTAGAGGACGTCCTGAGTCGGGTCCCCGATCGGCGCCGCCTCGACGGCCTCGGTCAGGCGGGCGAGGAACTCATCGTGGAGGTCCTCGTGGACGATCGCGGTCCCCAGCGATGTGCACCGCTGGCCCGCCGTCCCGAAGCCGCTGAACAGGGCCCCCTCCACCGCCAGCCCGAGGTCGGCGTCGGGCATGACGACGAGCGGGTTCTTGCCCCCGAGCTCCAGGCACGGCGTCTGCAGGTGCTCTCCGCAAAGCGCTCCGATCCTGCGCCCGACCGCGGTCGAGCCGGTGAAGCCGACCTTGTCGATCGTCCCCTCCTCCAGGGCGCGCCCCAGGCCGTCGAACGTCGCCGCGCCGTCCGCGTGCACGACGTTGAGGGCCGCGGGCGGGACCCCGCCGTGCCAGAAGAGCTCGGCCATCGCGTGCGCGGTGGCGGCCGCGTACTCGGCCGGCTTCCAGACCACGGTGTTGCCGCAGAGCAGGGCGGGAACGAGGTACCACGAGGGCACGGCGACGGGAAAGTTGCCGGCGGTGATCACCGCCACCGATCCGACCGGAGCGCGGAAGGTCATCAACTGCTTGCTCGGCATCTCGGAGGGGACGGTCATCCCGTACAGGCGCCGACCCTCGCCGAGGAAGAACTCGCAGGTGTCAATCACCTCCTGCACCTCCCCGAGCGCCTCGACCGTCGTCTTGCCGACCTCGCCGGTGATCGAGGCGGCGAGCCGGTCCTTGTTGTCGCCGACCAGCCGGGCGATATTGGCGACCACCTGCCCGCGCACCGGCGCCGGGATCGCCGCCCACTCGGGCTGCGCCCGCTTCGCCGCTCTCGCGGCATCCGCGTATGTCTCGCCGTCGCCGAGGTGGACCTCGGCGACCGCCTGCTCGAGGTCCGCGGGGTTCACCGAGCGGATCGTGTGGGCCCCGCCCTCGGCTCGCCGACCGGCGATCGTCGAGGACACGGTCTTGGTCATCTGCTGGGTACTCATGGCGCTCCTCGCGATTCGGTCGTCATCATGCTCCTAGTTCGGCCTCGGCGGGGGCGCGGCCGGAGTGCGGTACCAGCGCGGCGACGTGTTCAGGGGCGGGCGAAGCCGCGCGCTGACGACCAACAGGTTCGGGCCATCGCTGCGAAGGCAGGTGTCCAAGCGCTCGCGGAACTCGGCGCCGAACCCGTCGACGGCCTCCGCCTCGACACCGAACGAGTTGGCGAGCGCGACGAAGTCGGGGCTCAGGAGGTCGACGCCGAACGGCGCGCCGCCGGCCTGGAGCTGGTCGAAGCGGAGCATCCCATAGCCACCGTCGTCGACCACGATCGCGGTCACCGGGAGCCGCTCTTGGGCGACGGTCGCCAGCTCCCCACAGGCGAACAGGAAGCCGCCGTCGCCGCACACGCACACCACGCGACCGCCGGTCCCGAGCGCCGCCCCGACCGAGGCGGGAAAGGCGAAGCCCAGGCTGCCCCAGCCGACCGGATAGGCGAAGCTTCTCGGCCGTCCGACCGGGAGGAACCCGGCGAGCCAATAGCCCGGGATGCACATGTCCGCGACGATCGGGATCCCGCCGGCCGAGACCGGCGCCATCGCCTCGAGCAGGGCGGCCGCCTCGGGGTCCTCGGCGGCGAACTGGCCGGCGAGCTCCGGTTCGATCGCAGCTATGCGCGAGCGCACCGGGGCGGGATCGGACACCCTCGGTACACGCTCGGCAAGCAGGCTCGTCACGTGCCCCGCGTCCCCGACCAGGGAATGCGTCGGCCGGCAGTTCTTGGCCGCGTCGTCGGCGTCGACGTTGATCGTCACCAGCGCCGGCGGCTCGGGGAGCGCCCAATTCTGCGTCGTCATCCCGTCGAGGTCGGTGCCGATCGCCAGCACGACGTCGGCCTCGTCCCACAGCGCTCCCACCGGGGGAGCGTGCGCGCTCCACGGCACGTGGCAGGGATGGTCGAGCGACAGCAGGCCCTTTCCCGCGTAGGTGGTGAGCACCGGCGCGGGCAAAGCCTCGGCCAGCCGGGCGATCGCGGCGCCGGCCCCCGAGCGGGCCGCCCCACCCCCGGCGAGGATCAGCGGGCGAGCCGCCTCGACGAGGAGCTCGCCCGCACCGTCGAGCTCGTGCTCGCTCGGAACCGGTAGCCGACCTGTCTCACCCGCGCCGGGCGCGGGAGCGGGGGCGGGCGCCGCCAGGAAGTCGGTGGGGACACCGATGTAGACGGGGCCGCCTGGGGGCCGCAGCGCCTCGCCGAATGCGCGGGCGACGTCGCCGGGCAGATCGTCGGCGCTCCGCGCGGTGACGCCGCTCTTGACGAGGGGAGCAAACAGCGCCGCCTGGTCGGCGCACTCGTGCAGCACCCCGCGGCGCACGCCGGGGCGGCGCAGGTGGCTCGGGATGTCGGTCGCGACCACCGCCACCGGGGACCCGCTGGCCATCGCCTCCCCGGTGGCCGCCAGGGTGTTCGCCGCCCCGGGGCCGGTCGTCACGAGCGCGACGCCCAGCTTCCCGGTCGTTCTCGCCAAGCCGTCGGCCGCATAGACGGCGGTCTGCTCGTGGCGAACGCCGACCACGCGGATCGGCGAACCGGCGAGCGCCTCCCAGAGCGCGAGGTTGTGGACGCCGGGCAGGCCGAAGACCGTCTCCGCGCCCACATCCTCGAGGACCTCGACTATGCGCTCCGCGCCCGTCGCCACCACTCCGCCTTCAGATCGCGTTGAACTCCGGCCGTACGCCCCAGCATCGAAACATCGGCCGACAGTGGAGCGACGTCGTATGGTCGCGCCTCGGCCCCGTTCATGACCCCGCACATCCTAGGATCGCTTGTGCTCCAGCATCGCGACCTCGTCGCGGTCAACCTGGGCAACTCGCCGGCCCGCGGCGAGCTGGCGCTGGCGGAGTCGCCCGCGGCTGGGGCGAAGGCCGTCGACGAAGCCGGGCGCAACCGCCGCATTCTTCATCGCGGTCCTGCCAGGATGAACGGCTCCAGACATCGGGCGGCGGCGAACGAGGAGGCGAGGATGGGAGCGGACGAGAACAAGGCGCTGGCGAGGCGTGCGCTCGAGGGCGTGTGGGGCGTCGCGGGCGGTGTTCGGGCGTCGGACGTGTACGCCACCGGCTTCATCAGCCACCAGCACAGCCACCCGACGGTCACCGACGTGCGCGGCATCGACGCGCTGGAGTCGTTCGTGGCCGAGTTCCATCGGGCGTTTCCCGACTTCACCGACACCGTCGAGCGACAGGCCGCCGAGGGCGACCTCGTCAGCACGCAGTTCACCTCGGCGGGCACGCACGAGGGGGAGCTGATGGGCATCGCCCCGACCGGCCGACGAGTCGAGTGGATGGGCATCGGGATGGATCGAATCGAGGACGGCGGATCGCCGAGAACTGGGTCAGCTGGGACATGTACGGCATGCTCGAGCGGCTCGGGGCGACCGCTCCACCGGGCGGCGGGAGATGAGCATGGCGCCCGCGGATCGGGCGAGGGCGACCGCCACGACGGATCCCCGCCCCGCCACGGCCCCGCAGCACGAGCGAGGGCCGCGGCCCGCCGACGTCGCTGCGGCGGCGAGCCCAACGTCACGCGCCTGCCGCTGGAGCTGAATCCGAGGGGAAGGCGGCGGTGAGCGTCGGGAGGGCCCACCGGGGGCGTGGCGGCCCCGAGGCGCGCGGGGCGGGGCGACCGGTCAACATCCGGGCCGCATGGAGCCGGTTCGCCTGGAGCAGCTCAGCGAAGCGCACCTCAGCGACGTGGCCGAGTTGGTGGCCGATCCCGATGTCCGGCGCTTCACGCGCGTGCCCGAGCCGCCACCCGCGGACTTCGCGCGCCGATGGCTGGCGCTGTATGAGGCCGGTCGCAGGGACGGGACCCGCGAGGCGTTCGCCGCCCTGGACGGCGGCGGCTTCCTTGGCCTCGGCCTGGCGCCCGAGATCGATCGCGAGGCCCGCGAGGTGGAACTCGGCTACATCGTCGCCAGGTCCGCGCGCGGGCGCGGCGTCGCGACCGAGATCCTGCGCCTGCTCACCGGCTGGGCCTGCGAGCAGGGGGCGCATCGGCTCTACCTGATCATCGACGTCGCCAACCTTCCCTCCGAACGAGTGGCCGAGCGCTGCGGCTACGCCCGCGAGGGGGTGATGCGCTCGCTGCACCTAAAGCAGGACATCCGCGTCGACGCGGGGCTCTGGGCGCGCCTGGCAACGGACGGATGACGGTTCGCCGCGGCGAGTCCGCCGGCGCCACGCGCGCGCCGCCGCCGGTGCCCGTTCGGCTCACCTAGGGGCACTAGGGCAGATCGAGGTACTCGATCGCGCGCGAGAACGCCAGGCCCGGCTCCGGGCCGCCCTCGAGCGCGTAGACGCGGGAGCCGCGTGCGGCGGCGCCGAGGCCGTGGCGGGGGGTGACCATGTCGGGCAGCGAGCGCCAGGTGTCGTTCGCCGCGTCGTAGCGCTCCACCTGCTCGATCGTCGTCCCGCCGCCGAGCTCCTCGCCTCCGACGACGACCAGAGCCTCGTCGGCGACGACCGCGGCATGCCCGCTGCGCGCGGTCCCGAGCGGTGCCAGCTCCCGCCACCGGCGGTCGTCGGGGTTGTAGCTCTCGACCGTCGTCTGACTCCCGGTCACCGGTCCGGGCCGCCCGCCGGTGACCACCAGCTCGCCGCCGAGCGCGGCAGCGCCCACGTGGTTGCGCCCGGTCGGCATCCGCGGACCGCGGCGCCAGCGGTCGCGCTCGACGTCGTAGACCTCGAGCGTGCGCAGCTGCTGGTTGGTCTCGGTGTAGCCGCCCGCCGCGTAGAGGCGGTCGCCGATCGCGGCCACGCCGAGCGCCGCGCGCTCGGTCGGCGCGTCGGCGAGGCGCGTCCAGCGGTCGCGCCTCGGGCTGTAGCGGTAGAGGCGGTGGGACTTGCGCTCGCGGCCCTCGCGGGGCGGCAGGTTGCCGCCGAGCAGATAGACGCGACCCCCGTGCGCGGCGACGCCCGGATGGTTGACGGAGATCGGCAGCGGCGCAACCTCCCGCCAGCGATCGGAGGAGATGTCGTAGCGGGCCATCCTGCCGGTCGAGCCGCCGCTCGAGATGAACCCGCCGACGACGTAGATCCGATCTCCCACCCGGGCCGCGCCGACCTCGGTGCGCTCGAGTGGGCTGGGCGCGAGCGATCCCCACGACGCCGTGCTCGGGCTGGCCGGTCGCTCCGCACCGCCCCGGGTCGCCGCGTAGACGATCGCCGCGGTGCCGGCCAGAGCGACGAGAGCCGCGAGCCCGGCGCGGCCGAACAGGCGGCTCATGGCTCTCGCCCCGGCTCGAACCGCTCCCAGCCGGGGCACTCGAGCACCGGCAGGCGCGGGTAGCGGGGATAGGCGGGGTCGGTGCGCGAGCGCTCGCAGAGCGAGAACTCCGAGCCGCGGGTGTTGCGGATGATCCGCTGATGCGCGCAGCTCTCGCAGAGGCCCGCCCGTGGTCGTGCCATCGACCACCCAGTATTGCGCGCCGCGGCCGGGCGCCGACCCGGGCCAACCGCGACCGGTGGCCCTCACTTCAATTTGTATAGTCATGCGGATGCCCACCTTCAGGCGGTTGCTCGGCTTCCTGCGCCCATACCGCCGTGCCGTGATCGGCTCGCTGCTCTTCGCCTGGCTGGCAATGGCGATGACCGTGCTGATCCCACTCTTGATCGGCGACGCCGTGAGCGCGATCACCGACCACCGGCGGGACGACCTGCTGCCGCTGGCGCTCGCGATCCTCGGCGCCGGCGTCCTGCGCCTCGGGCTGACCGTGGTCCGGCGACTGATCGCGGGCAAGGTCTCGGTCGACGTCGAGTTCGATCTCCGCGAGCGGATCTACTCGCACCTGCAGGGGCTCGAGCTCGGCTTCTTCGACGGCCAGCAGACCGGCCAGCTGATGTCGCGGGCGACGGTCGATCTGCAGTCGATCCGCTTCTTCCTCGGCTACGGGCTGATCTGGCTCACCCAGAGCGGCCTCACGATCCTCCTCGCCGGGGCGGTGATGTTCGTGCTCAATCCCGTCCTCGCGGCGCTGGCGCTGGCGCCGGTGCCGATCGTGGTACTCACCGCGATGCGCTTCAACCGGCTCTCGCGCCCGGCGGTCCAGGAGGTCCAGCAGCGGGTCGGCGAGCTCACCGCCGAGGCCGAGGAGAGCGTCTCGGGGATCCGGATCGTGAAGGCGTTCGCCCGCGAGGAGCACATGTTCGGTCGCTTCCGCCACCGCGTCGACCGCCTCTTCGAGCAAAACGTCTACTCGACCAGGCTGCGCGCCTTCTACTCGCCGATGCTCGGGTTCATCCCCAGCCTCGGGCTCGCCGTCGTGCTCTTGATCGGCGGGCGCCAGGTGATCAACGACCCCCAGAGCTTCGACCTCGGCGACTTCACCGCCTTCTACACCTACCTGGTGATGCTGATCGGGCCGATGCGCTCGCTCGGGATGGCGCTCGGCATGGCGCAACGGGCCGTCGCCTCGGGCAACCGGATGTTCGAGATCCTCGATCGCGAGCCGCGGGTGACCAGCCCGCCGGACGCGCCGCCGCTCCCCGAGGGCCCGGGCCGGGTCGCGTTCGAGGGGGTGACGCTGCGCTACGACGGCGCCGAGCCGTCGCTGAGCGGCATCGACCTCGAGGTCCCCGCCGGCAGCACCGTCGCGCTGGTCGGGCCGACCGGCTCGGGGAAGACCAGCCTGGTGGCGCTGATCGCGCGCCTCTACGACCCCAGCGAGGGGTCCGTGCGCGTCGACGGCGCCGATCTGCGCGCGGTCGACGTCCGCTCGCTGCGGCGCTCGATCGCCTTCGTAGCCGACGACAGCTTCCTGTTCTCGGCCAGCGTCGCCGAGAACATCGCCTACGCGAAGCCCGACGCGACCGGGGCGGAGATCGAGCTCGCTGCGCGCCGCGCCCAGGCCCACGACTTCATCACGCGGCTCCCCGACGGCTACGAGACCGTGATCGGCGAGCGCGGGATGACCCTCTCGGGCGGCCAGCGCCAGCGGGTGGCGATCGCCAGGGCGCTGATCGCCGAGCCGCGGCTGCTGATCCTCGACGACGCGACGTCCTCGGTCGACGCCCGCACCGAGGAGACGATCAAGGAGGGACTGCGCGAGGCGATGGCGGGGCGCACGACCTTCGTCGTCGCCCACCGGCTGTCGACGATCTCGCTCGCCGACGAGATCGTGGTCATGGACGCCGGGCGGATCGTCGACCGCGGCACGCACGAGGAGCTGCTGGGCCGCTCCGAGCTCTATCGCGAGATCGCCGAGTTCGGCTGCGAGGACGTGGTCTTCCTGCAGAAGGACACCGAGGAGCGCGAGCTGGTGGCGGGACTATGAGGCGGAGTCCGCAAGGACGAAGCCGAGTCCGGCCGTTGTTGAGGCGGCTACTTTGAGCCCGCGAACCCGAGAGCGAGGGCCGCACAACGGCCGCCCCGAGCGCGAGGTCGATCCCGTCACCGAGGCCGACCCGGAGGCGCAGCGGTCCGAGGTCGCCACCGAGACGGAGGATCAGGCGAACCAGCCGGGGCGGCTGGCCGGGACGCTGCTCCTCTTCCGCGACCTCTGGCGGCTGATCCGCGGCCAGGACCAGCGCGGGCGCAAGGTGGCCTGGATGCTGGGGCTTCTGCGCCCCTACCGCACCCAGGTGATCCTGATGCTGGTCGCGTTGGTGATCGCCACCGCCGCCGCGCTCGCGCCCCCGTACCTCGCCGGGCGCGCGGTCGACGACGGGATCGCCGCCGACGACGCCGGCGTGCTGACGCTGATCGTGCTCATCTACGTCGCCTCGGTCGCCGTGCTCTGGGCGGCGACCTACGCGCAGACGTATCTCGTCGGCTGGGTCGGCCAGCGCGCGCTGCAGAACCTGCGCGAGCGCATCTACTCGCACCTGCAGGCGATGTCGATCGGCTTCTTCACCCGGCGCAGGCCCGGGGTCCTGATCTCGCGCCTGACCAACGACGTCCAGGCGCTCGACAGTCTGGTCACCGACGGCATCGTGACGCTGTTCTCGAGCACCCTGACCCTGGTCGGGGTGGTCGTCATCCTGCTCTTCCTCGACGTCCCGCTGGCGCTGGTCACCTTCGTCACCTTCCCGCTGCTGGCGGTCGCTTCGATCGCCTTCCGGATCATCTCGGCGAGCGCCTACCGGCTGACCCGGGAGAAGATCGCCAACATCACCGCCTACCTGCAGGAATCCCTGTCGGGGGTGCGGGTGGTGCGCAGCTTCGGCCGCGAGGACCGCCACGTGGCGCGGATGAGCGCGCTCAACGAGGAGAACCGCGTCGCGAACATGCGCACGGTCTACCTCAACGCCTCCTACTTCCCGGCGGTCGAGCTGCTCTCGGCGATCGGCACCGCCGTGATCCTGCTCTACGGCGGCTACCGGGTGATCGACGGCGACGTCGAGATCGGGATTCTGATCGCGTTCGTCGGCTACCTGGCGCAGTTCTTCGACCCGATCCAGCAGATCTCCCAGCTCTATACGACCTACCAGCAGGGGATGGCGGCGCTCGACAAGATCTTCGACCTGCTCGACACGCGCCCCGACCTGGTCGACGCGCCCGGCGCGATCGACCCCGGCGAGCTGCGCGGCGAGATCGAGCTCGACGACGTCTGGTTCTCCTACGCCCAGGGCGCCGGTGACGCGACCGCCGACGAGCTCGTCGAGGGCGAGGAGGGCTGGGCGCTGGCGGGGATCGACCTGCACGTCCCGCCCGGGCAGACCGTGGCGCTGGTCGGTGAGACGGGGGCCGGCAAGTCGACGATGGCGAAGCTGGTGGCGCGCTTCTACGACCCCCAGCGCGGCAGCGTGCTGGTCGACGGTCACGACCTGCGCGAGCTGCGCGCGCAGTGCCTGCGCAGCCAGCTCGGGATCGTGCCCCAGGAGAGCTTCTTGTTCTCGGGCACGATCCGCGACAACATCGCCTTCGGGCGCCCCGAGGCCGGCGAGCGGGAGATCGCCGCCGCGGCGCGAGCGGTGGGCGCGGACGTCTTCGTCGACCGGCTGCCAGAAGGGCTCGACACGGCGGTCGGCGAGCGCGGCGTGGCGCTCTCCGCGGGCCAGCGCCAGCTCGTCGCCTTCGCCCGCGCGCTGCTCGCCGAGCCGCGGATCCTGATCCTCGACGAGGCGACGTCGAACGTCGACGTGCGCACCGAGCGGGTGATCGAGCAGGGCCTCGAGCGCCTGCTCGCGGGGCGCACGGCGATCGTCATCGCCCACCGCCTCTCGACGATCAGGCGGGCCGGGCGGATCGTCGTCCTCGAGAACGGCCGGATCGCCGAGTCGGGCACGCACGACGAGCTGATCGATGCGGGCGGGCGCTACGCGGAGCTCTACGGCGCCTGGGTGGAGTCGGCGGCGGCCTGAGCGGCTCGGGCTACGGGCTCACGCCGCCGCTGCCCGAATCGCCGTCCGTGGCCGGGGGAGCGGGGGCGGGCGTGGCGCCGCCGCCCTCGGAGGGAGCGGGCTCGGTCGGCGTCGTCGGCACCGGCGTCGTCGGCACCGGTGTGGTCGTCGTCGGCGTCGTCGGCACGGGCGCCGGCTCCGGGGCGGTCGCGGACCCGGAGTCGGTCGTCGTCTCGCTCGCGCTCTCGCCGCCGCCCCCGGAGGACCCGCCGCCGGTCTTCGACGTGTCGCCACAGGCGTCGAAGCCGAACCGGCCGGCCGTCCGCTCGGCCTTCTCGGCGGATTCGTCGATGGTCGTGTCAATCTCCGCCACCGCCGTGTCGTCGCCGCGGTTGACGGCGGTCTCGCGGTCCTCGTAGGCGGCGACCTGGTCCTCGAGCGCGGCGAGGAACTTGTCGAGCTCGTCCTCGCCGTCGCTGGGCGCCGGCAGCGACTGGAGCTGGTTGAGCTCGCTGGCGAGCGCGTCGCCTGTCTGCGAGGCGGCCTCGTTGGCGTCGGCCTCGTCGATGTTCGAGATCGTCGTGTTGACCTGCAGGCAGATCGCGTCGGCCTGGTCGACGTAGTCCTCCTGCGAGAGGGGTCCCGCGGCCCCGGTCGCGCCCGAGACGCCGGTGGCCACGGTGAGCGGAGCCTCCTCGTCATCGCCGCAGCTCCGGATCAGGAGCACGATGATCACGAAGATCGCAGCGATGACGCTCAGCGCCACCAGGCGCCGGCGCTGGTAGACGTCCATGGCGTGCTCAACGTAACAAAGGGGTCAGCCGCATCGGCCCGGGGGTTGGCGCATGGGTGGGCGTTTTCAGGCCCGGGCGGCGCCGAGAGCCCTACCGCGACGTCCACGCCACGTGCACGAGCCCAGCGATCATCCGTCGGTCGCAGCCCGCTTGCGCCGGTGCCCGTTGCGGCCGCCCCAGTTCTCCGTCTGCGTGTGACAGTTCGGACACAGGAAGGAATGTTCTCCAGCCGGTTGTCCTTGCCGCGGCCGTTGTCGTGGTGCAGTTGCATGTTCAGGCGCTCGCCTTGCCATTCGGTGAGGCCGCAGCGCTCGCAGCGATTTTCCTTGAGACCCTCGGCGAGCGGGCGCAACTTCAGATGACTGCGGTTGGTCTGAGTCCGCCCATCGACCAACAACACCTCGATCGGCATCTCGCGCGGTCGGAGACGGATGTCACCCCGAGCGACCGCCTGATACCACGTGCCGCTGTTGAATCCAAACCGGCCGGCGCATTGGCGATAGGTGAGCCCCTCGTCGTAGGCTTCCTGGATCGTGGGCCAGTCGTAGCGGCGCGAGAAACGAGCGTCCGGATCGGAACCCAGATTCCGCAAGTGGTAGGCGACCGTGCTCTTCGACACGCCGAGCCTGGTTGCTATCTCCCGCCCAGAGAGGCCCGCCCGATGAAGATCCCCGACCCGTTTGCGCATCTCGCCCCGAGCGAGCTTCGGCCCGCTCTTGCGACTCGCCGCCATCGAACACACGTTCGCAGAAGGATCGGACGGAATCGCGCCGCGGGGACCGCGTGGCTGCGTGTCGAAGGCTGCCGGGGAAGGACTCGAACCTTCGTTTCCGGAACCAGAATCCGGCGTCCTGCCAAACTAGACGACCCGGCAAGCGAGACTGATTAGAACATACGCGATGCCCTAATTGCCGATCGACTCGAGGTCTGTTTCGGCATCGCTCAGCGCCTCCAGCTCCCCCGATACGTCCGCCCCGGTCTCGATCAGGGTTCGCGCGTGGACGAGGTCCTCCGAGCGCCCGACCGCCAGCGCGCCCTGGACGCGCCCGCCGAGCAGATAGAAGGCGCTGAACTCCCCGGCGCCGACGTCGCCGCGAAAGACAACCTCGTCCCATTCGGTGGCCGGCCCGACCGACTCCAGGCTGACCCAGTCGGCGAGGTCGCTGAAGAAGTAGGGCAGCTCGCGGTAGGGCTCGGCGTCGCCGAGCATGCCGCGCGCCGCGTGGCGGCCCTGCTGGAGGGCGACGTCCCAGTGCTCGACGCGCAGCCGGCGCCCGTGGATGGCGCTCTCATACGAGCAGGCGTCGCCGGCGGCGAAGATGCCGGGCGCCGAGGTCTCGAGCGTCTGGTCGCAGACGATCCCGTCGTCGATCTCGAGGCCGGCGCGCTCGGCGAGCATCACGTCTGGGCGCACGCCCGTGCCGACCACCACCATGTCGCCCTCGACGGTGCGCCCGCTGGCGGTCACCACAGCGGCCACCCGCCCGTCGCCCTCGAAGGCCTCGACCTCCGCTCCGGCGACGATCTCGACCCCGTGCTCGGTGAGCCGGTCCTCGAAGAAGCGCCCCGCGCGCTCGCCGAACGTCCCCGAGAGCGTGACGTCCTCGAGCATCACGATCACGCAGTCGGCGCCCTTGGCGGTCAGCGACGCCGCCACCTCGCAGGCGATGTAGCTGCCGCCCACCAGGATCACCCGCTCGGCGCGCTCGGCCTCGGCGCGGATCGCGTCGGAGTTGCCGAACGCCCGCAGGTAGTGGATCCCCTCGAGCTCGGCGCCCTCGACGCGCAGCAGATTGACCATCGCCCCGGTGGCCAGCAGCGCGCTCGTAAAGCTCACCTCGTCGCCGCCCTGCAGCTTGGCCGTGCGCGCCGCGGGGTCGAGCGCCATCACGTTGGTCCGCGTGCGCAGCTCGACGTCGTTTTCCTCATACCAGTCGACCCCGTTGACGTAGGCGTCCTCGCGCGAGGCCTCCCCGCGCAGATACTCCTTCGAGAGCGGCGGGCGCTCATACGGGGGCTCGTCCTCGCGGGTCGCGACCAGGATCGAGCCGTCGGCGCCGCGCTTGCGCAGCTCCGAGGCGCAGTAGGCGGCCGCGATCCCGCCACCGACGACCAGGTGGTCGACGCGCCGGGCGGTCATATGGCCTGGCCGTCCGGGCCGAAGTAGGACGTCAGGTCCTCCTCGACCGTCGGGTCGAGCACCGCGAGGATCTCGTCGCCCGACTCGAGCACGGTGTCGGCGTTGGGCACGAACCCGGTGCCCTCGCGCAGCACCGAGATCAGCAGGCTTCCCTCGGGCATGCTCAGGTCGCCGACCCGCTGGCCCGCGGCCCGCGAGTCGTCGGGGAGCTGCAGCTCGATGATCTCGAGCCGCTCCTCGGGCAGGTCGAGCAGGTGGATCAGCCCGTACTCGGGCACCTCGTGCTCGATCAGACGCAGGATCAGGTCGGTCGCGGAGACCACCGGCTTGATCCCGAGCAGGTCGAAGTGCTGGCGGTTGCGGGGGTTGTTGACCCGGGCGATGATCCGATCGACCAGATACTTCTCCTTCGCCACCTGGCAGATCAGGATGTTGTCCTCGTCGTCGCCGGTGACCGCGATCACCATGTCCGCGCGCGAGACTCCCGCTCGCTCGAGCACCCACAGCTCCGACGCATCGCCGTACTGGATGTTGTGCTCGAGCTCCTGCTCGACGGTCATGTAGCGCTCGCGGCTCTCCTCGATCAGGGTCACCTCGTGGCCCTTGTCGAGCAGCTCGCGGGCGAGGTTCCAGCCCACCTTGCCGGCGCCGACGATGATGATGTACATCTGCTGTTGGTGGCGGTCGCCCATCGCGTGCCCGGATCCCTAATCCACTAGATGTCCGCGTCCTCGTGGTCGACCCCACCGCCGGGGGCCACCGTCTCGCGAGTCCGCGCCGCGGCCAGCCGGACCTCGCTCTCGAGCATGTCGATCGCAACCCTGGTCGGGCAGATCGTGTGCAGCCCGCGCTCCTCGTACCACTTCGCCCGATAGGGATCGAGGATCCGCGCGATCACGGTCGGCACGGCGTAGCGGCGCTTGGCGATCTGGGCGATGACGATGTTGGTGTTGTCGCCGTCGGTCGAGGAGACGAACGCGTCGGCGCGCTCGATCCCGGCGGCCTCCAGGGCCTCGATCTCGAGCGCGGTGCCGACGGTGAAGCGCCCGCCCATGTCCTCCCACGATTTCGGGAGCCCGATCTCGAGCCGCGCGTGCGACTCCGGGTCCTCGTCGAGACAGGAGACCTCGTGGCCGTCTTCGAGCATCGTTCGGGCGAGCGACGAGCCCACCCTCCCCGCTCCGCAGATGAGGACGAACATGGCGCGCAGTCTAGAGGCCCGATGCGGCTTCCCCACGCACGCGTCCGGTCTCCTCGGCGGCCTCCGCCGGCGGCGGCGGGCCGTCGCCCGGCGGGGCCGTGATCAGCACCCGACAGGGGGCGCGGCGCAGCACGTACTCGGTCACCGGACCGATCTCCTCCGGCCGCGAGCCGCCGACGCCGCCGAGCACGGCGCCGCCGCGAACCCGGGTCGGCGGCTCGCCGCCCATGACGATCACCTCGACCTTGCGGTCGCGCGCCGCCTGCACGATCCCGGCGCCGACCGTGCGCGCGCGGACCACCGAGGGATGAACCTCGACCGTCTCGTACTCCTCGCCCACCTGCTGGGCCCGCTCGAGCGCCGCGTTGGCGAGCTCGGCCACCTCGGGAGGCGGGGGCGAGTCGAGCGGCACGGTGAGCGGCAGGGCGGCCACGTAGATCACCTCCAGCCGCGGCGCCGACTTGCCGGGCAGCTCGGCCGCGTCGGCGAGCCGACCGGCGGTGCCGACGATGTCGTCGTCGAGCGTCGTACCGAACACGGGCACCAGGATGTCGCCGTACTCGGCCTCCCCGACGTCGCCGACCAGCGCCTCCGCCGGCACCTCGACGCGCGCGGTGAGGGTCGTCCCCTCGAAGCCCTTGCGGTAGACGACGTAGGCGAGCAGGCCGAAGACCATCCACCCCGCGCCGACCCAGCGCGCCGTGTCGTGGTACGCGATCACGCTGACCCAGGCGAGCGCCGTGAGCAGCGCGGCGATCAGGGCCGGCAGAGGCACGCGCCCGCCGCGCAGGCTGACGTTGAAGGGGATCCGAAACGGCCGCTCGAGGTTGGGCTCGGTGATCCGCAGCCGGACGATCGACAGGTGCGCGATCGTGAACGCGATCGTCGCGCCAAAGGCGAACAGGCCGCCGAGCAGCGCGATGTCGGTCGGCAGCACGAGAGCGAAGGCGAGCACCGCCGCGACCGCGATCGCGATGTGCGGGGTCTGAAACGGACGGTTGAGCTTTCCCAACCAGCTCGGGATCTGGCGGTTGGTAGCGAGCACGTAGACGTGACGCGAGAGGCCGAGCATCGCCGCGTTCGCTGCCCAGATCAGCGCCAGCGGCGCGACCACCACCACCCCCGCCTGCATCGCGTCGGAGAGCCACGCGGGGTCGAAGCTCTGCACCACGCCGAGCACGGGATCCTCGATGTAGTTGGAGCCGAGCGCGGTCTGCGGCCCGTCCGGGGTCGCCGTCACGGGGACCGCCATGAGCGCCACTACCGCGACGCCGAAGTAGAGCAGCGGCACGAGCGACACCGCCACCACCAGCAGCTTGCGCAGGTCCGGCGTCGCCCGCCGAACCTCGGGAGCGAGGTTGGCGGCGGCCTCGATCCCGGCGAAGGCGACGGTCGCGATCACCCCGGCGTAGATCGCATCCTCGAGGCTCGGGTTGGCGAATGAGTCGAACGGGTCGAGGTCCGTGGTCAGCACCGTGAGATCGAACGACGTGATCAGCCCGACCACGATCACCGCGAGCAGCAGCCCGACCCCCGCGACCGCGACCACCGTCAGCAGCCGCTGGCGCCCGGCGCCGGTGAAGCCGCCGACGGCCAGCACGGCGACCAGCGCGATCACCAACCCCGCTGTCGCGATCTCCGGGGCGGTGTCGGAGAACCCGGACCAGATCGGGGTCAGGTAGTGCGGCACCGAGAGCGCCGCGAGCGCGATCACGATCACGAAGTCGATCAGGATCGCCCAGCCGGCTATGAAGCTGACCAGCTCGTTGAAGGCGCGGCGGGCGAAGGTCGATGAGCCCCCCCGCTCGGGGAGCATCGCCTCGCCCTCGACGTAGGTGAGCGCGTTGAGGATGAAGATCACGCCAACTCCGAGGAAGATCAGCGGCGTGAGGCCGAGGCCGCGCTCGGCGACGAGCCCGAGGGCGAAGTAGAGCGAGAAGCCGATCGCCGAGTAGGCGACCGCGAAGAGCAGCGGCACCCCCAGCCAGCGGCGGGTGAGCGGCGACCGCTCGCCCGGCCCACTGAGCGGGTCGATCAAGTCCCCGACCCCGATCCGCGCAGGGACAGATACAGACGGCCGGCGCCGAGCCCGGTGAACAGCAACCCGATCCACAGTCCGGCCGACCCGAGGCCGCCGCCGTTGGCCAGGGTGACCGCGATGATCGCGATCCCGAAGCCGACGATCACCACCGCAAAGAGCCGGGTCACACCTCGGTAGACCTCGTCGCGTGCGGGCGCCGCCATTGCGCTGATTCTAGGTCCGCGCGGGGCGCCCGCAGGCGACGTGAGTCACCCGGTGACCGCGCCGGCGGGGGGCCGAGCGGCGGCGCCGCCGGACGACTCCGCCGGGTTCGCGGAGACGATCACGCGGCAGGGGCGCTTGGCGAGCACCGTCTGCAGCGTCTTGCCGATCAGCGGGGCGCCGTCGCGGTAGCGCAGGGGCATCACGATCGCCGCCGCCTTGAGCGCGCGGGCTTCGTCGATGATCGCCTGCCCCGAGCCACCGTGCCGCACGTGCGCCACGCGGCCCGAGACCCGCTGTCCGCAGATCAGCTTCGCACGCTCGAGCTTCGACCGCGCGGCGGCGTCCCGGTCTGCCAGCTCGGCGTCGAGCGGCAGGTTCGCGGGCACGGCGACCAGCGAGAGGACGTGGATCGCGCGCCGGCGGCGCGCCGCGAGCGTCTTCGCGGTGACCACGGTCTCCTCGGAGAACGGATCGTCCTCGTCGAAGGCGACTAGAACGCTGCGGTACTCGACCTCCTGGACGCCGAGCGGTGTCAGCGTTTCGACCTTGACCGTCTCGCGAAGGGGCAGCGCCTGGTGGCGGCGCAGGCCTACGTAAACGCCGATGCCGATGACCATCCAGGCGGCTCCAGCGACCAACGTCGAGAAGTTGAGTGCCATGACGACGATCCACGCAGCGAAGGTTCCGATCCCCCCCAGGATCGCGGTCAAGGGAAGCGCGTAGCCACGGATCGAGACGTTGAGCGGTGGCTTCCAGGGTCGCTCGCGATCGCGCTGGTGGACCCGCAGGCGGGCGACCGAGATGTGCGCGATCGTGAACGAGAGCATCGCTCCGAACGAGTACATCGTCGCCAGGAAGTCGAGCTCGCCGGGCAGGATGGTGAGCGCGGCCACGCCCGAGAAGACGAGAATCGCGACATACGGTGTGTGGAAGCGGGGATGGATCTGGCGCAGGCGCTCGGGGAGCTGGCGGTACTGACCCATCGAGAAGGTGAGACGGGACAGGCCGATGAGCGCGGCATTCGTGGCGATGGTCAGGATCACCGCTGCCAGGACCCCGACGTAGATCCGCAGCCCGTCGGTCAGGCCCTGGCTCAGGCCCAGGTTCTCGACGATCCCGAGCACCGGATCGTCGGCGTAGGTTGTTCCCAGGCTCGTGGTGAAGTCGCCTCCGGCGCCCTGGGCGACCGGCATCGCCGAGAGCGCGACGATCGGCAGCAGGGCGTACAGGACCAGGACCGCCAGCACGGTCATCCCGGTGCCCTGGGGGACGGTTCGGGCCGCGTCCCGCGCCTCCTCGGACATGTTCGAGATCGTCTCGATCCCCGTGTAGGCGATCATCCCGACCGCGATCCCGAGTGCGAAATCGCCCCAGGTCGGCGCGATCCCGAGATCGACATTGCCGACCAGCGTGTCGGGGCTGAGGACCAGGGCGATTCCGATCCCGACCAGAACGACCTGCGTCGCCAGGTCGGCGATCGCGAGCACGAGGTTGAAGCGCGCGGACTCGCGCGTGCCCTTGACGTTGAGCAGCGCCAGCAGGGCGATCAGGACGATGCCGCCGACGATGTCCCCCGGCCCGTCCCCGAGCGGTTCCCAGAACACGGCCAGGTAATGCGGGACGAAGTAGGCCGAGATCGCGACCGTGATGATGTAGTTGAGCATCTGGCCCCAGCCGGCGATGAAGCTGACCAGCTCGTTGAACGCGTGGCGGGCGAAGCTCGCCGAGCCGCCCGCCTCGGGGTACATGACCGTCCCCTCGACATACGTCGCCGCCGTGCACATGAAGATCAGCCCCGCGATCACGAAGGCGATCGGGGTCAGACCGAGCGCGAATGCCGCGACCACGCCGAGGGCGTAGTAGATCGACGAGCCGACGTTGCCGTAGGCGGCGGCGAACAGGGCGCCGGGGCCGTGGACGCGACGCAACGCCGCCTCGCGTGGATGCCTCTCTGCCATCTCTCAGTCGAATATAGGCTCGCGCCGGACGTGCTCGGCGGTCACCGCATCGGGTGATGAGCAGCCGAGCAGGGTGAGCGCCAGCTCGAGCTCGGAGCGCAGGATCTCCAGCACCCGCCGAGCGCCCCGCTCGCCGTCGACCGCCAGCCCCCAGAGCGGTGCGCGGCCGGCGAGCACCGCGCGCGCCCCGAGCGCCAGCGCGACGGCCACGTCCGAGCCCCGGCGAACGCCGCCGTCGACCAGCACCTCGCGGCGGCCGGCGACCGCCTCGACCACCTCACCGAGTAGGTCGAGCGAGGCCGGCACCCCGTCGAGCTGGCGCCCACCGTGGTTGGAGACGACGATCGCGGCGGCGCCGTGGTCGACCGCGAGCCTCCCGTCCTCGGCGGTCTGGACCCCCTTGAGCACGATCGGCAGCCGGCAGTCGGAGGCGAGCGCCGCGAAGTCGTCCCACTCGAGCGCCGGGTCGACGAGGTCGAAGACCTCCTTGACGGTGATCGGCTCCTCCGAGCCGACCGCGGCCGCGACCGCCGGCGCGCTGACGTCGGCGGGCAGCGCGAAGCCGGTGCGCAGGTCGCGTTCGCGCCGGCCGGCCCGCGGCGCGTCGACCGTGAGCACGATCGCGTCGAAGCCGTGCTCGACGGCCTCCTCGATCAGCGCCCGGGTGACGCCGCGATCGCGAAAGCAGTAGAGCTGAAACCAGCGCGGTCCGGGCGGGGCGCCGGCGGCGACCTCGCTGGGGCGCGAAGTCGCGAGCGTCGACAGGCACATCGCCGTGCCCACCGCCGCGGCGGCGCGCGCCATCGCCACCTCGCCGTCGGGGTCGACGAGGCGCTGGAAGGCGACCGGGGCGACCAGCAGGGGCATCGAGACAGGCGTGCCGAGCACCGTCGTCGCCGTGCTTACCCGCGAGACGTCGACCAGCACCCGCGGCCGGAGCCGCCGGCGCCCGAAGGCCGCCACGTTGTCGCGCAGGGTGCGCTCCGCGCCGGCCCCGCCGGCGAAGTAGCCGTGCGCCCCCGGCTCGAGCCGCCGCTCGGCGAGCCGCTCGTAGTCGGCGACGTTGATCGGCTCGCTGCCCGCCACGCGGCGACTATAAGACCGGGCGCAGCGACTATGGTCAATGGGATGAGCGAGCTGATCCACACCTGCTACCGCGTCCTCGACCTCGAACGGTCGGTGCCCTTCTACGAGAAGCTCGGCTTCGAGGAGCTGCACCGGATGCCGATCGGCGACGAGGCGACGAACTGCTTCATGGGCCTGCCCGGCGACGGCGCCCGGCTCGAGCTGACCCTCAACCACGGGGTCACCGAGCCGTACGAGATCGGCACCGGCTACGGCCACATCGCGATCACCAGCAACGACCTCGACGGCACCCTCGAGCGGCTGGCGGCGGACGGGATCGAGCCCGAGCGCCCGCCCTACACCGTGCGCGAGGGCGGCTCGCGGATCTGCTTCGTGCGCGACCCCGACGACTACCGGATCGAGATCATCGAGCGCGGTGGCTAGCAGCCGCGGCGACCGAGACGGCGCCGAGCCGATCGCGCTGATCGGCGCTCCCTTTCACCTCGGCCACCGCGGCTTGGGCATGGGCGCCGGGCCGCTGCGCCTGCTCGACGACGGCGCGGTGCCTGCGGAGCTGGCCGCGACGGGCGTCGAGGCCGACCTCGATTGGCTCGCCGACCCCAGCGAGCCGGGCGACGAGATCGGACGCGTGTTCGAGCTCAACCGGCGGCTCGCCGGCGCCGTCGCCGAGGCGCTCGCCGCGGGACGCCTGCCGGTGATCGTGGCCGGCAACTGCAGCGTCTGCCTCGGCGCCGTCGCCGGCGCTGCCGTCGAGCGGCTCGGCATCCTCTGGCTCGACGCCCACCCCGACTTCCACACCCCGGAGACGACCGAGTCGGGCTTTCTCGACGGGACCGGGCTGGCGGCCGCAACCGGGGCCTGCTGGCGGGCGCTGTGCGAGTCGATCCCGGGCTTCGCGCCGGTGCCCGAGGAGCGGGTGGTGCTCGCCGGCGTCCGGGACATCGATGGGGGCGAGGCGGACCGCCTGGCCCGCGGTGAAGTCACGGTGATCGAGGGCGGCGGGGGGCCGGGCTCATTCGCGGCGCCCGCGCTCGAGCGAGCGCTCGACGTGCTCTGCGAGCGGGCTGAGGGCCTCTACGTGCACGTCGACCTC
Source organism: Solirubrobacterales bacterium (assembly GCA_009379895.1). GTDB lineage: Bacteria > Actinomycetota > Thermoleophilia > Solirubrobacterales > 70-9 > WHSW01. The sequence continues at coordinate 36,758 of WHSW01000011.1, forward strand.
GACGTCATCGATCCGAGCTTCGGCAGCGCGAACGAGTACGCCGCGCCCGGCGGCCTCTCACCCGACGAAGTCCGGGCCACGATCGCCGCCGCCGCCGAGCGGGCGCCCGTGCGCGCGATCTCCTTCACCGCCTACGACCCGTCCGGCGACCCCGAGGGGCGCTTCGCGGCGACCGCCGTCGAGCTGATCTGCTCGAGCCTGACCGCCCTGCACGCCCGTGCGCAGTGAGCCGAGCGTCGAGAGTTGTCCATCCTTGGCGGACCGTCTATACGGAAACGGTGCCCGCGAAGTTGCTGGGCTTGGGCATCGGCCTACCCCGGTCCCGGAGGTCGCTGAGGTGGAGTCTGATCGCTTCCCGCATGTTCCGTTCGACCTCTTCGCGAGTGTCACCGGCCGAAACCGCTCCCGGGAGGTCGGGCGAATAAGCCCCCCAGCCACCATCGCTGGCCTGCTCGTAGATGACTACGTACTCGGTCAACGCAACTCCTCCAATCCCGTCGCCCGACGAATGCTAGCCAGCGTCCCAGGGGGGACCTCACGGCTGTCCTTCCCGCCGCCCGGGATCGTAGCCGTGCGGGCTCTCGCACGATTCTCCCAGACCTCGTGACTGCCCTCCGTGCGCACGCGTCGCCAGCCTGCTCGACGCAGAATGCGCCGAACCTCACGGTATTTCTTCGCCATGCCCCGATCATCCAGCGCTGCCGGTCACAGGAACGAGTCGCAAAGCGACAAGTTGGCCACAAATTCGTCGCCGCCGTCACCGACCACGCGCGATGACCTGGCGCTGGCCGCCGCAGGCTGGCGGCCCCGCCACCTGCGGCTCGCGGACGCATTCGCCGCTCAGAAATGCACGATCGGGATGATCAGGATGGCGACGATGTTCGCGACCTTGATCATCGGGTTGATCGCCGGGCCGGCCGTGTCCTTGTAGGGGTCGCCGACGGTGTCGCCGGTCACCGAGGCGGCGTGGGCCTCCGAGCCCTTGCCGCCGAAGGCGCCGTCCTCGATCAGCTTCTTGGCGTTGTCCCAGGCGCCGCCGCCGGCGGTCATCGACAGCGCGACGAAGAGCCCGACGACGATCACCCCGATCAGCAGCCCACCGAGCGCCTTGACGCTGATCAGCCCGACTATCACCGGGATGATGATCGGGATCAGCGAGGGCAGGATCATCTCGCGCTGGGCGGCCGCGGTGACGATCGACACGGTCTGCCCGTACTCGGGCTTCTCGGTCCCCTCCATGATCCCGGGGCGCTCGCGGAACTGCTTGCGCACCTGCTCGACGACCTGCCCGCCGGCGCGGCCGACGGCCTCGATCGCGAAGGAGACGAACAGGTAGACCATCATCCCCCCGATCAGCAGCCCGATCAGCACCGCGGGGTCGGAGATCGAGAAGGTCAGCCCGGCGCCGCCCTCCTCGCCCGCGAGCTCGATCTCGAAGGCGGCGAACAGCACCAGCGCCGCGAGCGCGGCCGAGCCGATCGCATAGCCCTTGGTCACCGCCTTGGTCGTGTTGCCGACCGCGTCGAGCGGGTCGGTGACGTTGCGAACGTCCTCGGGCAGCTCGGCCATCTCGGCGATCCCGCCCGCGTTGTCGGTGATCGGCCCGAAGGCGTCGAGGGCGACGATCAGCCCGCAGAGCGAGAGCTGCGCCATGACCGCGATCCCGATCCCGTAGATCCCGGCCAGCTCGTTGGCGCCGAAGATCGCGAGCGCGATCAGCAGCGCCGGGGCGACCGCCGACTGAAAGCCCTGCGCGAGCCCCTGGATGATGTTGGTCGCGTGGCCCGTTATCGACGCCTGGCTGATCGTTTTCACCGGGCGAAAGCGCGTCGACGTGTAGTAATCGGTGATCACGAACAGGCCGCCGGTGACGACCAGGCCGATCAGGGCGCAGAGCCACAGATCGGTGACCGAGGCGCCGAACAGCGCGTTGTCGGGGCTGTCGATGCCGAGCGAGAGCGGATCGCTCATCAGCCAGTCGGTGATCGGATAGAAGGCCGCCGCCGAGATCACGGCGGAGATGATCAGGCCGCGGTAGAGCGCGCCCTCGACCTTGTCGGTGGTCGTCCGCACGGCGAGCGCCCCGACGATCGAGGCAATGATCGCGACGGCGCCGATCACCAGCGGGTAGAGCGCGGCCTCACGGGCGAAGTCCTGGGCGAAGGTGAGCACCCCGAGCAGCATCACCGCGACCGAGGTCACGGCGTAGGTCTCGAACAGGTCGGCCGCCATCCCGGCGCAGTCGCCGACGTTGTCGCCGACGTTGTCGGCGATCACAGCTGGGTTGCGCGGGTCGTCCTCGGGGATCCCGGCCTCGACCTTGCCGACCAGGTCGGCGCCGACGTCGGCGGCCTTGGTGAAGATGCCGCCGCCGAGCCGGGCGAAGACGGAGATCAGCGAGCCGCCGAAGCCGAGCCCGATCAGCGCGTCGACGGCCTCCTTGTCGGTCCTGTCGGCGAGCACGAGGATCCCGAAGTAACCGGCGACCCCGAACAGGGCCAGGCCGACGACCAGCAGGCCGGTGACCGAGCCGCCCTTGAAGGCCGCGTCGAGGGCCGGCGGGACGCCGCCGCGCGCCGCTTCGGCGACCCGCGCGTTGGCGCGCACCGAGAGGTTCATGCCGATGAACCCGGCCGCGCCGGAGAGCACGCCGCCGAGCACGAAGCCGAGCCCGGTGGTGACGTCCTGGAGGATCGCGATCAGGATCGCGAGCGGGATCGCGACCACGGCGATGATCGCGTACTGGCGGTTGAGGTAGGCCTTGGCGCCCTCCTGCACGGCGCCCGAGATCTCCTGCATCTGCTCGTTCCCGGGCGAGCGGCGCAGCAGTCGCTGGGTCACGAGCGCGCCGTAGAGCACGGCGGCCCCGGCGCAGACGAGCGCGATCACGACGCCGTAATCGGTCAGGAAATCGGTCAACTCTTCAGTCCTTTATCGGGGGCATTCAGTCAGAAGCGGCCGGGGAAGGTCCGGCCGCGAGGCGCGCGTACTCTAACGAGGAAGCCGAGATCTCGACGCGACGAGCCGCGCATCGCGCGCGTGGCGACGGTCGCTCTCGAACGAGACGAGCCGCCCCGACTGGGTCCGAGCGCTAGGTCCCGGGCGGGGTCCAGAGCCCCGATGGGCGCTCCGGGCCGGGGGACGGCCGCTCGGCT
>WHSW01000120.1 GCA_009379895.1 Solirubrobacterales bacterium
CGAAGCGGTCCAGGTGGGCGCGGCAGGCCGCGCAGTCGACGAGGTGCTCGAGCGCCCAGGCGCGCTCCTCGCCGTCGGCGATCCCGAGCGCGAGCTCGGCGGCGAGCTCGCGCAGGCGCTCGCAGTCCGTGGCGCTCATCGGGCGCCTCCCGGCCCGGGCTCGCCGTCGTCCTCTCGCGCGGCGACACCCGAGAGCTTGCGCATCGCCGTGCGGATCCTGGTCTTCGCGGTGCCGAGCGGAACCCGCTCGATCTCGCCGACCTCGCGCGCCGTGTAGCCGAACAGCGCGGCGAGCAGCAGGGCGGGAAGTGCCGCCAGCATCTCGACCGATGCCTGCCCGCCCTCGCCTCTACCCGCCATCGGCGGTCGTCCCCTCGGGGTCGAGTGCCGCGCCGGCGCTGACGGGGATCCGCGGGACGCCGGGCAGCAGCGCCGGCGCCTCGACGCGGACCTCGATCGGGCCGTCCGTCTCGATCTCGGCGCCGCGCTCGAGCCAGGAGGGCAGGGCGCTGCGCGCGGCGGCCTCCGCGTCGCCCTCGACGAGTGCCGCCCGAGCGCCCGCCCGAGCTGCGTCGCCGGCGCTCCAGAGCGCGTAGCCGGCGATCACGAGCTGAGCCAGGATGAGCACGACGCCGATCAGGATCGGCGCGACGGCGACCAGCTCGGCCGCCGCCTGACCCCGTTCGCCGCTGATCCTGCGCACGCCGGCGACGCTAGGCCGGCGATCGCGACGCGTGGGGACGCGCCGGTGACGAAAGCGCGACGGGACTGCGCCGATGCCTGCGCGGGCGCGCCAGGTGGTCAGGCGCTAGTGCGCGACCGCGCCAGGGTGGCCAGGCGCTCGCCGAGCCCGGCGGGTCAGGCCGCCGTGAACCTCGGCGCGCTCAGTATCTGGCCTGCGAGTCGCCCCAGACCTTGACCAGAGCGAAGGCCGCGGCGCCGAGGACCGCCAACCAGACGAGCAGGCCGGCTCCCGTGGCGGTGAGCTCGTCGGCGCCGGCGATCATCAGGACGATCGCCCCCACGGCGCCCAGGAAGGTGGCCCGCTGGCGGTCGGTGAGCTGCAGGTAGCTGAACCGGTGCTGGCGGTAGAGCTGCCAGGCCGCGAGCCCGATCACGACCATGAACAGGATCGAGAGCGCCGCGACGATCCCTCGCGCGGCCTCGCCGCCGCCCGGCACGACGGCGACGATCAGCGCCAGCAGCGCGATGATCGCGATGTTGCGCGCGGCCTTCATCCGAGCGCCAGGGTAGCGCGCGAACGACGTGCGCCCGTCCTTCATCGGACCCCGTCGGCGCGGACGCGGAGCACAAGAAGATGCTCGAGGCGTAGCCTCGGGCAAGGTGTCTGAGGCGGGAGCGGAGCAGCCGACGGGCCTTATTTAGTGGTCATCACGATCACCCCGAAGGCGATCGCCGCCGCGGTCGCCAGCAGGCCGAGCAGCGCGAGCGCCGCGAACGCGGCCGCCGCGCCCGAGCGCCCGTCCCTGCTCGCCTCGCCGAACCGCGTCGCGCCGAGGATCGCCAGCGAGAAGATGAATGTCGTGCCGACCCCCCCGACGAAGGCGGCGACGACCGTCTCCCAGAGCGCCTGCGTGTCGACGATCGCCCCGACCACGATGGTCAGCCGCTCGGGGCCGGGGCCGGCGTCCGGATCCGCCGCGCGAACACGGTGGCGACCGCCGCAAGCCCGAGCACGGCGACGACCACCGGCCCGACCGCCACCGGGAAGAGGTCGGTGACCAGGTAGACGAGCGCCCCGAACAGGGCGGCGGCGGGCAGGGTCAGCAGCCAGGCGACGACGATGTTGCCCGCCACCCCCCAGCGCACCGCCGAGATGCGCTTACCGGCCCCGGCGCCCATCACCCCGCCGGCGATCACCTGGGTGGTCGAGAGCGGGAAGCCGAAATGCGTCGAGGCGAGGATCACCGCCGCCCCGGCCCCCTGCGCGGAGAAGCCCTGCGCGGCGTCCATCTTGATGATCCGGGTGCCCATCGTCTTGATGATCCGCCAGCCGCCGGTATAGGTGCCGAGCGCGATCGCCGTCGCGGCCGAGACGATCACCCACACGGGGGGGTCTGAGCCGGCGCCGAGATGGCCGCTGGCGATCAGCGCGAGCGCGATCACGCCCATCGTCTTCTGGGCGTCGTTGGTCCCGTGGGCGAGCGCCAGCAGCCCGCCCGAGAGCACCTGGCCGAAGCGAAACCCGCGGGTCACCGGACCGGGGCGCTGGCGCCCGACCACGCGGTAGCAGACCACGATCCCGACCGCGCCGACGAAGAACGCGAGAACCGGCGCGATCACCGCTGGGACCAGGACCTTGCCGAGGATGCCCTCGCCGAACACCGCGTCGGCCCCGGCGGCGACGAAGGTCGCGCCGACGATGCCGCCGATCAGCGCGTGCGAGCTCGACGAGGGCAGCCCGAAGTACCAGGTGATCAGGTTCCAGGCGATCGCCCCGACCAGCCCCGCGAAGATCACCGTGGTGGTGATCACGAGCGGGTCGACGACATCTTCGGCGATCGTCGCCGCCACCTCGAGCGAGAGGAAGGCGCCGGCGAAGTTGAGCACCGCGGCGAAGCCGACCGCGATCCGCGGCGACATCGCGCGGGTCGAGATCGAGGTCGCGACCACGTTGGCGGTGTCGTGGAAGCCGTTGGTGAAGTCGAACGCGAGCGCCGTCGCGACGACGATGCCGAGGACCAAGTCGGTCTCACTCATGCACTACATGCTCCGCGCCGCGTGCGCCGCCGCCGGGTGGGGGGCGGACCGGCATGCCGCTACGCATTCTTGATGACGATCCCCTCGAGGATGTGGGCGGCGGTCTCGGTCGCGTCGACGGCGCGCTCGAGCCGGAGGAAGATGTCGCGCCAGCGGATCACGAACATCGGGTCGATCCCGTTCGCGAACAGCGAGGCGACCGCGTCGCGATAGAGGCGGTCGCCGTCGTTCTCGAGCCGGTGGATCTCGATCCAGTACTTGTCGAGGTCCTTGAACCCGCGCAGGTGCTCGAGCGCCGCGGCGAGCTGCTCGCACGACTTGACCAGCACCTCGGCCATCGCCAGCGACTGCTCCATCGGGGCCTCGATCCGGTACAGGCCCATGAAGTCGGCGGTCTCCTCGATGTAGTCGACGATGTCGTCGAGCTGGGTCGCGAGGCCGTAGATGTCGCCGCCGTCGATCGGGGTGACGAACATCGTGTTCACCCGTCGGACGATGTCGTGGGTGATCCGGTCTCCCTCCTGCTCGGCGAGCAGGATCTCGCGCGCGAGCCCGTGCTTCTCGGGCCACCCCTCGAGCATCTCGCGCAGCAGCCGCGCGGCCCGCAGGGTGTTCTGGCCCGCCTCGTTGAACAGGTCGAAGAAGACGCGGTCGCGCGGAACCAGCGATGGCAGCGGCACGGGCGCGAAGCTAGCAGCCTTCGAGGATGTCGGCGATTCGCTGCGCCGCCGCGCCGTCCCAGAGCGCGGGGGGGTCGAGATCCGTCGCCGAGCCCTCGCCGAGCAACGCGGGGATCTCGGTGATCCGCCGCGGATCGAGGCCGAGGAGCGTGTTGGTGCCGGCCGTGATCGTCACCGGTCGCTCGGTGTTGTCGCGCAGGGTGAAGCAGGGGATCCGCAGGTAGGTGGTCTCCTCCTGGATCCCGCCCGAGTCGGTGAGCACCGCCGCGGCCTCCGACTCGAGCGAGAGGAAGTCGAGGTAGCCGACGGGGTCGACCAGCGTGACCGCCCCGGCGTCCGCGCCGCCGAGCCGCTTGCGAGTCCGCGGGTGGACCGGAAAGACGACCGGCATCTCCGCGGCGACCCGCCCGAGCGCCGCGAGCGCGGCGCCGAGCAGCGGGCCGTCGACCAGGGAGGGGCGATGCAGGGTGACGAGCAGGTAGCTGCCCGGCTCGAGCCCGAGGCCGTTCGCCGTCCCGCGGGCGCGAAAGCTCTCCTCGAGGGCGACCAGCGTGTCGATCATCGTGTTGCCGACGAACCGCAGGCGGCGCTCCTCGACCCCCTCGGCCAGCAGGTTCTCCCGGGCCTCGGGAGAATGCAGGAAGAGCAGCTCGGAGAGGTGGTCGGTGACGACCCGGTTGATCTCCTCGGGCATCGAGCGGTCGAAGCTGCGCAGCCCCGACTCGACGTGACCTACGCCGAGCTCGAGCCGGTCGGCGCAGAGCGCCGCTGCCAGGGTCGAGTTGACGTCGCCGGGGACCAGGACGAGGTCCGGCCGCTCGGCGGCCAGCACCGGCTCGAGCCGCTCGAGCACGCGCGCCGTCTGCTCGGCATGGGTGCCGGAGCCGACCCCGAGCAGGTGATCGGGCTCACCGACGCCGAGCTGCTCGAGGAAGACCTCGGACATCGCGCGGTCGTAGTGCTGACCGGTGTGGACGACGACCGAGCCGGCGGCCCCGAAGCGCTCCCGCGTCGCGGCGATCACGGGCGCCATCTTGACCACGTTCGGGCGGGTGCCGACCACGTGGACGAGGCGCATCGGACGAGACGGGCTTCGCGAGGAGGCTAGAGCCGGTCGATCCGCGACGCGAGCTCGAAGTCGTTCGCGGTCAGCCCACCCGCCGAGTGCGTGGTGATCGCGACCGCCACCTCGCTCCAGGAGATGCTCAGGTCGGGGTGATGGCCCATCTCCTCGGCCGGCTCGACGATCCGCCGCACGAACTCCACCGAGCCGACGAAGTCGCCGCGGTCATAGGTCTTGCTGATCGCCTCCCCGTCGCGAGACCAGCCGTCGAGCTCGCCGAGGCGGGCTTCGATCTCGTCCTGCGAAAGCAGCTCTGCCACGCCGTTCAGCTTACCGCCGGTGGCGGCCTATCCTCGAAGCCGTGCGAATCGCGAGTCTGGTGCCATCGGCGACCGAGGCGCTCTACGCGCTCGGCCTCGGCGATTCGGTCGTCGCCGTGACTCACGAGTGCGACCATCCGCCCGCGGTCACCGGGCTGCCGAGGCTGACCTCGAGCGTGATCGAGGCTGACCTGCCGGCGGCCGAGATCGACGCCCGCGTCCGCGAGGTCACCTCGCGCGGCGAGTCCCTGTACCGGCTCGACGAGCGCCGGCTCGCCGCGCTCGATGTCGACCTGATCATCACCCAGGCCCTGTGCGCCGTGTGCGCGGTGTCGTTCGACGACGTGCGCGCGATCGCGGGCCGGCTTCCGACCCGTCCCGAGGTGATCTCGCTCGACCCCGAGACGCTCGAGCAGGTGCTCGACGACCTCGTCAGGCTCGCCGCCGCGACCGGCGACCCGGGGCGCGGCGAGCGGCTGCGAGCGGAGCTGCGCGCCCGACTCGCGCGGGTGCGTGACGCCGTCGCCGGCACCGAACGCCCCCGCGTCGCGGCGCTCGAATGGCTCGACCCGGTCTACGTCGGCGGCCACTGGGTGCCGGAGATGATCGAGCTCGCCGGCGGCGCCGACGCGCTCGGCGAGCCGGGGAGCAGGTCCCGCGTCGTCGAGTGGGACGAGCTCGCCGCCGCGGAGCCCGACGTGGTCGTGGTCATGCCCTGTGGCCTGTACGCCGACGAGGCGGGCGCCCAGGCGCGCGAGCACGGCGAGCGCCTCGCGGGCCTGGGCGCCGATCGGGTGGTGGCGGTCGACGCAGCCTCGTCGTTCTCGCGCCCGGGGCCGCGGCTGGTCGACGGCGTCGAGCTGCTGGCGCACCTCCTGCACCCCGGCGCCGTCGCGGCGCCGCCCGGGATCGCGTTCGAGGCGGTCCCGGGGCCCTCAACTAAAGCTGGGCGTGTTGGAGTCGGCGCTGATCAGCGCGCCGACCACGGCGACGGCGCACAGGGCGAGTAGTCCGACGCCCTCGATCACGGCCGCGTTCGCGACCCGCCGACGCTCGAGCGTGTTGACGAGCAGGGCCGCGAGGCCGCCGCCGATCAGCCCTCCGATGTGGCCGCCGATGCTGATGTTGGAGATGCTGAACGTGAAGACCAGGTTGAGGACGACGAAGAAGCCGATCTGCGAGGCGAGCTGGTCGAGGCCGCGATGGCGAGCGATCAGGAACGCGGCTGCCATCAGCCCGAAGATGCCGCCCGAGGCGCCCACCGTGAGCTGGTTGGGGTCGAGGATCAGCGCGCCGAACGAGCCGGCCAGCACCGAGGCCGCGTAGATGCCGATGAAGCGCGCAGTGCCGATCGCCGGTTCGAGCAGGACGCCGAGGATGTAGAGCGCGAACATGTTGAGCCCCAGGTGCAGGAGCCCGGCGTGCAGGAAGGCCGAGGTGACGATCCGGTAGGGCTCGCCGTCGGCGACCCCGCCCGCGAACAGGCCGCCCTCGCGGATCAGCTTGCCGCCGCCGTCCAGAGAGCTCGACCCGCCGGCGAACATCTCGGCGAGGTAGGCCGCGACGCAGATCGCGATCAGCGCATAGGTGGCCGGCGCATTGGAGCGGCGCCCGGTTCCGGCGGGGGTGCGCACCCGGGTGCGCTGTCCGGCGCACTCGGGGCAGCGCATCCCGACCGGGGTCGAGGTCATGCAGTCCGGGCAGATCGGCCGGCCGCAGTTCGAGCAGGAGACGTTCGTCTCGCGGTTCGGATGCCGGTAGCAGGTGGCCATTTCGGCGGCGGACGATACTCAGGTGCCGGTCGCCGCCCGTCGCGTGCCCAGTCCGCGACGCGCCCTGGACCGGCGCCCTGCGCTCGAAGCTAGTCTTGCGCGCCGAAAGCTCGATGCCGACCGCCGGATGACGACCGCGAGCCCCGCCCAGCTCTACGCGACGCTCGTCGGCGCGGCGCTGGCGATCGTCGGCATCCTCGGCTTCTTCTACGACTCCGGCTTCGCCACCGGCAGCGGCCTCACGCACGACCACGCCTTCGGGGTCCTTGCCGTCAACGGCTGGCACAACGTCCTCCACCTGCTCACCGGGCTGCTGGGGCTGATCTGCGCCCGCCGGGCGGCACGCGCCTACGCGCTCTGCCTCGGCCTCGCCTACGTGGCGATCGCGACCTGGGGGTTCCTGGCGACGACCGACGGCGCCGGGACGCTGCTCGACCTGGTCCCGGTCAACGCGGAGGACAACGTGCTGCACCTGATCCTCGGCCTGACCGGGCTCGCGGCCGGCGCAGCGACACCCCCCGCCGTCGCCGTGCCGCGCGGCTCGACGGCCTAGCGCAGCTCGCGCAGCAACCGCTCGGCGCTCTCGCGCACCCCGCCGGGCCGGCGCCGGCGGCGCAGCTCAACCACGACCAGGGCCCCGGCGGCGGCGCCGCCGATCGCCACGGCCGCCACCGGCCGCAGCCAGTTGCGGGGGTCGCGCAGCGCCTCGAGCTCTCCCTCGGAGAGGTCCTCGGCCCAGCTCGAGAGCTCGGCGGCCGCCCGTTCGGTGATCGAGGCGAGCCGGGTCTCCAACCTGGTCTCGATGTCCACGGGCGGCTCGACCGGGCGCAAGGCGTCGGCGAGCAGGTGCTCGAGGCTGGCCGCCTGGGGCTGCTCAGTCATCGTCCATCGACTCCTGCAGCTGCTTGATCGCGCGGTGGATGAGCACCTTGGTGGCGCCGTCGGTGCGCCCCAGCGCGCGCGCGATCTCGCGGTTCGACATGCCGAGCGTGAAGCGCATGATCAGCGCCTCGCGACGGTCCTCGGGAAGCTCGTCGAGCCGCGCGATCACCTCCCGCAGATCGGCGCGTCCCTCGACCACCCGCTCGGTCGCGTGCGGGTGCGCGGGCGGCTCGACGGCGTCGAGCGTGGCGGTCGGCCGGCGGGCGCGATCGCGGTGGTAGTTGGAGGCGAGGTTGTGCGCGATCCGGATCAGCCACGGGCGCAGCGGCCTGCCGTCCGACTCCCTGCGCGCGCGCTCGAAATGGCGGTAGGCCTGAAGGAAGGCCTGCTCGGTGAGGTCCTCGGCGTCGTGGTGGTTTCCGACCCGGTAGTAGGCGTAGGAGTAGACGTCGCGCAGGTGCGTTCGGTAGAGCTCCGCGAACGCCCGGTCGAGCTCGGCCTTGGAGGTCGGCTCCTCCCCGGGCGCCCCGGCGCCGGCTTCGTCCGCTCCCCGGGCGTCCGTGTCGCTCACCGGGCAAGCGTAGTGCGGCGCCCGATGGTCGCGGGGCGCGCATGGCGTGCGACCCCACCGCGCTCATGCCGCCCTCCGCGCGCGCTCCGCGCGGCGCAGCCCGGCGACCCACTCGTCGGGGTCGATCTCGCCCGCGATCAGCGCCGCCAGCCCCCCGAGGCTGGGCGCCTCGACGCCGGCGCCGGCGACCGTCTCGGCGATCAGCGGCACCGAGTCCAGACCCTCGGACGCCTGACCGATCCGGCTCGGGATCTTCTCGGCCGGGACGCCGGCGCCGAGCAGCTCGCCGGCCTGGCGGTTGCGGCCCTTGGGCGCGAGCACGGTCGCGGTCAGGTCGCCAACCCCGGCGAGCCCGGAGAAGGTCTCGAGCCGGGCCCCGCGGGCCAGGCCGTACTCGACGCACTCCCGCCAGACGCCGGCGGCGGCGATCCCGGCGGCGTTGAGGCCGAAGCGCTGGGCGGCGGCGGCGGCGAGGGCGGCCGCGTTCTTGGCCACCCCAGCCACCTCGACGCCCGCGACGTCGTCGGTGCGCTCGCAGACCAGCCCGGCCCGGTCGAAGACCTCGCCGAGCATCGTGCGCAGATCGGGGTCGGCGCTGCCGAGGACCAGCGCCGCCATCCCCGCGGCGGCCTCGCGCGCGTGCGCCGGGCCGCCGAGCGAGGCGACCGCGCGCGCCCGGACGCGCTCGCGGACGTAGTCGTTGGGCAAAGCGCCCATCGGTTGCACGATGCCCTTCGAGAGCAGCAGAACGGAGGCGCGCGACCCGACCCGGTCGGCGAGCCCACCGACCACGGCCGGGAGCGCCATCGACGGCACCGCGAGACAGATCAGGTCGCACCCGGCAAGCTCGATCTCGGTCGAGCGCTTGACCGCGAGTCCATCCGGGAGCTTGACCCCGGGCAGGTAGTCCGCGTTCTCGCCCTTGCGAAGGATCTCGCTCGCCTTCTCCTCCGAGCGCGTGCCGAGCTCGACCTCGAGCCCGCCCCGCGCGAGCAGCACCGCGACGGCCGTGCCCCAGCTCCCGGCGCCGATCACCGCGGCCTTGCGCAGCGGCGGCAACCCGCCCAGCCACTCCCACTGCAGCTCGATGTTGGGCCAGACGCGATCGGTGACGGTCGCCGCCAGCGCCGGCGACGGGCGCTCGGTGCGCGGGAAGTTCATCGGCTTGCCCGCGCGCAGCTTGACCTTGCGCGGGCGGATGCGCCACCCACGACGAACCTGCTCGGAGCCGTGGACGGCGAGCGGCAGGACCGCGGCGCCGGTCTCCAGCGCCAGGCGCCCGACCCCGCGCTTGGGCCGGCCGAGCGAGCCGGTCCGGATCCGGGTGCCCTCGGGGAAGATGATTACGGTTCCGCCGCGCGCGAGGATCAGCCGGGCCGTCTCCATCGCGGTCTCGTCGGACTGGCCGCGACGGATCGGGAAGGCGCCGAGCCGCGACAGCACCCACGCCTGCCAGGGCTTCTCGAACAGCTCGACCTTGGCGACGAACTGGATCCGCCGCCGCCAGGGAAGCAGCATGCCGATCGCGAACGGGTCGAGGAAGCTGCGGTGATTGGAGGCGACGATAATCCCGCCGGCGAGCCGAGCGTGCTCGCGACCGGTGCGCTGGAGGCGAAACCAGACCAAAAAGCACGGGACGAGGAGGATCCGCGCGAGGTAGTAGAGCGGCCGGCTGGTGCCCCGGCGACGGGCGTAGTCGTGATAGCGCTCGAAGCGCTCCGAGCTGATCACCTCGTCTGATCGCGGCGTCGGCGAGCGCCGCCTTCCCTCGTCCACGAGTGTCCGTACCCCCTGGCGCGGGCGGCGTTACTGGGCGGCTACCAGGCGGCCTCGACCAGCCCGCGCAGCTCGCCGGCGTCGGGGGGCTCCGGGGTGAGCGCCAGCTCCGGGCGGGCGAGCATCGCCGCGACCGCCTCGTCGATGCCGTCGCGCTCGGCCCCGAGCTCGGAGAGGCGGCGCGGCCCGCCGCCCAGCTCCTCGATCCTGGCGGCCAGCGCGGCGCGCTTGCAGCGCAGGGCGCGCGCCAGCGCGGTCATCTGCGGGCCGGCGCGCGGGATCAGCGCCGCCATCGTGAGCGGCAGCATGGTCGCGTTGGTCTCGGCGTGCGGAAGGCGCAGCGTGCGCACGAGTGTCTGGCTGACCACGTGATGGAGCGCGAAGCGTGCCGAGTCGATCGCGTAGGCGCCGAGGATCGAGCCGAGCGCCAGGGCCGCCGGGTCACGCCTGGCGCGCTCGGCGTCGAGGGCCCGCGCGATCAGCGACGCACCGCGCAGGGCGGCCAGCTCGGCGACCGGGTTGGCGAACGGCGTGGAGAGCGAGTCGGCGCCGTGCGCGAGCGCATTCATCGCGCTGGCGCGCAGCCGCTGCTCGGGCAGGGTGGTCATCACCGGCGGATCGGCGAGCACGATCTCTGGGCGGATCAGCCCACCGGGCGCCTCGGCGCCCTCGGGCAGGCGGTGGATCGCGGTCATCTCGGCGCCCGAGAGGGTGGTCGGCAGCGCCGCGACGCGCCCCCCGCGCACCGCGGCGATCGCCTTCGCCGCGTCGATCACCCGCCCCCCGCCGAGCGCCACCAGGCTCGGGGTCGAGACGTCGTCGATCACCCGCCCGGCGACCTCGTTGATCGGTCCCGGCGGCACGTGATGGACGGCCACGGCGTCCTCGGCGAGCGCCACCGACGCATTGCCGATCGCCCGCTCGGTGGTCAGCAGCTCGTAGTCGTCCCACCCGGCCCCGGCGATGATCTCGGGCGAGTCGGCGATCACCCCGGCGCGGAAGTGGATCGTCCGCTCGCCGTCGCGCCAGGTGAACTCGGTCGCGGTCAAGAGCCCACCCCCGGATTCGAACCGAGACAACCCGACTTACAAAATCGGTGCTCTACCAGTTGAGCTAGGCGGGCAACTCATAGTCCGACGCCCAGCGGATCCGCTCACTCTGCCCGTTGGCCGTTCGGTCTACCCGAAGCATCATGTGCCCTTTCGGCGATTCTGCCACCGGCACGACATACACGACGTCGGTCTCGGGGCAGTAGACGAGAAACACATCGGCGTCACCACGGTAGCCGTGGCACCGCGAGCCACGGGTGTTCGACTGAACGCTCGCCGTGCGGAAGACGACCGACCCACGCCGCAGCCGCCCCGTCTTGCACTGCGCCCGCATGAACTCTCCGCCGAGATCGAACACGAGGTCGTACCGCTGGTTCACCCCGAACGGAAGGAGGAGGCTGTACCCGCGCCGTACCAACTCGGACAGAATCGCGGCCTCGGTTCGCAGGCCGATATCGACAGGATGCTCGCTGAGCTTCGGCTTACCCAGGCGTAGCTTCGAGTCGGGCATGCCTCGAAGCTATCCGGGCGAAGCGCGCGCGTGGCACGCCGAATGTGCCGAGAGCGTGCATGAACAAGGCCGGGACAATCGCCGCCGTCCCGGCCCTCCCGGAGGCCGCTCGGTGCCGGCCAGGCTCTAAACCAGCACCTCGCGGCCCGAGATGTGGGCCGCGACCTTGCGCTTGACGCGCTGCAGCGCGTTGTCGACCGTCTTCGTGTCGCACTCGAGGCGCTCGCCGATCCGCTCGTAGGAGCAGCCGTCGAGATACAGGGAGAGGACGCGGCTCTCGAGCTCGGAGAGGACGCTCGACAGGCAGGAGACGAGGGCGCGCAGCTCCTCGGTCGCGATCGCGCGCTCGCCCGGCTCCTCGGAGATCGGCCCCGGCAGGACCTCTTCGAGCGTGGTCTCACCGTCGCCCGCCGCGGCCGGCGACTGAGCGAACGAGACGTACTGGTTGAGCGGCGCGTGCTTGTTGCGGCTCGCGGTCTTCACGGCGGTGATG
>WHSW01000121.1 GCA_009379895.1 Solirubrobacterales bacterium
CACCTCGGCTGGAAGGTGGCGCTCGGGCTGGCGATCGACCACGCCGGCTTTCACCCCACCACCATGGTCAAGTTCCGCGCTCGGCTGCTGCTCCACGGCAAGGAGCGCCTCGCGCTCGAGCGCACCCTGGAGCTCGCCACCGAGCTCGGGCTGATGAAGGGCGCGGTCGAGCAGATCGTCGACTCGACCCCGATGCTCGGAGCGGCCGCGACCCAGGACACGGTCACCCTGGTGCGCTCCGGGGTCGCGAAGCTGATCGGCGCCGTCGAAGCGGCCGAGGATGAGGCGGCCACCGAGCTGCGCAACGGGCTTGAGTTCGACTACGAGCGCCCCCGCCAAAAGCCCGACTGCGACTGGCGCTCTAGGCAAGAGCGCGAGGCGATGCTGACCCGGGTCGCCCAAGACGCCGAGCGCGGCCTGCGCGCCGTCGAGGCCGCCCCCCAGCTGCTCGATGACGAGGCCGTCGCCGAGTCCCATCGCCTGCTGCGCGAGCTGATCGGCCAGGACTTCGACGTCTCAGACGACGGTGTTCCACGCCTTCACCGCGGCACCCGCGCCGGTCGCATCCTCTCCGTCCACGACCCCGAGATGCGCCACGGGCGCAAGTCTCGCCGCCAGCGCTTTGACGGCTACAAGCTCCACGCCGCCGCGACCAACGCCCCACAGCCGCTGATCACGGCGGTCGAGGTCGAGTCCGCCTCAGAGCACGACGGCCCGCAGGCCAAGCGGCTCGTCGACTCCCAGCCCCAGGCCCGCCGGCCGAAGCGCATCCTCGGCGACACCGCCTACGGAAACCAGGACGTGCGTGATCAGATGGCCGAACGCGAGATCGAGGTGCTGGCCCCGGTTGCCAGCTCCAAGGTCCATCCGGTGTTCGGCAAGGAGGAGTTCGAGATCGACCTCGACGCCGGCACCGTCACCTGCCCGCAGGGGAAGGTCGCGCGGATCTCCAAGCCGCACCGAAACGGCAAGCGGGGCGCGAGCTTTCGCCGCGCCGACTGCCGGCCCTGCCCGCTGCGAGTCCGGTGCACGAGCCAAGATCATCGCCAGGTCAAGCTCGGGCGAAGAGAGGACCTGCTGATCGCCGCCCGGATGGCGCTCGATGACCCCGAAGCGGCCGAGCACCTGCGCCGCACACGGCCGCGGGTCGAGCGGCTGATCGGCATGCTCGCGCACCGCTACGGAGCCCGCAAGAGTCGCTACAAAGGCAAGCGCAAGGCCCGGCTGCAGGCCGCCTGGACCGCCGCCCTGGTCAACCTGAACCCGATCGGAAACACCCTGACGGCCGCGACCGCCTGATCGGGGCGTTCTCCTCGCCCGACCGCTCACGAGCGGCCGCACTCACCGTCGTCGCCCGATTCTCCGAAGCCGTGTTTTTCAGGCGTCTTCTAGACCCGACCCACCCGTCGAGGCCGGCCCGATGACCTCGACCTTCGCGCCCGCTCGAGCAGCGAAAGGGTTTGGTAACGCCGCCCACCTAGCGTCGCCTCGCGGTTTCAACTCCATGGAGGTGACGACATGTTCAACCTCGCGCGACTCCCCGGGCGCCTGGCGCTCCCAGGCGCGCTCGGGCTCGCCCTCGCCGCCCTCGGCATCGGCGCGAGCGGCGCTCTCGCTCATTCGGCGGGCGCGGTCTACACGCTCAGCAATGACCCGGCCGGTAACGCGGTCGAGGTCCTCGAGCGCGCCGGCGACGGCTCACTGTCGGCCGGCGACGAGTTCGCCACCGGCGGGACCGGGACGGGCACCGGGCTCGGCAACCAGGGCGGCCTGGTGCTCGACCGCAGGTTGCTGTTCGCGGTCAATCCTGGCAGCGACTCGATCTCGAGCTTCCGGGTCCACGGCCAGGAGCTCGAGCTGCTCGACACCGACGCCTCGGGCGGCGACCAGCCGATCAGCCTGACGGTCGACGACGGGCTGCTCTACGTGCTCAACGCCGGCGGCGCCGGCAACATCACCGGGTATACGATCTCCCGGCACGGGGCACTCTCGCCGCTGGCCGGCTCGACGCGGCCGCTGAGCGGCGCGGGCGTCGGGCCCGCGCGGTGTCGTTCGATCCCGGCGGCGGCACGCTGGTGGTGACCGAGAAGAACACCAACCTGATCGACACCTACGAGGTGAACGCGGACACCGGCCTCGCCAGCGGCCCGAACCCGCAGGCATCGGCCGGGGCGACGCCGTTCGGCTTCGCGTTCGACCCGCGCGGGCACTTGATCGTCTCCGAGGCGTTCGGCGGCGCCGCCGACGCCAGCGCGGTCTCCTCCTACGGCCTCGAGGACGGGATCATCGACCCGATCAGCCCTTCGGTGGCGACGACCGAGACCGCGGCCTGCTGGATCGTGGTGACCAAGAACGGGCGCTTCGCATACACCACCAACACCGACAGCGGCTCGATCTCCGGCTACCGGGTCGGCCACGACGGAGCGCTGAGCCTGCTCGACGCCGACGGCGAGACCGCGCTCACCGGGACCGGTCCGCTCGACGTGGCGCTGACGACGAGCAGCCGCCTGCTCTACTCGCTGAACTCCGGCGACGGGACGATCAGCGGCTTCCGCGTCGGCGCGGACGGTTCCCTGAGTCCGATCGGCGGCGCAAGCGGCCTGCCCGGCGCGGCGACCGGGCTCGCGGCTCGATAGCAGCCGTCCGAAGGACCCCGGTGACGGGCCCGCCTACGCGGGCCCGTCCTTCGGAGATTTAGTCTGATATAAGACTATTTCCATGGAGCAGGTGATCGAGCCACCGATGGACACGGGCACTGCGACGCGAGCGAGCCTCGGCTTCCTGCTGGCCAAGGCCTCGCAGCGCTGGAATGAGCTGCTCCACGCCAAGTTCAGCGAGCGCGGATACGGCGAGGTCCGGCCCGCCTACGGCTCGATCCTCCTCCCCCTGTTCGAGGAAGACGGCCTGCGAATCGGCGAGCTGGGCCGCCGCGCGCGACTGGCGAAGCAGACGATGACGACCATGATCCGTCTGATGGAACGGGAGGGGCTCGTGATCCCCGAGCCCGACCCGGACGACGGCCGGGCGATCCGCGTCCACCTGACGGCGCGGGCGCGCCGGTTTCGCCCCGTCGCCGAGCAGGTGCTGGCCGAGCTCGACGGCCTGGTGAGTCAAGCGCTCGGAGCGGAGCGCTCGTTGGAGCTGGCACACGACCTCGAGGAGGTATCCACCCTATGAGGAGTCGCACCGTGACCACCGTCCTCCCCGCCCCCAAGCGAGAGGTGTTCGCCTACATGTCGAAGATCGAGAACCTGCCCGAGTGGGCGACCGAGTTCGCCCGAGAGCCGCGACGAGACGAGGACGGCTAGACGGTCGTCAACAACCTGGGCGAGTTCCGGTTCGAGATCCGTGCCGACGAGGAGACCGGGGTGATCGACATGCTCGCCGGCCCGAGCGCCGCGGAGATGGCGGTCTTCCCCACCCGCGCGGTCGAGCTCGCCGACGGGCAGACCGCCTACATGTTCACGATGTTCCAGGGCCGGGGATGCCCGACGAGCTGTTCGAGGGCCAGTACGAGTCGCTGAAGCGCGAGTTCGCGAACATCGAGGCGCGGTTCGGCGAGCGGGCGGCGCCGGTTACTGGACCGCGTCGCCGCTCGGCTCGACCACCAGCCAGAGGCCGCCGAACTCGTTGACGTTGTGGCAGAGGACCTCGCCGGGCGGGTCGTCGACGTAGTAGTAGAGCGGGTGACCGTCGTAGGTGACCTGGGTCGAGCCGTCGTCGCGCTGCGTCGTCCCGAGCCGCTTCGGGTCGAGCCCGGCGCCGGCCCGCGGTCCGCCATCGGTGAGCACCGGCGGCCAGGCCTCGGCGCAGGCGCCGTAGCACTGACTCGACTCCGAGGTCTCCTTGTCGAACAGGTAGATCGCCTGCTGCTCGGAGTCGAACAGGATCGAGCCGTACTGGCTCTCGGCGGCCACGAGCTCGGTGCCGGTGGCATCCGTTCCCTCGCTCGCGCCCGATGAACCGGCACCACCCGAGCCGGGGTCCGCGGGCGTCGACGTGTCCGCCCCGGCGGACGTCGTCGCCGAGCCTGCCTGCGCCGTCGGCTCGTCCTCCTCGTCGCCACACGCGGCGAGCGCAAGGACGCCGAGGACTGCAGCCGTTGCCAGCAAGGGCCTCAAGGGGATAGAGCTTGGTCCGGAGAGCTAACGAAAGCGTTACGGGCACGGGCCGCGTCGGGCTTCCTTGCCGGGAGCGAAAGGGCTCCGTAACGTGCGCGGAGCACGATCGGAGTGCAATGGATACGGGCAAAGACGTACTCAGCGGTATGGACGACGGCGCACGAGTACTCGTGGTCGACGACGAGCCGATGGTTCGCGACGTGCTCTCGCGCTACCTCGAGCGCGGCGGCTTCGAGGTCGAGGCGGTCGCCGACGGCGAGCGAGCGCTGGCTGCCTTCGAGGCAAGCCGCCCCGACCTTGTGTTGCTCGATCTCATGCTTCCCCGGATCGACGGCTTCGAGGTCTTCCGCCAGATCCGGGCCCGCGCGAGCAGCCCCGTGATCATGATCACGGCTCGCGGGCAGACGACCGATCGCATCGTCGGCCTCGAGATCGGCGCCGACGACTACGTGAGCAAGCCGTTTTCGCCCGCCGAGGTCGTTGCGCGCGTGCGCTCCGTGCTGCGCCGCAGCTCGGCGACCGCGCCGGCCGCAAGCGAGGCATCGCTCCGCTTCGACGACCTTGAGATCGACGCCGCCGCGCGCGAGGTCCGCATTGACGGACGCTCGGCGTCACTGACGCCGAAGGAGTTCGATCTGCTGCTCCTGTTCGCCTCCAACCCGCGCCGGGTCTTCTCCCGGTTTCAGCTCCTCGACGAGCTCTGGGACGTGGCCTTCGACGGTGACCCGGCCACCGTCACCGTCCACGTCCGCCGCCTGCGAGAGAAGATCGAGGCCGAGCCCTCGCACCCACGACGTCTGGTCACGGTGTGGGGTGTCGGCTACCGGTTCGAGCCGTGACCGAAGGACCCTCCCTCCCACCGACCTCTGCGCCCGGCATCCGGATCGCGCTCGTCGCCACCGGCGGCGGCGTCCTCGGCGCCCTCACCGCGCTCGCCGCCGGGGCGGCGAGCGGGATGACTGGGCCGGAGCTCGGCGACCTGGCGATCCTCTTCGGCGTCGGCTTGCTCGCCACCTCGGCAACGGTCGTGATCGCCGATCGCCTCCTCGCGCGAGCGACCCTTCGGCGCCGGCTGCTGGGCGTGGCGCTCGCGAGCGCCCTGGCGGCGCTTGCGAACCTCGCCGCCCTCGCGGGCCTGATGCTGGTCGACGGGCACGACACGCTCCTGATCGCGCTTCTCCTCGTCTACTCGCTCGGGGTCGGCGCCGGGACTGCGCTGGCGCTCACCCGACCGTCGGCGCGAGCGATCGAGGAGGCGGTCGAGGCTCAGCGGCGAGACCTGATCACCGCGGTCTCCCATGATCTGCGGACACCGCTGGCCAGCCTGCGGGCGATGATCGAGGCTGTCGACGACGGCGTCGTCGACGATCCGCCGACGATTCGTGCATACGCGGGTGAGATGCGCCGCTCGGTCGGCGCTCTCAGCGATCTCGTCGATGACCTGTTCGAGCTGATCCAGCTCGACGCCGCTTCGCTCGACAGCGAGCGCAGCGCCACGCTCGACGAGGTCCTCGGCGCCGCGCTGGCCGCGTGCGGAAGCACCGCCACGGAGAAGGGATTGCATCTCGAGACGCACCTCGACGGTGCCAGCGGCACTCGCTGCTCTCCACGGCTCGGCCGTGTTCTCCAGAACCTGCTCCAGAACGCGATCCGTCACACGCCCGCCGACGGAACCGTGGTGGTCGAGGCACGATCCGCCGCGGGAGCGCTTGAGCTAAGCGTCTCCGACAGTGGCGAGGGGATTCCGCCGGAGGCATTGCCACACGTCTTCGACCCGTTCTGGCGCGGGGACCTGTCGCGAGCCGACGACGGCTCGGGCCTCGGCCTCACCCTGGCGAAGCGCATCGTCGAATCACTGGGCGGGCGCATCGAGGTCGAGAGCGCACCCGCCGCCGGCTCGCGGTTCGCGATCCTGCTCCCCGAACGCCGCTGAGCCGATCCGGAAGCGTGCACACCCGAGCGTGGACCGGGCCCACGCCTGGAGCCGGCTTCAGGTCGCCCCCGCACGCGCGCGGGCCCCGGCGGCACGAACCGCAGCGGAGAGGGTGGCGATGTCGTAGGCCCCGTAGTGTCGGCGCCCGTTGATGAAGAAGGTGGGTGTCCCGGAGACGCCGCTGAGATCGGCGCCGTCGACGTCATCGGCGATCCGGTTGGCCCCGTGGCGCTCGCGCAGGTACTCCGAGAAGCGCCCCGAATCGACGCCGATCTCCTCCGCGTAGCCGACGAGATCAGCGCCTTCGAGCGCGTCCTGATGCTCGAGGAGCTTGTCGTGCATCTCCCAGAAGGCGTCTTGATCGGCGGCCGCCTCCGCCGCCTCGGCCGCCAGCTGCGCGTGGCGATGGACATCGGTCAGCGGTAGGTGACGCCAGACGTAGCGGATGTCAGCGAAGTCACCGAGCAGCTCGCGAACGACGGGCTCGGCCAGTCCGCAATAGGGGCACTCAAAGTCGCCGTACTCGACCACGCTCACCGCTGCCTCGCGCGGACCCCGGATGTGATCGCGCTCCGGATCGACGTTGGTGGCGAGGTCGGTGAGCAGCTCGGAGGTGCCGAGGAGCACGCGCTCGCGCCGTCGCTCCGGCAGCAGGTCGGTGGCGCGAAACACTAGCCAGGTGACGAGCGACGCTCCCGCCGCAGCGCCGAGGATGCCCAGCTTGGCCTCCTCCAGGGCAGCGCCCGCGAACGCGAGGCTCGCGATCAGCAGGGCCACGGTAAAGCCGATGCCGGCGATCGTCCCGCCGCCGGCGACCGCTGCCCAGCCAACCGGCGGGCGGAGTCGGCCACGGCTGAGCCGGGCGACCAGCCAGGACACGCCGACGATCCCGACGGGCTTGCCGATCACGTAGCCGAACAGGATCCCGAGGGTGATCGGCGACGAAACGGCTCGCTCCAGGAACGCCGAGTCGATCGCAATTCCGGCATTTGCAAGTGCGAAAAGCGGCACGATGACGTAGCTGGTCCACGGGTGAAACAGCTGTGCGAGGCGCTCATTCGGAGAGATCGCGGCCCGCAGGCCCTGACGTGCCGAGCGCTGAAGCTCGGGAGTTGGTTGCTCGCGGAAGCGGCGGAAACGCTCCACCGCCAGGTCGAGGTCCGACCTGACGGCCGGGTACGCGTAGGTCAGAAGTCCCATCGCCAGCCCGACGATCACCGGCTCGATCCCCGACTCCAGGAGCGCGACCCAGACCGCCGCACCGAGCATGAGATAGATCGCCCCGCCTCGCAGGCGCAGCGCGCGCGCAACCAGGACCGCCGCGAACAGCCCGGACGCCGCGATCAGGGCCGATACGTCGACCGTCTCGGTGTACACCGTGGCGATGACGACGAGGGCGAGGATGTCGTCGACCACGACCACGGTGAGAATGAACGCCCGCAGGCGATCGGGGACGCGGGCACCGAAAAGCGCCAACAGGCCCAGTGCGAACGCCGTGTCGGTCGACATCGCGATCCCCCACCCGCCGGCCGACGAGTCGCCGGCGTTGAAGGCGAGGTAGATGGCGACGGCCAGCGCCATCCCGCCGATCGCCGCCAGCACCGGCAGGGCGAAGCGACGTCGCTCCCTGAGCTCGCCGAGGTCGAACTCGCGACGGGCCTCGAGGCCGACGACGAAGAAGAAGAAGGTCATCAGCCCGCTGTTGACCCAATGGCGGAGATCGAGCTCCACCCCGGCGTCTCCCAGGTTGATCGACAGGGGCGTCTCCCAGACGCCGTCGTAGGAGGAGGCGTCGAGATTGACCCAGGCGAGGGCCGCGATCGTTGCCGCCAGCAACACCGCCGCCCCTCCCGTCTCGGTGCTCAGGAAGTCGCGCAGGGGCGTCGGCACGTTGCGAACCCAGGCGGTCCGCCTCGAGAATGGCCCCTCCGCTTCGACCGGTCCGCTCATCCGGCGGTGGGCCGGTCAGCGTCGCCACCTCGCGTCAGAATCGCGGGGACGAGCCGGGCGAGCCGGCTCCAGCTTCCCTCGAGGCGCTCGGCGCCCACTAAGAAGGTCGGGGTCGCGTGGACGCCCGCCCGCTCGGCGCCGGCGACGTCCCCGCGCACGCGCTCTCGATAGCGCCGATCGCCAAGCGCCGCCTCGGCTTCGGCGCGGTCGAGATCGAGGCGTCGCGCCACCAGGAGCAGGTCCTCAGCCGAGAAACGGTCGCGGCCCGCGAGCAGCAGCGAGTGGGCCTGCCAGAACCTTCCGCGGGCGGCCGCAAGCTCCGACAGCTCGGCGGCCAGGTCGGCGCCGGGGTGAAGCTCGGGGTCGGGCAAGTGGCGCCAGACCAACCTCAGGGTGTCATAGCGATCGAGGAGCGACCTCACCGGCCGGCTCGCCGCGAAGCAGAACGGGCAGCCGAAGTCCCCGTACTCGATCAGCGTCAACTCGGGCTCCACGGCGCCGAGGACGTGGTCGGCCTCTCCGACCGCGACCAACTCGCCTGGGATCGGGGCGGACATCGTCGCCAAACCCCACTACGCGGCGTTCGGGTTCTCCAGGACCATCGCGACCCCCTGGCCCGACCCGACGCACACGCCGAGCACGCCGTAGCGGGCCTCGCGCAGGCGCAGCTCGGTCGCCAGCGTCAGCACATAGCGGGTGCCCGATGACCCGAACGGGTGGCCGATCGCGACCGCGCCGCCGTTCGGGTTGAGGCGCTCGTCGGGGACCTCGAAGCCGTCGAGCTGCTCCGGCAGCTCGCGCAGCACCCCGAGCGCCTGGGCGGCGTAGGCCTCGTGGACCTCCCAGACGTCGACCTCGGCGGCGGCGAGACCTGCGCGTTCGAGCGCCTTCGGGATCGCGAACGCCGGCGCGATCCCCATGATTGCCGGATCGAGCGCATGGACCGCGGAGGCGACGACACGCGCCAGGGGCTCGGCTCCGAGCTCCTCGGCGGCCTCGCCGCTGGCGAGAACGGCCGCGCTGGCGCCGTCGTTGAGCGCCGACGAGTTGCCGGCGGTCATCTGGGTCGTGTTCGGCTGCGCCGGCAGCGCGGCGAGCTTCTCCGCGGTGGTGTCGTCGCGGATCCCCTCATCGTGCTCGATCGTGCGCGCCGGCACCTTGCGGGTCGCCGGGATCTCGACCGGGTGGATCTCCTCGGCGAGGCGGCCCGAGTCGCGAGCGGCGGCGGCGTGCCGGTGGGAGCGCAGCGCGAACGCGTCGATCTGCTCCCGCGTCAGCTCGTAGCGGTCGGCCACGTTCTGGGCGGTCAGCATCATCTCGATGTAGGCGTTTCGGGCGAGCAGCGCGGGGTGCGGCGGGCCGCCGGCGCCGGCCCACATCGTGTCGAGCATCAGGACCGGCCCGCGCGGCATGAACGGCGCCTCGCCCTTCATCAGCGCCCAGCCCGACCGCGACATCGACTCGACCCCGGCGGCGAGGCCGACCGCCATCTCATCGCTGCGGATCGCATGGGCGATCGAGATCGCGCCCGACAGCGAGGAGGCGCAGAAGCGGTTGACGGTGATCGCCGGCACGGAGTCCGGAAAGCCGGCCGCCATCGCCGCCCAGCGGGCGATGTCGCCCATCCCCTCGTGGGCGGGGTTCACGCACCCGGCGACGATGTCCTCGATTCGATCGAGCGGCACGCCGACCCGCTCGCAGGCCGCCACCATCGTCTCGCCGAGCAGATCATCGATCCGGATGTGTGAGAGCGCGCCGCCGTAGCGTCCGACCGGGGTGCGGACGCCGCCGAGCACGAATGCGTCGGTCATTTGGCGCCTCCTTCTTCGAGCGGTCGCGGTCCGGATTCGGTCCGCGCTCGTGCCCAGCATCGCAAAGTCGTCAAGCTCGGCGGCGCATGCCGAGATCGCCTGCTCGGTCGGCGCCTCGTCGAGCCCGCGGCAGGAGGATGACGAGCACAGGGTCGCAGCCTCCCCGCCTCCGGCTTGCGGGAAGATGGATGCGTGAGAAGGATCGCCGCGGAGGTCGATGTCGACGCCTCGCCCGAGCGCCTTCGGGAGAGGCTCACCGACTTCTCCGGCTACACCGGCTCGAGCGCTACCGCGAGACGTTCGAGGAGATGGAGCTCGGATTGATGGTGCGGGCCGAGCAGCGCCCCACCTCTCATCGGCGGCGCAAGGACCACGCGCTGGCGCTGTTCGAGCACCTGCCACGGCGCTACGACGAGCTCGGTGCCGCGCTCAGCCTGTTTCAGGATCCGCGCTGGCGGCGCGCGATGGTCGCCGCGGTGGGCGCCCGGGCGAGCGACCGCGTGCTCGACGTGGCGACCGGGACGGGACTGGTCGCCCAGGAGCTGGTGCGAGCCTACGGATGCCGGGTCGTCGCGCTCGACCAGAGCGCGGCGATGCTCGAGCGCGCACACCGCAAGCTGGAGGCCGATCCGTCCCTGGCCGATCGCGTCGAGCTGATCACCGGCGAGGCCGAGTCCCTTCCCTTCGAGGACGGCGAGTTCGACCACCTGACCTTCACCTACCTGCTGCGCTACGTCGACGACCCGGCGGCCACGCTGGGCGAGCTCGCGCGCGTGGTCAGACCGGGCGGGCGCGTCGCCTGTCTGGAGTTCTCGGTGCCGCGCGGAGCGTGGCTTTGGCCGTGGCGCCTCTACACCCGGGTCGGGCTCCCGGCTCTGGGCCGGCTCGCGGGGCGCCACTGGTATGAGGTCGGTCGCTTCCTCGGGCCGAGCATCGAGGGCTTCTACGCGCGCCATCCGCTCGAGCGACAGCTGGCGATGTGGCGGCAGAGCGGCATCGCGAGCGTCACCGCTCAGCCGATGAGCCTCGGCGGTGGCGTCGTCATCTCGGGAACCCGTGGTGGTGACTGACCGCCCCGCCTTCTACGCTCTCGCGCCCGGCGGCTGGCGAGACCTGCTCACCATCCTCCATCCGCCGTACACGCTCTGGCACCTGAGCTACGTCGCCCTCGGGGCGGCCGCGGCGCCGCAGGTGCACGCCGATCGCCTCTTTGCCGCGCTCGCCGCCTTCTTCTTGGCTGTCGGAGTGAGCGCACATGCCCTCGACGAGCTGAGCGGGCGGCCGCTTGGGACCCGTCTTTCGAACCCGACGCTCATCGCGCTCGCCGCCGTCGGCCTCGCCGGCGCGCTGGCGATCGGTGTGGCCGGGGTCATCGCGGTGTCGGCGACGCTGGTTCCGTTCGTGATCGTCGGCGCCTTCGCGGTGCTCGCCTACAACCTGGAGCTCTTCGGGGGACGTTTCCACACCGACCTGTGGTTCGCCGCAACCTGGGGGGCGTTTCCGGCGCTCACCGGATGGTGGTCCAACGCGCTGGCCGTGGGCAGCGTCGGGGACGGCCTCGCCGCCGCCGCCGCCGTGCTCAGCTGCTTCGCTCTCACGGTGGCGCAGCGGCGGCTGTCCACGCCGGTGCGAGAGCTGCGGCGGGCGACCGAGTCGGTGCACGGCCAACAGCGGCTCGCCGACGGCAGCGTTCGCAAGCTGAGCGCGGCGGCGCTGGCGGCGCCGCTGGACGGGGCGTTGCGAGCGCTCGCCGTGGCCGTGCCCCTGCTCGCGGCGGGCCTCGTCGCCGTGCGAATCTAGAGTCCGGGCTGCCGCCCCGGAGCCGGATGCTCAGCCCAAGCGCACCGGGAGCGTCCGCAGCTGGTTGACGAACGGCGAGACGACGTGCTCGGGCGTCCCTTCGAGCTTCATCTCCGGATATCGGGCGAGCGTCTCCTCGAACAGGATGCGCAGCT
>WHSW01000122.1 GCA_009379895.1 Solirubrobacterales bacterium
CGTTGTAGGCGAAGGCCCAGAACAGGTTCTGCTTGATCGTCCTCAGGGTGCGACGCGAGAGGCGGATCGCGTCGGCCGCGGCCCGCAGGTCGCCCGAGACCAGGGTCAGGTCCGAGGCCTCGATCGCAACGTCGGTCCCGGTGCCGATCGCCAGGCCGAGGTCGGCTCGCGCCAGCGCGGGCGCGTCGTTGACGCCGTCGCCGACCATCGCCACGACCCGGCCCTCACCCTGCAGACGAGCGACCACGTCGGCCTTGGCGGCCGGCAGGACCTCGGCGACCACCTCGTCGATCCCGACCTCCGCGGCGGCCGCCTCGGCCGTGGCCCGGTTGTCGCCGGTGAGCAGCACCGGGCGCAGCCCCAGCGCGCGCAGGCGGCTCACGGCCTCGGCCGAGCCGGGCTTGACCCGGTCGGCGACGACCAGGATCGCGCGGACCTCGCCGTCCCAGCCGGCGGCGATCGCGGTCTGGCGCAGAGCTCGCGCGTGGCGATGGTCGCGGGGATAGCCGCGGGGCGCCGTCTTCAGCGACTCGCCGATCACCACCATGCCATCCTGCTCGAGGCCGGCGAGGATGCGCTCGATCGTCGCGCCGGCTCGTCCCGAGGCTCGCTCGCGGTAGCGGGCGAGCTGATCGCGTGCGAAGACGTGATAGCCGCTGCCGGCGAACAGCCCCGCCGCCGAAAGCTGCGCGTACAGTCCGACCTCGGTTCGTGGCCGGTCGACGATCAGGCCGTAGGTGGTGGTCTTGTAGGGCGACTTGTCGGCGCTGAAGCGGATGTCGCGGTGCTGGCGGAACATCCTCACCCGCCCGTCGAGCTCGCCGGTCAGCTCCTCGAGCAGCGCCTCGAGCGCGCCGCGCACGCTTCGCCGCCAGGTCTCCCGGGTCGCCTCGAAGTACTCCTTGGAGTTGTCGCGCTCGAGCCCGCTGAACCAATCGAACGCCGCCCGCGGGAACCCCTCGAAACGGGGCAGGTCGTCGGCCGCGGTCGCCGCCTCGGTCACTCGGGCCAGAAGTCGTCCTGCCTCTCGGTCAGGGGTTTTTCGAGCCGCGTCGAGATCAGCACCAGCTCGGCATCGGCATCGCCGTCGTTGTGGACCGCGTAGAAGTCCTCGCCGGTCAGCCGCACCGCGGTCCTCGGCTCGGTCTCGAAGACGTCGTCGCCGACCTTGAACGTGACCGTCCCGGAGGTGACCAGGTAGATCTCCTCCTGGCCGGGATGGCGGTGCCCGTAGCTTCCACGACCGCCGGTGCTGGGCGGCATCGAGCGCCAGCTGAACGAGACCTGCGTGCAGGCGAGCGCCTCGGTGTACCAGCGCATCTCGCCGAAGCCCGGGTAGTCGGCCATCCAGTCGACGGCGTCGCCGCGGCGCGCGACCATGTAGCCGGCCATCGCGCCCCTAATCCTCGCGACCGGGGTCCTGGCCGTCCTCACCCTCGTCGTACTCCTCATCGCCCTGCTCGAGGGCGGTCTCGGAGAGCGAGTCGAAGGACCCGGGGTGGTAATGGGTCTGAAACCGCTCCATCGCGGTCTCGAGGGCGTCGGAGTCGACCGGTACCTCGTCGGTGATCCGCACCCACTCGGCGCCCTCGTAGGCCTCCATGTTGAAGACCTCCTGGTCGACCGAGGTCGAGTCGTCGATGATCACCACGACCTCGGTCTGCGGGTTGAAGTAGGTGCCCGGCCGGACCACCAGCTCATCGAGGTCGACGATGTTCTCACCCGGGTTCTCGGCCACGGCGTGGAGCCTACTCCAGGCCCTCGAGCTCCTGGAGCTGGCGTTCGACCTCGGCCTCGACGTCCAGCGGGGGCTGTCCCTGGCGCGCGCGGCGCTCGTTGCGGGCGACGACGAGCTGGCGCACCTCGGCCCGCAGGGCGGGGTCGTCGGCGGGTCGCGTCGCGCCCGACTCGGCGAGCAGCCGCCCGAGCTCGGCGTCGACGTCCACCGGCGCCTCGCCGCGCGAGCTCTGGCGGTAGGCCTTGGCCTCGAGCAGTTGGCGGATCTCGGCCTCGCGCACCTGCGGCGAGGCCGCCTCGGCGTCGGAGTCGCGGGCGTCTCGGGGCAGGTCGGATTCGAACTCGACCGAGAGCGGGCCCTTGCCGATCCGCCGAAAGGCGCCGCCCGCGCCGAGCACGAAGGCGAGCGCCGCGATCGGGATCGCGACCGCGACGACGATCAGGATCACATCGCCGTTGGAGATCGCCGGCACGAGCTCGGCGGCCGCGACAGCCACGCGCCAAGCCTAGATCAGACGGGGTCGGGGGCGCTCGGAATCGCGCTCGCCCGGGCCCGCCCGATGCGCACGGGCACGGGGTCAATCGGCTACCCTTTGAGTGGTTGACTGACCAGTCAATCGACCCTCGACGCATGCAAAAGGAGACCGAGCAGTGGTTGACTTCACGCTGACCGACGAGCAGAAGGACCTGCGCGAGCTGGCGCACAACTTCGCCGAGAAGGAGATCCGGACGGTCGCCTGGGACTACGACCGCGACGGCACCTGGCCTCAGGAGATCATCGAGAAGGCCTGGGAGATCGGCTTGATGAACACCCACGTGCCCGAGGAGTACGGCGGGCCCGGCCTCGATGCCCTCTCCGGGACCCTGATCGAGGAGGAGTTCGGCTGGGGATGCTCGGGGATCGGGACCTCGCTGGCCGCCAACGGGCTGGCGATGACGCCGGTCGCGCTGGGCGGCTCGGACGCGATCAAGCGACGCTTCCTCGGCATGCTCGCCGAGGAGCCGAAGCTGGCCTCGTTCTGCCTGACCGAGCCCGACGCGGGCTCGGACGTATCGGGGATGAAGACGACCGCCGTCCGCAAGGGCGACAAGTACGTCATCAACGGCTCGAAGTGCTTCATCACCAACGGCCAGTACGCCGACTGGTACACGGTCTACGCGAAGACCGACAAGGACGCCGGCCACCGCGGCATCTCCGCCTTCGTCGTCCCCCGCGACGACACGGTCGTGATCGACAAGAAGGAGGACAAGCTCGGCCAGCGCGCCTCCAACACCGCGACGGTCACCTTCAACGAGACCGAGGTCCCGGCCGAGAACCTGCTCGGCGAGGAGAACCACGGCTTCAAGCTCGCGATGATGACCCTCGACCGCACCCGCCCCGGCGTCGCCGCGATGGCGGTCGGCATCGGCCGCGCGGCGTTCGAGTTCGCCGCCGAGTACTCGAAGGAGCGGGTCCAGTTCGGCGTCCCGATCGCGATGCACCAGGCGGTCGCCTTCATGATCGCCGACATGGCGACCAAGGTCGAGGCGGGCAGGCTGCTGACCTGGCAGTCGGCGGCGCTGCTCGACCGGGGGATCCGCAACACGCTGGCCTGCTCACACGCGAAGCGCTTCGCCGCCGACTCGGCGATGGAGATCACCGTCGACGCCGTCCAGGTCTACGGCGGCTACGGGTTCATCAAGGAGTACCCGGTCGAGAAGCTGATGCGCGACGCGAAGATCATGCAGCTGTATGAGGGCACCTCGCAGATCCAGCGCCTGGTGATCGCCAAGGAGGTGCTCATGGGCCGCAACGTCGACGAGCCCCTGCCCGACTCGGTCAGGACCCAGACCGACGCGGCGGCGAAGGAGTCCGAGACGGCGGGCGCAGCCGTCTGAGCGCGCGGCGGGGCGCTGCGCTGCCTACCAGCGGCGCAGCGGGTTGACCGCGATCATCGCCCCGACTGCGGTCAGCATGATCACCCCGAGCACGATCGCCTGCGCCCAGCCGTCGATGGCGACGGCCGTCGCGTAGACGAGGGCGGCGGCGACGATCCAGGCGATCACCGTGAAGGCGATCACCCGGCGCCGGTCGCGGACGCGGACCCCGGTGGTCGGGATGGTCAGGTCGACGCGCTCGAGCTGGGTGCGCTGGTTGACGGTCATGTTGGCCATGCGATCTCTCCTCGTGGCATCTGTGACTACGCCGACCGTACGCCGTCGCGGGCCCGCGGTCCGTGAGGATCGTCACCAACGTGCGTGCCTGGACCGGCGCGTCAGCGGGCCCGGCCGGGCTCCAGCTCGTCCTCGCGGGCGGGCAGGCGGGCAGACGCGGGGACGCGCATCGGCTCGCGCGCCGCGGTGCGCGCGTGGACGAGCCCCCGCGCGTGCCCGGGTGCGGTTGGGACGCCGCGCGCGTGCGCTGGTGCGGTCGGGCGCCGGCGCCAGCTGACCGGCTGCGGATCCAATGCGGCGAGCAGCGCCGTCCAGGTCGGCGAGTCGAGGACCCCGGTCCGCGGCAGCCCGGCGGCGGTCTGGAACGCGGCCACGGCGCCGGTGGTCGAGCTTCGGTAGCGCCCCGTGACCGCCTTGCCGTAGTAGCCCCCGGAGGCCAGGTGCTCTTGGGCCCAGACCACGAGGTCGCCGGCGGCGCCCTCGCCGAGCTCGGGGTAGGGCGCGACCCTGCGGACCCCGCCGGACCCCACCCGCCGCGAGGCCGCTCGCCAGCCGCGGCGGCTCGCGTGCTGCCAGGACCACCACGAGACGCCGGCGGCGCCGTAGTCGGCCGCCAGCCGGCGGAAGCGCAGCACCTGGCGCCTCGGGGGATTCGAGTAGAGCTGGCCGAGCGGGAGGATCGGCCGACCGTAGACGCCGTTGTAGGTGTAGGTGATCGAGAAGACCTTGCCGACGGAGTCCCCGATCGCACGCCAGTACATCTGCGGCAGGTTGAAGGTGGCGGCCCCGGGCCCGAGGAAGACCGAGTACGGGAAGGCGGGGTGATAGTGAACGTAGGGGAAGGCGGCGAGGCCGATCGGATAGTCGGGGCCGACCAGCCGGCGCAGCTCGGTGACGTAGGTCGAGGCCTGCGCGTAGCGCCCCTCGTACTCGGATTCCGCGTCGATCACCAGGCAGTCGGCCCCCCGGCTCGCGGCCTCGGCGCTGACCCGCGCCTCGCCGACGGGATCGCTGCCGTAGACGTAGTGCCACGCGCACACGTTGATGCCCTTGGCGTGCAGCCTGGCGACCAGCCCCGGCGTGAACTGCCGCCAGGTGTCGGCGCCGTCGCCGGCCTTGACGAACACCGTCTCCATACCCCGCCTGCGAGCCTGCGCCGCGATTCGCCCGGGGTCGCCCTCCTTGGCCTTCGACACGTACCAGATCCACATCCCGTCGCCCTCGAAGGCGGTCGGGTCGCCGGTCGCCCGCGCCCGGTGGTCGGCGGCGAGCGCGCCGGCGGCCGTCGCGCCGGCGATCAGCGCCGCGGCAAG
This sequence comes from Solirubrobacterales bacterium, assembly GCA_009379895.1. Classification (GTDB taxonomy): domain Bacteria; phylum Actinomycetota; class Thermoleophilia; order Solirubrobacterales; family 70-9; genus WHSW01. The sequence continues at coordinate 5,205 of WHSW01000122.1, forward strand.
GCAGATCGCGAGTCCTCGCATCCGCCTCTCATAACAACCCGGGGCGTCGATCGTTGCGGCGCGCCGGCGAACGCCGGCAATCGTCGAGGCGGGCGGCTATCGTCGCCCCATGGCTGCGAGGGGATCGAAGCCGACGGCCGAGGCGATCGCCAAGGCGGCCAGGACGGCTCGCGAGCGCGGCGCCGACGATCCCGCCCAGCGCCGACCCGCGGGCCGCTCGATGGACGTCTTCGGCGGCGAGATCCGCCGCCGCGACATCTTCCGGCTGCTCGTCCTGCATCTGATCGAGCGCGAGGACCAGTACGGCAATCGGCTGATCGAGGAGATCGAGCGGATCACCGAGGGCGTGATCTCGGTCAACCCGAACACGATCTACCCGCTGCTGCGCCAGCTCGAGGCGCAGGGGATGATCAAGGGCGACTGGGAGCACCCCGATCGCCGCACGCGCCGCTACTACTCGATCACCGCCGCCGGGCGCCGCGAGCATCGCCGGCTGCGCGCGGAGGTCGAGCCGTTCCTCGACTCGGTGATCCGCTCGGTGACGCTGATCAAGCACGAGATCTATGGCGACGCTGACTGAGTCGGTGCTGGTCGAGGCGTCGCTGGCCGAGGTCTGGGACCACTACTTCGACCCGCGCGGCTGGCCCGCGTGGGTGGACGGCTTCCGGTCCGTGGAGTCCTCGGAGGGCTATCCCGAGGAGGGCGGGACACTGATCTGGCGCTCGAGCCCGGCGGGTCGCGGGACGGTCCGCGAACGCGTGCTCGAGCACCAACTGCGCCGGCGCCACGAGATCGAGTACTCGGACCCCGAGTCCGCCGGCAAGCTGCTGACCCGGTTCGCGATCGAGGGGCAGGCGACCCGGGTCGCGCTGGCGCTCGACTACCGCCTCGCCGGCTCCGGCCCCCTCGCCTGGGTCGTCGAGCGGCTCTTCGTCCGCGGTCGGGTGAGGGGATCGCTGCAGCGCTCGCTGGCGCGCTTCAAGCACGAGGCGGAGGAGGTGGCGACGCTCGGGGACCCGAACCGGCCCGCTGTGTGACCGGGCTCATTGCGCTCTCGGCGAGGCCGGTTTAGGGTCGGACGAGCAACCAACCGAAGGGGAGTACGCATGGACGCCACCGAGCTTCGCCGCGACTTTGGCGGCGCGATCGTCACCGAAGGCGACGGACGCTATGAGGAGGCACGGTCGATCTTCAACTCGATGATCGACCGGCGCCCCGCGCTGATCGCGCAGTGCGAGTCCGCCGAGGACGTCGCAGCGGCGCTCGCCTTCGCCCGCCCAAACGAGCTCGAGGTGGCGATCCGCGGCGGCGGCCACAGCGTCACCGGGGCCAGTCTCACCGACGGCGGGCTGGTCGTCGACATGCGCAGGATGAACTCGGTCAGCGTCGACGCGGCCGCGCGCACCGCGACTGTGCAGGGCGGCGCGGTCTGGGGTGACTTCGATCGCGCGACCCAGCCGCACGGGCTGATGAGCACCGGGGGCCGGGTCTCGACCACCGGCGTCGCCGGGCTCACCCTCGGCGGCGGGTCGGGCTGGCTCGAGCGCAAGTTCGGCTTCGCCTGCGACAGCCTCGAGTCCGTGGACCTGGTGACCGCCGACGGGCGCCCGGTGACCGCGAGCGAGTCCGAGAACCCGGAGCTGTTCTGGGCGTTGCACGGAGGCGGCGGCAACTTCGGCGTCGCGACCGAGCTGGTCTTCCGCCTGCAGCCGCTCCCCGTGGTGACCTTCGCCCTGCTCCTCTGGCCCGCGGCCGACGGCCCCGAGGTCTCCCGGCGCTACCGGGACCTGATGGACGGCGGGGCCCCGGAGGAGCTCGGCGGAGCGTTCGCCTACATCACGGGCCCGCCGGAGGAGTTCGTTCCCGAGCACCTCCGGGGTGAGCTCGTCTCGGGCCTGGTCCTGGTCTACGCGGGCGGCGAGGGCGAGGCGCGGGAGGCGATCGCCCCGATCCTCGAGCTCGAGCCCGCCGGCCTGCCGCCCACCGAGATGCCATACGCCGAGATCCAGTGCGCGATCGACGACCCGCCCGGCTACCGCAACTACTGGTCGGCAGAGCATCTGGCGAGCCTCCCCGACGAGGCGTTGGAGATCTTCTGCCGACGCGCGGGCGACATGGTCGTTCCCTCGCCGTCCCAGCACATCCTCTTCCCGTGGGGGGGCGCGGCTACCGCCGGAGCCGGCGACTGGCCGCTGCCGCACCGCGAGGCGAATTGGGTCGCTCACCCGCTCGGCCTCTGGGAGGACCCCGACGATGACGAGCGGGCGATCGCGTGGGCCCGCGGCCTGTGCGCCGCCCTGCGGCCGTACTCGACCGGGTCGGTCTACCTCAACTTCGACTCCGAGAGCGAGGACCACGTCGAGGCGGGCTTCGGCCGGGAGAACTACGCCCGGCTCGCCGCGGTCAAGGCCGACTACGACCCCGACGACGTCTTTCACCTGCACCACGACATAAAGCCGCTGCAGCCCGTCTGAGCGCCGCGCGGTCGGGCCCGCGAGGCGGTCGTCGACCGCCCGACGCCCGTGCGCGGCGGCGGCCGCTTCCAGATACCCTCCGCGCGCTCGACTCAGCGAATCGGAGGATCTGAAACCGAATGTTCGTCTTCAAGGCCGCCGTCGTCGGCGCCGGCACGATGGGGGGCGAGATCGCGCAGGCGATCGCCTCATCAGACATCCCAGTCGTCCTCAAGGACATCGACCAGAAGTTCGTCGACCAGGGCCTCGAGAAGGCGCGCGAGGTGACCGCCGGCCAGCTCGACCGGTTGGTCAAGAAGGAGAAGCTGACCGCCGAGCAGGCCGACACGCGGCTCGAGGAGGTCATCGGCCTGATCGAGGGCACGACCGGCTATGAGAGCTTCGGCGACGTCGACTTCGTGATCGAGGCGGCGCCGGAGCGGATGGAGATCAAGCAGGCGGTCTTCGCAGACCTCGACCAGGTCACCCCCGGGCACGCGATCCTCGCCTCCAACACGTCGTCGCTGTCGATCTCGGAGATGGCCGAGGCGACCCTGCGTCCCGAGCAGGTCGTCGGCTTTCACTTCTTCTACCCGGCGTCGGTGATGCCCCTGATCGAGATCGTCGAGGGCGACGAGACCGACCCCGAGACGGTCCAGGCCGCCTACAACTTCGCCCAGGCGATCCGCAAGCAGCCGATCACCTGCGCCGAGGTGCCGGGCTTCGTGGTCAACCGCATCCTGAACAGCGCCGTCGGCGAGGTCTGGCGCGCGCAGGAGGAGCGGGGGCTGGCGATCAAGAAGATCGACGAGGCGGTGGCCGGCGCCAACGTCGCCCCGATGGGGCCCTTCTTCCTCGGCGACCTGCTCGGCCTCGACACGATCCTGCACGTCGCCGAGCACCTCAACGATGCCTACGGCGACTCCTTCTACGTGCACCAGGGGATGAAGAAGCTGGTCGCCGACGGCCATCTGGGCGCCAAGTCGGGCGGCGACGGCTTCTATGCGGACGGCGAGCCGCAGATCGCGGGCGACGCCGAGCCCGACGGCGAGGCGCTGGCCGAGCTGATGAAGCTGAAGGCGATCGTCGAGGCGTGCGCGCTGCTCGAGGAGGGCGTCTGCACGGTGCGCGACATCGACCTCGGGATGATGGCGGGGGCCGGGATGGACCCGCGCCGCGGGATCTTCCCGCCGTTCATGGGCGCCGACCTCGCCGGCCTCGACGAGGTCCTCTCGAAGCTCGAGCGCGCGGCCGAGGAGCACGGGGAGCGCTTCGCCCCGCCGACGATCATCAGGCGCCTGGTCGCCCAGGGCCGCCTCGGCCCGGGGGCCGGGCAGGGCTTCTACGCCTACCCGCGGCCCGACGAGGGCGAGCAGGCCGACACGGTCAAGCTCGAGACCCGCGGCGAGGTTGCGATCGCCTGGCTCGCCAACCCGCCGATGAACGCGATCTCGCCGCAGGTGATCAAGGACCTGGGCACCGTCTGGGAGCGGGTCACCTCCTCCGGCGAGGTCGGGGCGATGGTGATCGCCTCCTCGATCCCGGTCGTCTTCTCCGCCGGCGCCGATATCAAGGCGTTCACGCAGATGGACGAGGACGGCGGCAAGGAGCTGATCGACTCCGGCCATGCGCTGCTGCGCGACCTCGGCCGCAACCGAGTCTCGACCGTGGCCGCGGTCAACTCGCTCGCCTTCGGCGGCGGCTGCGAGCTGACGATGGCGTGCGACTTTCGGATCGCGGCCGAGTCGGCGGTCTTCGGCCAGCCCGAGATCAAGCTCGGGATCATCCCCGGGTTCGGGGGAACGCAACGGCTGCCGCGGCTGGTCGGCGCCGAGAAGGCGCTCGAGATGAACCTGATCGGCGACGCGATCTCCGCCGGCGAGGCCGAGGCCTACGGGCTCGCCAACCGGGTCGTGGCCGACCACGAGCTGCTCGACGCCGCGCTCGCCTGGGCGCGCAAGCTCGCCGGCCAGGCGCCGGTCGCCGTCGAGCAGGTCAAGGAGGTCTCTGCCGCCGGCGACCTCGACGCGGGGATCGAGGCCGAGAAGCGCGGCTTCGCCGTCGCGTTTACGAGCGAGGACGCGAGGGAGGGCATCGGCGCCTTCCTCGCCAAGCGCACCCCGAAGTGGAAGGGCAGGTAGGCGAGATGGGCGATCGGCGGCGCACGGAGGGCGCGGGCGGATGACGGTGAGCAGCCGGCACGGTGCTGCGAGCGAGCTCGCCACGCTGATCAAGGAGGCCGGCTCGGTCGTCGCCCTGACCGGGGCGGGCATCTCGGTGCCGTCCGGGATCCCGGACTTCCGCACGCCGGCCAAGGGCCTGTGGGAGAAGGTCGACCCGATGGAGGTCGCCCACATCGATGCGTTTCACCGCGACGCGCGGCGCTTCTGGCGCTTCTATCGCCCGCGCTTCGCCGAGCTCGACGAGAAGCACCCCAACGGCGCCCACGACGCGCTGGCCGCGCTCGAGGCAGGGGGGATGCTCGAGGCGGTTGTGACCCAGAACATCGATCGCCTCCACACAAAGGCGGGCTCCGAGCGGGTGATCGAGGTCCACGGCTCGATCGCGACGTCGAGCTGCACGACCTGTCGAGCCAGCTATCCGCTCGAGCGCGTCGGCGAGCTCTTCGACATCGACGGCGTCGCAACCTGCGCCTGCTGTCTGGGCAAGGTCAAGCCCGACGTCGTCCTCTTCGGCGAGCTGCTGCCCGAGGCCGCGATGGCCGAGGCGCAGGCGCTCTGCGCGGGGGCCGACCTGCTGCTCTGCGTCGTCAACCTCGACCCGCACCACGCGCAGGAGACGACGATCCGCCTCGACCTCGGCGCCTCGGTCGAGCAGCTCGAGTGGACCGTGAACGCCTACAACCTGAGCTTCGCCGTGCTGCTGATCACCGGCGCCGCGCTCGGCGACCGCCTCGGGCGCCGGCGCATGTACGCGGCCGGCCTCGTCCTCTTCGCGCTCGCCTCGGCCGCCTGCGCGCTGGCGCCGAGCGTCGGTGCGCTGATCGCCGCGCGCACGATCCAGGGCGCCGGGGCAGCGCTGGTCCTGCCGCTGGCGCTGGCGCTGCTCAGCGGCGCCTTCCCGCCGGACAAGCGCGGCGCCGCGATCGGCATGTTCAGCGCGATCACCGGAATCGCGGTCGCGCTCGGGCCGCTGGTCGGCGGCGCCGTGGTCGAGGGCATCGACTGGGAGTGGATCTTCTGGATTAACGTCCCGATCGGCCTGCTGGCTGCGCCGCTGGTGCTGCGCAGGCTGAGCGAGAGCCGCGGCGCCGACTCCGGTCTGGACCTGCCCGGGCTGGGGCTGGTCAGCGCCGGCGCCTTCGGGATCGTCTGGGCGCTGGTCCGCGCCAACGCTGCCGGCTGGGCCAGCCTCGAGGTGCTCGGCGCGCTCGCCGGCGGCCTGGCGCTGGTCGCCTCCTTCGTCGCCTGGGAGCGGCGCGCGCGCGAGCCGATGCTGCCCATCCGCTTCTTTCGCAGTCGCGCCTTCGCCGCCGGCAACGGCGCGATCTTCTTCACGATCGCGCCGCTGTTCGCCTGCGTCTTCCTCTTCGCCCAGTTCCTGCAGACGACGCTCGGCTACGGGGCGCTGGAGACCGGCCTGCGGCTGATGCCGTGGACGATCACCTTCATCCTCGTCGCCCCGGCCGCCGGGGCGCTGGCCGACCGGATCGGCGAGCGGCCGCTGATGACCGCGGGCCTGGCGATCCAGGCCGCCGGCCTGCTTTGGCTGGCGCTGATCGCCGACGCCGGCGTCGCCTACTCCCAGCTGCTCGGCCCGTTCGTGGTCGCCGGGATCGGCGTCTCGATGGCGATCCCCTCCGCGCAGAACGCGGTCGTGCGCGGGATCTCGCTC
>WHSW01000123.1 GCA_009379895.1 Solirubrobacterales bacterium
CGCCGGCGAGCTGGGCGACGTTCTTGTAGCGCAGCCCGAGCAGGGCAGCGTGGCGATAGCGCACGAACCCCTCGGGATCGATGATGAAGATCGAGCGCCGCACCAGCCCGCCCGGCCCGACGACCCCGTAGGCGCGCGCGGTCGCGTGGTCGGGGTCGGCGAGTAGCGGCACGGTCAGGTCGTGCTCGGCCGCGAAGCGGTCGTGCGAGCTCACCGATTGCGGCGAGATACCGAGCACCGCGGCCTCGAGGGTGTCGAGCCGATCGGCCGCGTCGCGGTAGGAGCAGAACTGGCGCGTGCAGATCGGGGTGAAGTCGCCCGGGTAGAAGGCGAGCACCACCCAGTCGCCCTCATGCTCCGACAGGGTGTGGGTCCGCCCGCCGGTGCCGTGCAGGGCGAAGTCGGGCGCGCGGTCCGCGATCTCGATGCGAGACATCGTCGCCGAGGCTAGCGATGGCCTCAGGCGTCGTCGACGGTGACCTGGTCGATGGTCACGGCCTGGGTAGGCTGCTCGGTCGCGGGGTCGCCGAGCTCGCCGATCGCCGCGACCACGTCCATTCCCTCGCTGACCTTGCCGAGGACCGCGTAGTCGGGGGGCAGGCCGGCGTCGGCGGGAGCGGTGACGACGAAGAACTGGCTGCCGGAGGTGCCGGGCGGCTCGACCTCGGTCTTGGCCATCGCGACCAGCCCGCGCCGGTAGGTCGTGCTCTGCGGCGGCGCCTCGGTGATCGAGTAGCCGGGGCCGCCGCTGCCCGCCAGCTGGGGGTCGCTGCCCTTGGGGTCGCCGCCCTGGATCACGAAGCCGGGGGCGATCCGGTGAAAGACGGTGTCGTCGTAGAAGCCCTGCTCGGCGAGGAAGGCGAAGGAGTTGGCCGTGTTCGGCGAGCGCTTGGTGTCGAGCGCGATCGTGAAGCTGCCGCAGCTCGTCTCGACCGTCGCCGTGGCCGGTTGGCCGGGCTCGAGCACCCGCTCGGGCCGCTTGAACGAGTCGTCCTTGGGCGCCGGCGCATCGACCTCGGCGCAGCCCGGCTCGGACGCGGCCGTGGTCTCGCTCGGTTCCTCGTCGTCACCGCAGGCGGCCAGCCCGAGGGCGAAGGCCGCGAGGATCGCGAGCAGCGCGAGCGGGAGTTGTGGGCGGAGGGAGCGCAAGCAGCGGGAGGCTAACGGCTTGCGATGATGGCACGGTGCAGCGGGCGCGCCGACCGACCCCGACCCGCGTCCGGCTCGCGGGCCGGGCGCTGAACGCGACGATCGCCCGCGCGCCCTGGCTGTGGCCCGTGCTGCGCGCGCCGATGCAGCGCTTCTTCGACGGCTCGGCGCGCGGCTGGGACGAGCGCACGGGCGCCGGATCGGTCGATCACCTGGCGCCCCTCGCCGCGGCGGTCACCCGGGTCCCGAACCACCCCGAGCGGGTGCTCGACATCGGCACCGGCACCGGCGAGGCGGCGCTCTTCCTCGCCCGCGAGTACCCCCGCGCCGGCGTCCGCGGGGTCGATATCTCCGAGGAGATGATCCGCGCCGCGCGGACGAAGGTCGGGCTCGACCCCGAGGGCCGGATCGCCTTCAAGCGCGCCGACGCGGCCGCCCTCCCCTACGCCGACGAGTCCTTCGACCTCGTCGCCCAGCTCAACATGCCGCCCTTCTTCGCCGAGATCGCCCGCGTCCTGCGACCCGCCGGCCACGCGATCGTCGCCTCGAGCTGGGGCGAGGCCACGCCCTTCTACACGCCGGCCGCGGTGCTCGAGCGCGGCTTTCGCCGCCGGGGGATCGAGCCGATCGCCACCGACCGCGCGGGCGCCGGCTCCTACTGGGTCGGGAGGCTCGCGGCCCCCGGGTAGCGGCGGCCATGGCGATGCCGGCCCGCCGCCGGCTTGGTGCCCGGCGGGCACGTGCGGCGGCGCGCACTAGATTCTGCTCACATCGAGGCGCCCGTTCCCCACCTCCTGCTCGTCAATCCCGCCGCCGCCGGCGGCCGCGGCGGCGAGCTGCTGCCTCGCGTCGAGCGCGCGCTGCAGGCGCGAGGCGTCGCCTTTCGCACCGTGCTCACGCGCGGGATCGAGCACGGCTGCGCGGAGGCCGTCGCTGCGGCCCGCGCCGGCGAGACCTGCGTGGTGATGGGAGGTGACGGGCTGGTCGGCCAGGTCGGCGGCGCGCTCGCCGACGGCGACGTCCCGCTCGGCGTGATCCCGGCCGGGCGTGGCAACGACCTCGCCCGGGTGCTCGGGATCCCGACCGAGCCCGAGGCGGCGGTGGCGGTGATCGCCGGCGCTCGCGTGCGCCAGATCGACGTCGGCGAGGCCAACGACCGGCGCTTTCTGGGCATCGCGAGCTGCGGCTTCGACTCCGACGCCAACCGGATCGCCAACCAGGCGCGCTGGGTCAGGGGCCGCCTCGTGTACGCCTACGCGGCCCTGCGCGCGCTGGCCGCCTGGAAGCCGGCTCGCTTCACGCTCACCCTCGACGGCGTCCGCCACGAGCTCACCGGCTACTCGGTGGCGGTCGCCAACAGCCGTGCCTACGGCGGCGGGATGATGATCGCCCCCGACGCCGCGCTCGACGACGGCCTACTCGACGTGGTCAGCACCGGGCAGGTCGGCAAGCTGCGCTTCCTCGCCAATCTTCCGAAGGTCTTCGCGGGCACGCACGTCGACGAGGAGCCGGTGTCCGTCGAGCGCGCCGCCGAGGTGCGGATCGACGCCGACCGGCCGTTCGCGGTCTACGCCGACGGCGATCGGCTCACCGAGCTGCCGGTGACCGTCCGCCTGCTGCGCCGCGCGCTGGCCGTGCTCGTGCCCGAGGGCGAATGACGAGTCCCGGCGCAAGCGCGGTCGGCTTCCGCGCCAAGCTCGCGCTCGCGCGCACGACCGGCTCGCTGAGCCGGCGCAGCGGTCGCGGCGGGGGAACCACGCTGCCCGGCCGGCTGCTGCTGCGGATGGCTCCCGACGCCGTCGAGCGACTCGGCGGCGAGCTCGGCGGGGGCTCGACGATCGTCAGCGCGACGAACGGCAAGACGACCACCGCCGGCATGATCGCCACCGCGCTGCGCGCCGCCGGGCGCGACCCGGTCCACAACCGGGCCGGCTCGAACATGAGCTGGGGCGTGGCCACGGCCCTGCTCGAGCAGCGCGGCAGCGAGGGCCTGTTCGAGGTCGACGAGGCGTGGCTGCCGCGGATGGCGACCGAGCTCGACCCGCGCCTGGTCGTGCTCGGCAACCTGTTTCGCGACCAGCTCGACCGCTACGGCGAGCTCGAGCACCTCGCCGACGAGTGGGCGGCGGCGATCGCCGAGCGGGCCGGGCGCAGCGGCTTCGTGCTCAACGCCGACGACCCGCTGATCGCCGACCTGGGCCGCGACCGCGAGCTGCGCCGCCGCGAGGGCGTCACCTACTTCGGGATCGAGGACCCCTCGCAGGCGCTGCCCGAGCTCCAGCACGCCCACGACGCCAAGCACTGCCGCCGCTGCGGCGCCCCGTACGCCTACGAGCGGGCCTTCGTCGGCCACCTCGGCCACTACGACTGCCCGAACTGCGCCGCCGACCGCCCCGAGCCTGACCTGGCCGCGACCGCGATCGAGCTGCGCGGGATGAGCGGCTCGCGGACCACCGTGCGCACCCCGGCCGGCGAGGCCGAGCTCGACCTCCCCCTCCCCGGCCTCTACAACGTCTATAACGCGCTCGCCGCGCTCGGGGCGGCACTCCGGCTCGGGGTCGAGCTCGAGGTCGCGGTCGGTGCTCTGGCCTCCGTCGAGGCGGCCTTCGGGCGCGTCGAGACGATCGAGGTCGCCGGGGTGGCGGTCTCGATCCTGCTGATCAAGAACCCGGCCGGCGCCAACGAGGTGCTGCGCACCCTGCGGCTCGAGGCCGCGCGCGAATCCAACGCCGGCGCCTCCCGAATCGACCTCTGGATCGCGCTCAACGACCGGATCGCCGACGGTCGCGACGTCTCCTGGATCTGGGACGCCGACTTCGAGCTGCTCGCCGGGACCGCCCGCCGGGTGGTCTGCGCCGGCACCCGGGCGCCCGAGATCGCGCTGCGGCTCGCGAAGGCGCCGGTGCCGTCGAGCTCGCCGACGGCCGTGTCGACCGGCTCGACCACGACCCGCTCGAGTGGGATCCCGAGGCGGTCGGCCGCGATCTGGGCGAAGGTCGTCGCGTGCCCCTGTCCGTGCGGCGAGGAGCCGCTCGCGATCACGACCCGGCCGTCGGTCCCGAGCTCGGCCTCCGCCGTCTCGAACTGGCCTCCCGAGCGCTCGACGAGGAGCGCCACGCCGGTGCCGGCCAGCCGCCCCGGTGGGTCGTCCGCGCGACCGTCAGGCCGACCGGGCGACTCGGGGCATCCGGCGGACAGGCCGCGCGAGTCGTCGGTGGACGCACCGAGCTCGAGCGCGCGATCGAGCAGCCGCTCGTAGTCGCCGGAGTCATAGGTCCAGCCGAGCGGGGTCGGATGCGGGAACTCGCGGATCAGGTTGCGGCGACGCAGCTCGAGGCGGTCGATCCCGAGCTCGCGGGCGGCGGCGTCGACGGTGCGCTCGATCGCGTAGATCGCCTCCGGGCGACCGGCCCCGCGCGAGGGGCCGGTCGGGGCCTTGTTGGTCCGCAGGCCGACAAGCTCGACCTCGGCGGCCTCGATCGCATAGCAGCCGCAGATCAGCATCGCCGCCGTGTGCGGGGGAAGCACCGTGCTCGTGATCAGATAGGCGCCCAGGTCCGCCCGAATCCGCGCGCGGACTCCGAGCATCCGCCCGGACCGGTCCAGCGCCAGCTCGAGGTCGAGCTCGAGGCCGCGGCCCTGGTATGCGGCGACGAAGTTCTCGAGCCGGTCCTCGGCCCACTTCAGCGGCCGGCCGAGCAGCGGCGCCGCGGCCGCGATCGCCGCCACCTCGGCGCCGATCACACCCTTGCTGCCGAACGCGCCGCCCACCGCCGGGACCACGATCCGGATCTCCGACTCGTCGCGCCCGAGGATGTGGGCGAGCTGCGAGAGCGGCCGGTGCGGGTCCTGCGCCGAGCACCACACGTGAGCGCCCCCGTCTCGGTGTCGGCTGCCGCGATCGCGCCCCGGGTCTCGATCGGCGCCGTGACCATGCGCGGCAGCGCGTAGCTTCGGGCGACGACCACCTCGGCCGCCTCGAAGGCACCGTCGACGTCGCCCCCGGTGCGCTCGAACTCGACCAGGCGCTCGCTCGCGTCGGAGAGCTCGACCACCGGCTCGAGCGGTTCGTACTCGACCTCGACCAGCTCAGCCGCGTCCTCGGCGAGCGCCCGGGAGCCGGCCACGACCGCGGCCACGGGCTGACCGACGTAGCCGACCTCGTCGGCGGCGAGCACCGGGTGCGTCCGGTCGACGACCGAGACTCCCGCGGGCACCTGGACCGGAAACGGCCGCACCAGATCGGCCAGGTCGGCGGCCGTGATCACCGCGGCGAGGCCGTCGGCCGCGCGGGGCGCGCGGATCTCACCGAGCCGGGCGTGCGCGTGCGGGCTGCGCACGAAGGCGACCGCGAGCGCGCCCTCGGGCTCGAGGTCGTCGAGGTAGCGCGCCTCACCGCGCAGGATCCCTGCGTCCTCGAGCCGCGGAAGCGGCCGTCCGATCAGGCTCGGGCTGGTCATGCCCTGAGCTGCTCGGCGAGCCAGTCGGCGACCAGCGGCCGGTAGCGATAGGCGACGTTGTTGCAGACGTGGTTGCCCTCCTCGTAGAGGACGAACCTGGCGTTCGGCGCCGCCTCGGCGATCAGCTTCGTGGACTGCCATGGAATCAGGCGATCGAGCTTGCCCGTGATCACCAGCATCGGCTGTGAGACGCGCCCGACGACCCCGGCGAGGTCGAGCCGCAGCGCGCGCTCGCGTCCCTGCTCGGCGTCGCGCGAGCCCGAGTAGTGCACGAACGACTCGCGGGTGAGCGCCGGCAGGTCGTCCCAGAGCTCGCCGAAGTTGCGCGGCCCGGAGACGCCGGCCGCCGCCCGCAGGCGCGGCTCGAAGGCGGCCGCGCGGGGCGCGTAGTAGCCGCCGAGGCTGACCCCGGCGGCCCCGACCCGCTCCAGGTCGAGGTCCGGGCGGCCGGCGAGCGCGTCGAGCGCGGCCGACACCGCGACCTCGTAGTCGTGGCGGATCGACTGCGCGAAGCCCGCCTCGCCCTGGCCGGGGCCATCGAGCGAGAGGGTGGCCAGCCCGCGGGCGAGGAAGACCGCCTCGAAGTGAAAGAACTCCTCCTTGGTCGAGTCGAGCCCGGGGATCAGGATCGCCAGCGGCGGGCGCTTGACGCCCGGCGGACGGCGCAGGTTGGCGCGGATCGTGACGCCGTCTCGGTCGGCCTCGACCCGCTCGGCGGAGGGGTCGAGCAGCCGGTGCGCCTCATACAGGGCGTCGCGGGCGCGCTCGGTGGTCTCGCGGTTTCGCCGCGGGTCGACGACCCAGACGTACTTGGCGAAGTGCAGGCAGAGCGCGGCGCGCACGTAGGCCTCGCCGGCGGTGCGCTCGTGTCCCTCGGCCTCGGCCTCGCGCGCGAGGCCGAGGTGCAGCTCGGCGGTGCGCGTCCACTCGTCGAGCCATTCGTCCCAGGTCTCGGTGCGCGCGGTGGTGCGGACGAAGTCGTTGTAGTCGACGCCCTGGGTGACCATCCGGGGGGCCCAGTTGTCGATCGCCGCCTGGACGCGCGCGTCAGGCATGGACGGCGCTTCCCCGCGTCAGGCGCGCCGCGTTGCCCCCGAGGACCGCCTCCTGCGCGGCCTCGGGCAGGTCGAGCGCGCGCACCGAGGCGACCGGGTCGTGGTCGGCCATGTCGAACGGGTAGTCGGACCCGAGCAGCACGCGCTCCGCCCCCGCGAACTCGATCAGCGCCGCGAGCAGCTCGCGGTCGTGGGTGATCGTGTCGAAGTGAAAGCGCCGGATCGAGGCGAGCGGCGACTCGGTCAGCTCCGCGCGCGCCTGGGGCTGGAAGGTGTGCGAGTGGCGCAGGCGCCCGCGCAGCGCGAGCACCGCCCCGCCGCCGTGGGCGAGCAGCACGCGCAACCGCGGGTGGCGCTCCATGACGCCGCCCATGACCAGCTGCGCGGCGGCGATCGTCGTCTCGAGCGGGTTGCCGACCGTGTTCCACAGGTAGTGCTCGCCGAAGACCGGCGCGTCGAATCCGCGGGTCGTCGGGTGGATGAAGACCAGCGCCTCGGTCTCGGCGGCGGCCGCCCAGAACGGTTCGAAGCGCGGCTCGCCGACGTAGACGCCGCCGACGCTGGCGGTCACCTCGACGCCGGCGAGCGCTCCGTCGCGGCGCAGCTCGCGCAGCTCGGCGGCGGCCAGCTCGGGGTCCTGGAGCGGGACGGCGCCGAGCGCGGCGACCCGCTCGGGGTTGTCCCGCGCGAGGCCGGCGAGCGCCTGATTCTGGATCCGGCAGCGCTCCAGGCAGGCGGCGGGCTCGACCTCGGGGAAGAGCAGCGGCACCCAGGGACAGAGGACGACCGCGTCGACGCCGGCCCGCGCCTGAATCGCGAGGATCGTCGGCACGTCGACGAACTCGTTGACGGCCGAGCGGATCTCGCGGCCGTCGAGCTCGACCAGTTGCTCGCCGGCGTCGCGGCGGACCCGCGGCCGCCACTCGTCGTCGTGGCGGCGGCAGCGCAGCAGCTCGGGAACGATGACGTGGACGTGGGCGTCTACGACACGGATAGCCCCGTCACCTCCTCGAGCTTGCGGTCGCGGTCGGCGAGGATCACGATCGCGGCGTTTCGCCCCGGCGCGCCGGTGATCGACCCGCCCGGATGCGTGGTGCCGCCGGTCTGGTAGAGCCCCTCGATCGGCATCCGATGCTGCCCCCACCCCGGGGCGGGGCGCAGCGCGCCCATCTGTGACGGGCCACGGTGGCCGCCGTGAAAGGCGCCGCGGATCATGTGGCGATTCGAGCGCTCGATGTCGTCGGGGCTCTTGACCAACCGGGCGACGATCGCGTCGTCGGTGAGCCCGGGCGCCACCTCACGCACCCGCTCGAGCTGGCGCTCGGCCTGGTGCTCCTTGAGCCGGTCCCAGCCTCGCTCGCCCTCCGGCGGGCGCCAGGCCTGGCCGCTGAGGAACTTGACCGTGTGATGGCCCGCGGGTGCACGCGAGGGATCGACCAGGGTCGGTGTCGCGACCAGCAGCCAGGCCGGGTCGGGGTCGTAGATCCCGTCGCGGATCCGCCGACCGTGGTCGAGGAGCTGCTGCGGCCACCCCGCGAGCCCGGCCGAGACGGCGCTGCGCGGCCCGTCGGGAGTCTCGAACACCGGGGGCCGGGTGGTCGCCATGTAGACGGCGAAGCCCGAGAGCCCGACGTCGTAGGTCTCGATCCCGTACAGGAAGTCCTCGCCCCAGGCCCGCGCCGGAGCCATCTCGACCAGGTGCTTGACGTGGATCGTCGAGACCACGCCCTCGCGCGCGGTGAGCTGCTCGCCGGCCTCGGTCTCGACCCCGACGCAGCGCTCGCCGTCGAGCAGCAGGCGCGAGACCACCCGATCGCAGAGCACGGTCCCGCCGTGGTCTGTGATCGCGCGCACCAGGGCCTCGGTGAGCCGCCCCGAGCCGCCCTCCGGGATCGTCCAGCCCCGCCGCTGGCGCCCGTAGACGATCGAGTAGGCGAGCGGCCCCGAGCCGGTCGCGTCGACGGGAACCAGGGTCTGAAAGGCCTGCCAGAGCATGAACGCCTGCACGTGCGGGCTCTCGTACTCGGCGCCGATCACGTCCCAGGCGCTCATCAGGCGGCGCCGGCGCCACCGGTCGCCGTCGGGGTGCTCGGCGAGCAGTTGCTCTGCCGACGGCCCGAACCCGGGCGGGTTGAAGCGGTCGGCGGCGAACACGTGCTTGACCCGGTCGTACTCGGAGAGCATCCGGCGGTAGGTCTCGGCGTCGCGACGCGAATAGCGGGCCAGCTCATCGCAGCTGCGCTCGAGGTCCAGCCACATGGTCAGCTGGCGACCGTCGGGGAAGGCGACGTGCGCGAACGGGTCGGGCTCGATGTAGGTGAGCCCGTAGCGCCCGAGCAGGCCGAGCTCGTCGTCGACGAGCAGCGGGTTGGTCTGGATCAGCGTGTGGCCGGTCGAGCAGGAGTCGATCAGATAGCCGGGCTCGAGCATCTCCTCGGAGGCCGCGCCGCCGCCCGGGATCGAGCGGGCGTCGCAGACCAGCACCTCGTAGCCCGCCCGCGCCAGGTAGGCGGCGGTGATCAGGCTGTTGTGCCCGGCGCCCGCGACGACGAAATCTGCTTCGCGGCTCATCGCACCCCGGACCTCAATTGACCGCGATCAGGACCAGCGAGCCGAGCAAGACGAGCGCGGCGCCGGCCCAGATCTTCGCGGTGACGATCTCGACGTGGCGACCCGAGATCAGCGGGGAGACGACCAGGACGACGGGAACCGTGAGCAGCTGGAGGGCGAGCACCACCGCCACCGCGGTGTCGTCGAGCGCCACCCAGCGACCCCAGGTGGCGAGCGCGACGACCACGCCGGCGATCAGCTTCAGCGAGAGCACGTCCCGCCCCCCGAGCGAGCCCCGCAACGGCGTCGACGACGCCATCAGCAGGACCCGTAGGCGGAGGCAGCCCGCGCCCGAACCCTGAACGTTCACCGCGAGACCTGCTCCCAGCTCACCGAGTAGTCGGCGACCGCGGCGCTGATCAGGCTGTCGACCGGGCAGTAGCGGCCGACTAGCTCGGAGAGCCGCGCCACGCGGGCTTCGCTCTCCCCGGTCGCGATCCGGACCCGCAGCCGCACGGCGCGGTAGTGGACGGGCACCTCGGCGGTGCCCTTGCGACCCCGCGTGTCGAGCACGCCGTCGGCCTCGGTCTCGAGGTCGGAGTACTCGAAGCGCAGCTTCGCCGCCATCCTCGCGGTCGAGACGTTCGTGCAGGCGCAGAGCGAACACAGCACGAGCTCGAGCGGGCTCGGCCCTCGGTTGTCGCCGCCGCGCGCGGGGGGCTCGTCGCTGACCACCGGCACAAGGTCGCGGACGGCAAGCTCGGTCGCGGTGCCGGTAAGCATCCGGCCGCGGGCCCGGTTGGTGACCAGGTCGTCGGTTGTGTCGTTCGGTGCGCTGTCGCCCCTAGCGGCGCTCATCTTGGCTCCAGTCTTTGCCGGTCCATGCAATCGTTTGCAACATTATCGGATCGGGTTCGGGGGCTGGTCAAGCCCCCCGGACCTGGACGTCAAGGCCACGGTTTCGCCCCGATGATCGATCCGACAGAGAGTGATAAGATATATGCGGCGAGTCCAGGTCACGGGTGGCGTCGGTGATCAGGCGCGGGTCCTGAGCGATGACGGGCTCGAGCTGGTCGCAGCGCTCCACGACGCCTTCGAAGGGCGCCGGCGCGAGTCGCTCAACGTGTGCAAGGGCCGCCAGCGGCACCTCGACGCTGGCGCGATGCTGGCCTTCCTTGCCGAAATCCGGGAGATCCTTGAGTCGACTGGTCTGTCAGCCCGGCCCCTCCGGCGCTCCGAGACCGCGCGTGGAGATCACCGGCCCGGTCGAGCGCAAGATGATGATCAGCCCCTAACGTTAACCCCTGCGCCCAAAGCCTTCCTCTGCGACTTCGAGGACGCGCTGACCCCGCCTCGGGCGAACGTGATCGCCGGCCAGGCGAACCTGTTCGACGCCGTCCAGGGGACGACCGAGCTCACGCGCCCCGATGGGCGGGTCTACCGGCCTGGCGAGGAGGTGGCGACCCATGGTGATCTGCCCACGCGGGTGGCGTCTACTCTCGTCAACGGAGAGGCGGTTTCGGCGTCATTCGTCGACTTCGGGCGGTTCATGACCCACAACGGCCCCCGCCTGGCCGCGGACGGGCGTGGCCAGTTTCTTCTACTGCCGAAGCTCGAGGGCCACCTCGAGGCCCGGCTGTAGAGTGATGTCTGCTGCTTTACGGAGGACGCGCTCGCGATCCCGCGCGGGACAATCAGGGCGGCAGCCCTGATCGAGACCATCCTCGCCGCTGCGTTCGAGATGGATGAGATCCTCTACGAGCTGCGCGAGCATGCCCGCGGGGCTCAACGCCGGGTCGCTGGGATCACATCCTCAGCGCAATCAAGCAGGTCCGCAACCGGCCGGGGCTGATGCTCCCAGATCGCTTCGACGTGACGATGACGGTGCCCTTCATGCACGGGCTACCCGGAGCTTCTGGTCCGCACCTGCCACCGCCATGGAGCACATGCGATCGGTGGCATGGCGGCTCTGGTCCCAAACCGCCGCGACCGCGAGGTCGCCCGCACGCGCTCTGGAGGGAGTCCGCGAGGACAAGCTGCGCGGAGGCGCGCGACGGCTTGGACGGCACCTGGGTCGCCCATCCCGACGTGGTTCGCCTCGCTGGTGAAGTTCGACGAGCGGTTGGGCGACCGTCCGAGCGCGACGCTCGCGTCGGCTCCGAGTCGCTCGTCGTGGTGGATCCCAGCTCGGACGCGCCCGGCGGCGACCACCTGCCTGCGCCTCGCAGCCGCGCGGCCGGGACCGCGATCCGGCCCAGTCACGAAGTCCTTGCCGGCCCGGACC
>WHSW01000124.1 GCA_009379895.1 Solirubrobacterales bacterium
GGGTGGACGCGGATCGGGCGCAGCGGCGCCGCCGACGTCCGTCTCGACGACCCGACCGTCTCCCGCCGCCACGCGCTCGTGCTCGACCGCGGCGGTGCGCCGGTGATCGCCGACGACCGCAGCCTCAACGGCCTGTTCGTCAACGGCGAGCGGGTCGAGTGGGCAGCGCTCTCGGACGGCGACGAGCTCGAGGTCGGCCGCTACCGGCTCTACGTTCTCAGGGCCTGACCGCGGCCCTACTCCGTCGAGATGTTCGGGTCGGCCTGGACGCGGTGCGGGACGATCATCAGGAAGTGCTCGGGGGCGGCGGTGGCGAGGGCGAGGACGCGCTCGGCCTCGGAGTCCTGGTCGGTGGCGCGCAGCTCGGCGGCGTAGTGGCCGAGCAGGTCCTCGACGTCGAGCACCCCCTCGGCGTCGAGGTCGGCCAGCTCGACCTTCGCCCCCTCGCCCAGGCGGCGCTCGATCGCCTCGCGTCCCAGGCCCCAGTCGGGGTTGACGCGGACGTAGACGCGCCCCCCGGTCATCCCCGCGCAGGCCCAGGGCCCGAGGTCGCCGAGCACCACGGCGCGGCCCGAGGTCATGTACTCGAAGGCGAAGCCCTTGGCGTTGGCGCGGTCGACGATCGAGCCGCGAGCGTCGTCGAGCGGGGCGGCCGGCTCGCCGCCGAGCACCACGTCGGCGCCCGAGAGCCGGATGCAGAAGCGCGAGTCGGCCGAGCCCTGGACGAACAGGCGGCCGCGCTGGGCGCCGTAGGCGAATGACTTGCCGACCGAACCGTTCACGCGCCGGCCCTCGCGGTTGCGGCCCTTGAGGATCGAGACGGTGCCGCCGAGCATCCCCTTGCCGACCCCGTCCTGGGCGCCGCCCTCGACCCGGACCGCGAGACCCCAGGCGTTGAACGCCCCGAAGCCCTGCCCGGCGACCGAGCCGCCGTTGAACTCGAGCTCGGCGAGCATGTCCTCGGACCCCTCGGGGGCGCCGTCGTAGATCCGGGCCCGCGCGATCGCGCCCGCGAGCTCGGCGCCGAGCACGCGGTCGTCGGCGTCGGTGGGCCGCGAGAACTCCAGGCGCACCCCCGGGCTGGTCCAGACGCGCCCGGCGAGCTCGGCGATCTGCGCCGAGGCCGACTTCGGCCGCATGCGCAGCGGGCGGGCGCGAACCAGTCCCGCCTCGGCACGCGCCTCGACCGGCTCGGGGTCGGAGACCGGCAGGTCGATTGGCGCGAGGTCGAGGTACTGGTCGAGCGGGGAGATCAGCTCTGAGAGGTCGATCCGGTCGGCGTGGGCGACCTGCTGGAGCAGGTCGTAGCGGCCGAGGAGGTCCTGCGTGCGCTCGTAGCCGAGCTCGGCGGTCAGGGCGCGGACCTCCTCCCCCATCGCGGCGAAGAACCGCGCGCAGCTCTCGGCGCCGCTCTCGACCTCCTGCGGCGTGAACTTCTTCAGCCCGTGCTCGGTGGCCTGCGCGGTGGTCTCGATCTGGGTGGCGATCCCGACGTGGCAGGTGTCGAGCTGGCAGCCGCGGCAGATCGTGCACCCGAGCGAGACCATCGCCAGGGTCCCGAAGCCGATCCGGTTCGCGCCCATGCAGATCAGCTTCAGGATGTCGTGGGCGTGGCGGTAGCCGCCGTCGGCCCAGATCTCGACCCGGTTGCGGATCCCCGCCTCCATCAGCGCCCGGTGCACGAGGCGGGTCCCGATGTCTGAGGGCAGCCCGACGTGGCGCAGCGCGTGCTGGCGCGCCGCGCCGGTGCCGCCCTCGAAGCCCGAGAGGGTGATGATGTCGGCGCCCGCCTTGGCGATCCCGAGCCCGATCGTGCCGATGTTCGGCACCACGGGGACCTTGACCGAGACGCGCAGGTCGGGGTTCACCGTCTAGCTCGTCGATCAGCTCGGCGAGGTCCTCGATCGAGTAGAGGTCGTGGTTGTTCGAGGGCGAGATCAGGTCCGTGCCCGGCGACGCGTTGCGCGCCGCCGCGACCTTCTCGGAGACCTTCTTGCCCGGCAGGTGCCCGCCCTCGCCCGGCTTGGCGCCCTGGCCGATCTTGATCTCGGCGAGGTAGGAGGCGTTGAGCATCTCGGCCGAGACCCCGAAGCGCCCCGAGGCGACCTGCTGGCCGCGCCACTTGCGGTAGCGGCCGTACATGTCGCGGATCTCGCCGCCCTCGCCGTTGACGCAGAGGATGTTCGCCCGCCGCGCCGCCTCGGCATAGGCGCGAAAGGCGGGCTCGGACTGCGAGCCGAAGCTCATCGACGAGATCACGATCGGGTAGTCGTGACGGCCGACGCCCGGCTCGACGGAGGCGGGCTCGAGCGCCGGGCGATCGGAGCGCAGCCGCATGATGTGGCGCATCGAGATCGGGCTCTGGGCCTCGAGCTCGCGGACCTTGCGCGAGTAGGCCTCGTAGTCGGCGCTACAGTCGGCGGCCGCGATCGCGGCCTTGTAGACCCGCGGGTAGAAGCGGGCGGTCTTCGCCGGCTTGGCGGCCGCCTCGGCGTCGCCGAGGATGCGATGGCGCTCGTCGGAGTCGGCGTCGAGCTCGGCGTAGCCGACCCCGGCGCGGGCCGAGGCGGCGAACGCCTCGGTCGCGAAGACCTCGGCGAGCTCGGGCCGGATCCCGATCGATGAGAACTGGCGCGCGTAGCCGCGCACCTCGTGGATGCCGATCGTCGAGATCACCTTCTCGATCCCCTTGGTCAGCGCCGCGCACAGGTGACCGATGTCCTGCCCGTAGTCGTCGACGCAGGCTACCTCGAGCATCACGTAGGGATCGACCCCGTCGGCGCCGAGCCCGAGCGCGCAGACGACGTCGTGGACGTTGCGGATCGCCGCCGAGCGCAGCACGATCGAGCACCGGCGGCGCAGGTTCTCCTCGCCGGGCTCGACCCTGAACGCCTTCAGCGCCTGGTCGATCGCCGAGGTGGCGAGGTGCGGGTCGAGGTAGCGCCGCTCGCCGTCGTGGACCGTGCGATCGGTGAGCACGACCAGCTCGGCGCCGTCGCGGACGCGCTGGGCGGCCTCCTGCTTGAGGCGCTCGATCGCACCCGCGCTCGTCTCGGACTCGAGCAGGGCGACGTCGATCGCCGCCGCGCGGCCGCGAAACTCCTCCCACAGGTCCTCCATCAGATACGTACCGTGCTCGCGGGCGATCCGCCGATAGGTCGAGTCCGAGAGCGGGGCGAGGTCGTGGTGACCGCCGAGGATGACCGGCAACGAGGTCTCCACCGCACGGGTGTCGAGGGCCGCCTCGCGCAGGGTGGGCCGGCGCCCGAAGGCGGCGCGGGTCGAGAAGTGCTCGATCTCGCGCTCGCGGTCGATCGCCGGGTTGGTGACCACGGCGACCGTCTCCTTGAAGTAGTCGGCCAGGTTCTGGCGCTCCGGGCTGAGCGCCGCCAGCGGCCCGTCGTAGCCGAGCGAGCCGATCGGCTCGGCCCCGTTCGACGCCATCTGCTGGCAGAGCTTGACGTCGTCGCGCTGCCAGCCGAAGCCGGCGAGGACGCGATCGGAGACCTTGACCGGCTCGGCCGGGCCGGCGGCCGTGTAGCCGGGGATGTCCGAGCCCTCGAGCGGGCCGCCGGTGGCCGGCACGCGGTCAGCGCCCGCCCCGCGCTCGGCGCCGGTGCGCGCGAGCCAGCGTCGCGCAACCTCGCGCTGCATCTCGCCGTGCTCGACGAGTCGCGAGCGGCGCCCGCGCCGGTCGATCGTGACCAGGACCTTCTCGCCCGGGCCGAGCGGCAGCGGCTCGCTGACCATCTCGTCGACGCCGACCACGCCGGGCTCAGAGCTGAAGATGTAGTCCTCGGAGGTCTCCAACCTCCACAGCGGGCGCAGGCCGAGCGCGTCGGCCGAGAACACGCACTCGTCGTCGTGGCGAGAGATGAGCGCCACCGGCCCCTGCGCGAACGGCCCCATCGTCTGGCGCAGGTACATGTAGAACGAGCGCAGCTCGGCGGGCAGCGAGCGGATCTCGTCGACGACCGGCGGCACCAGCAGCTCCAGCGCCTCGGCAAGCGAGAGGCCCTCGGCGCGGATCAGGTGGTCGACCGTGCGGTTCAGGTCCTCGGAGTCCGAGCCGCCGGCGGGGATCCGCACGCCCAGCATCCGGGCCTGCTCGCGAAGCGCGGAGATCGTGTTGATCTCCCCGTTGTGGCCGAGGATCGAGAAGGGCTGCACGCGGCGATACGAAGGCCAGGTGTTGGTCGAGTAGCGGTTGTGACCGAGGCAGGCGACCGTCTCCGCGCGCTCGTCGCGCAGGTCGGGGTAATAGCGGCCGAGGGCCTCCGGGGCGCCCATGACCTTGTACACGCAGGTCGTCGCCGAGAACGAGCAGACCGCGATCCCCGGCTCCGCCTCGAGCTCGGCGCTCAGCTCGAGCGGGCCGCGATCGCGGACCTCGGCGCCGGCGAGCAGGCCGCCGAGCTGCCAGAAGTGAGGCTCCTCCTCGCGTGCCGTGGCGCCGAGCGCCTGCGGGTCGACTGCGCCGACGCGCTCGGCGAGCACCCGAAAGCCGGCCCGGCCGAGCAGCTCGCGGGCGTCATGGCGCACGGTCTCGAGATCCCCGGTGCGATCGACGAACAGGTGGGCGACCGCGAACGTCGGGTCGCCGGCGAGCGCCGGGTTGTGGCCGCCCGCGCGCACCTCCTCGGCCCAGATCCTGCGCGGGATATCGACCAGTACCCCGCAGCCGTCGCCCTCGCCGTCGACGCTGCCCGCGCGGTGGAGCATCTTCTGCAGGCTCGCCAGCGCGAGGGCGACCGGCGCCCGGCTCGGGGTCGCGTCCTTTCGCACCGAGGCGTAGATCGCGCACGCGTCAAGGTCTTCGACCGACGGCGGCGAGCTCCGCGGGCGCCAGGGAAGGTGGGGCGAGTACCGATTCAGTTGAACCTCCCGGGTTCCGCGCCTTCTTCGAGCGGGCGCGCGACGGGGACGGGACGAGAATCATACGGCCCGCCGAGGCCGCTTATATTGCTCCGATGGCGACCACGATCGCGGTGCTCTCGCAGAAGGGCGGGACCGGCAAGACGACGCTGGTGCGAACCCTGAGCGACATCTTCGATCGTCTCGGCCTCGACGTGCTGGCGATCGACGCCGATCCGCAGGGCAACCTCTCCGACTACTTCGATACGCCCCCCGACGCGCGGCCGACGCTCGCCGACGTGCTCGCCGGGCAGGTCCGCGCGGCCGAGGCCGTGCACGGTCCCGTGGTCCCGGCCAACATGCGACTCGCCGAGGCCGAGCTGATGCTGGCCGGCAAGATCGGCCGCGAGGTGACCCTGCGCAACGCGCTGCGCGACCTAAAGCGGCAGCGCGATCTGATCCTGATCGACTGCCCGCCGACCCTCGGCCTGCTGACCGTCAACGCGCTCGTCGCGGCCGACCACGCCCTGCTCTCCACCGAGGCCCAGTACTTCTCGTTGCAGGGCGTCGAGCAGGCGATGGAGGTCGTCGACCTCGCGCGCGAGTCGCTCAACCCCGAGCTCGACCTGCTCGGCGTCGTCCTCAACATCGCCAACATGCGGACCAAGCACGCCCGCCAGACCCTCGAGTCGCTGCGCGAGCGCTTCGGCGACCGCGTCTGCCGCTCGGTGATCCGCCAGTCGATCGCCTACGCCGAGTCCGCCGAGCGGGCGATCCCGATCCTCGATTACCGGCCCGACCGCGGCGCCGACTACCTCTCGCTCGCCGGCGAGTTGCTGCGCCGCCTGTCGAGGTCGGAGCTGCTCGAGCCGCTCGACCGGCTCTCGGCCGAGCTCGTGCCCGCGGGGGCGAGCGCGACCGCCTGACGCGCCCGAGGTGAGGCGTCGAGCGGCGGCCGACGACCGCCAGTCTCGACGGTTGACGTCCCCTGCACCCATGAGGTGGGTACGCGTCAATGGCGCGCGGCGATCCCCGCGATCAGACGGTCGGGTGGGCGAGTTGTCTTCGCATACCGACGACAAGTCGCCCGGCGCGCTTCGCGCCCCCGGCGCGCAGACCGTCGAGATCGCCCCCGGCGAGCCCGGCCGACGAGGCCCGGCAACCCCGTCGCCCCCGGACGCGAAGTGGAGGAGGCGAGGGGCTCGGTACCTACAGCTCCGCGACGTCGGCGCCGAGAGGGCTGAACGGCACCCGGCGCACCTCCGCCCAGCCGTCGGTCGCGGCGCTCGCCGCCTCGACCACGCGGCCCGTGTCCTGCCAGAACGACCACAGCATCACCGACGGCCCGGCGCCCGAGATGGTCGCCCCGAGGGCGCCCATGCCCGGCGCCGAGTCGACGATTTGCATCGAGCGCTCGTAGAGTCGCCGGCGGGCGGGCTGGTGCAGGCGGTCGGCGAGCCCGCGGGCGATCAGCCCGAGGTCCGAGCGTTCCACGCCGAGCACGAGCTGGGTCGCGGCGGCGACGTTGGCGACCGCGTCCTCAAGCGCGACCGAGGCCGGCATCGCGGCCCGCGCTTCGGCGGTCGGGACCGTGTCGCTCGGCAACACCAGGACCGCCTCGAGCCCGTGGGGAGGGCCGAGTCGCACCGGGGGCGGGGGCTCGCCGCCGCCCGCGGTCGGGCAGAGGACGAAGCCGCCATAGAGCGCCGCGCCGACGTTGTCGGGGTGGCCCTCGATCTCCACCGCGCGCGCGTAGAGCTGCTCGCGGTCGAGCCCGAGCTCGAACATGTGGTCGGCGGCGAGGAGCCCGGCGACGATCGCGGCGGCGCTCGACCCGAGCCCGCGCGCGAGCGGGATCTCGCTGCGGATCTCGAAGCGCAGCCCGTCGGCCGGCCGCAGCGCCTCGAACGCGCGCACGCAGAGGTTGGAGCGATCGGCGGGCAGGTCGGGGCCGGCCTCGACCGAGAACGCGCCGGCCTCGCTGACCTCGAGCTCGAGCTCCAGTGAGAGCGCGGCGGCGAGCACGTCATAGCCCGGCCCGAGGTTCGCCGAGGAGGCCGGGACCCGGACCAGCCGGCGACGGGCGGTCATCGACCGCGCGATGTCGGCGTCGACCGCGTGCGGCGGGGCGCGTGAACGCTCATCCGCGTGCGTGGGGGCGGCGGCTCACCCGCCTAGCCTATGAGGCGCGCGACCTCCGAGAGCAGGCTGGCGTTGTCGAACGGCTTGCGCATGAAGCCGTCCGGCTCGACCCCGTGGCGGCGGATCTCGCGCTCCTCGTCGACCGTCGCCGTCAGCATCAGCACCGGGACCTCGGCGGTCGCGCCCTCGGCGCGCAGCCTCGCCAGGACCTCGAACCCGGCCAGTCCCGGCATCGCGCCGTCGAGGATGCAGATCGCGGGCGGGTGCTCGCGGGCGAGCTCGAGCGCCCTGTCTCCCTCGCGCGCGGTGACGACCTCGTAGCCGGCCCGCTCGAGCACGATCCTGACCAGCTCGACGATGTCGCGCTCGTCGTCGGCGATCAGCACCCGGCCGATGCGGGGAGCCTTAGCCATCGACCGTCGGGCCGCCCGGCGCACGAGCCCGCGTCGGCAGCTCGATCCGCACGGTGGTCCCCTCGCCCGGCTGGCTCTCGACGGCGATCCGCGCCTCGTGCGCGTCGACGATCGCCTTGACGATGGTCAGCCCAAGGCCGGTCCCCGGGATGTGGCGCCGCTCGGCCTCCTCGGCGCGATACGTGCGATCGAAGAGCCGCCCGAGGTCCTGCGCCTCGATCCCGATCCCCGTGTCGGTGACCTCGAACACGGCGGCGGCGTCCGTCGCGAACAGGCGCACCGTCACCCGCCCGCCCGCCGGAGTGAACTTGATCGCGTTCGAGATCAGGTTCTCGAGCACCTGGGCGATCCGGTGCTGGTCGCCGTCGGCGATCACCCCGGGCGCGATCTCGGCCTCGAGCTCGAGCCCGGCCTTCGCGGCCGCCGGGCGGGCGCCGTCGACGCTCGCCGCCGCGAGCTCGGAGACGTCCAGGCGACGGAACTCGACCTCGAACCCACCGGCGGTGATCCGCGTGAGCAGCAGCAGATCGCCGACCAGCCCGAGCTCGCGACGCGAGTTGCGATCGATGACCTCGAGAAACCGCCGTCCCTCGCGCGACAGGTTCGTCGCATCGACCTCGGCGAGCAGCTCCGTATAGCCGATGATCGAGGTGAGCGGCGTGCGCAGCTCGTGCGAGATCAAGCCCAGGAACTCGTCCTTGAGCCGTTCCGCGTCGCGCTCGGCGGTCACGTCGCGGCTCGTGCCCATCAGGCCGCTGGAGCCCTCGAGGGTGCGACCGTGTACCTCAAGGGTTCGCACCTGAGAGTCGGGCAGCACGATGCGGTACTCGACCGAGAACTCCTCGGGCTCGGCCTCGAGCTCGTCGAGGCGACGCTCGAACTCCTCGCGGTCGTCGGGGTGAACGCGATCGAGCACCCGCTCGCGCGAGGGGACCGCGGCGTCTGGATCGAACCCGTGGTTGCGGAACTGCTGTGCCGACCAGGTCCAGCGGCCGCTCGCCGCATCGATCTCCCAGCTGCCCACCCTGGCGATCTGCTGGGCGTCGGCGAGCTGACGACGCTCGGTGACCAGCTGGCGCTCGGCGGCCTTCTGGCTCGAGATGTCGCGCAGGATCCCCGCCACGCCAGCGACCGCGCCCTCCGCGTCGCGGATCGGCGAGACGGTCAGCGCGACGTCGATCGGCCGGAACTCCTTGTCGATGCGGACCGTCTCAAAGTTCTCGACTCGCTCGCCGCGACGAACCTTGTCGAGCAGCTCGGGCAACTCGCTCGTGCGGTCCGGTGGCACCAGGACCTCGATCGAGCAGCCGGCCATCTCCGCCGCCAGGTAGCCGAACACCCGCTCGGCGCCCGGGTTCCAGGTCCGGACGATCCCGTCGAGGTCGATCGAGATGATCGCCTCGGCGGAGGAGTCGACGATCGCGGCCAGGGCCCTCGCGGCGCGCTCGCTGGCGCGCCGCTCGGTGACGTCGACGACGGACCCGAGGAAGGCGAGCGGCTCGCCGTCGGGATCGCTGACCGCCACCGCGCGACCGTCGATCCAGACCTCGCGGCCGTCCGGGCGCCGGTAGCGATACTCGATCGCGAACTCGCGGCCGGCGTCGACCGCGGCCTCCCACTCGGCGACCACCCGCGCGCGATCGTCCGGATCGATGAAGTGATCCCAGGCGCGGCCGAGCGCCTCCTCGGCCGCGACGCCCACCAGCGCGCACCATTGCTCGTTGACGAACACGAACTGCCCATCGGGGTCGATCTCATAGATCCCGACCGGGGCGCTGGTCGCGAGCGCGCGAAAGAGCGGCTCCTGAGCGGTGTGATTGCCGTTCAAGAGCGACCTTTCCAGCGGACCCGGATCTCCTTCGGACACCAGCTCAAAGAATTGAGCACGGGGCGCCCCGGCACGTCCGTGAATGACCGCAGAGACGGTCGCGGGGTTTCCCGCAACCGCAGCCGCGGCACCCGCTCGCAGCCGGTGGCCGATGCCGCGAGCCTCGGCTCCCGAGCGTGGCCCCCCGGCCGCCTTCTCACCCGTCGCGGGGCGTGAGAGCGCCCTCGGCGCCGGCGATCGCACCGACCAGGTACCCGCCGGGCGGGACCTCGGCGCCCGGCAGCAGCACGGACTGCCTGATCCGTGACCGCGCGCCGATCCGGCACCCGGCGCCGAGCACCGCCGGTCCGTCGATCCGCACCTCCTCGCCGAGCTCGACGCCCGCGCCGACGAGGACGCGACCGTCGAGCTCGGCGCCGGCCGGCAGCCCGCCCCGCGGCTCGGGGAGGCGATGCTCCCCCGGCTCGTCGGGGTCGGCGGTCGCCTCGACCAGCGCTCCCAGCGGCTCGACGCCCACCCGTCCGTCGACGACGTCCAGGTTGCCCTGCAGGTACTCGTCGATCGAGCCGACGTCGTTCCAGTAGGCGTCCACGTCGTGCACGTAGAACGGGACGTCGGCGGCCAGCAGGGCCGGGAAGACGTCCTTCGCGAAGTCCGGGTCGGGTTGGTCGCCAAACAGCTCGAAGATCTCGCGCTCGAGCACGTAGACCATCGTGTTGGCGCGATCGGAGAGCGCCTCGGCCGGATCGGGCTTCTCCTGAAAGCCCTCGACCCGCCCGTCGGGGCCGGTGACCACGACCCCGTACTCGCGCACGTTCGGCACCCGCTTGACCGCCATCGTCGCCAGGCCGTCGTTGGCCCGGTGGGCGGCCACCAGCGCGCCGAGGTCGATGTCGGTGAGGGCGTCGCCGGCCATGACCACGAAGGTGTCGTCCTCGGCGACCAGCCAGTCGCCGGCGTTGCGAACGCCGCCCGCCGTGCCCAGCAGCTCGGGCTCGTGGCGGTAGACGAGCTCGATCCCGAGCTCCGAGCCGTCGCCGAGCCGCCCGGTGATCGTCTCCGGGAACCAGTGCAGATTGGCGATCACCTGCTCGAAGCCGTGCGCGCGCAGCAGCATCAGGAGGTGCTCGATCACCGGCCGGTTGGCCACCGGCACCATCGGCTTCGGCACCTCGTAGGTCAGCGGTCGCAGCCTGGTCCCGAGCCCGGCCGCCATCACCATCGCTCTCATCGCGGCGATCCTCTCAAATGGGCGGCCGGGGACCACCGCGCCGGGCGCGCCACCGGCCGGCGCCTCATTCAGGTGCCCTGCTCCCAGGAGGCCAGATAGTGGCGCTGGGCGTCGGTCAGCGAGTCGATCTCGGCGCCCCGCGAGGCGAGCTTCAGGCGCGCGACCTCGGCGTCGATCGGCTCCGGGACGCCGTAGACGCGCGGCTCGAGCTCCGTCGCGTGCTCGACCAGGTACTCGGCGGCCAGCGCCTGGTTGGCGAAGCTCATGTCCATCACCGCGGCGGGGTGCCCCTCCGCCGCCGCGAGGTTGACCACCCGGCCCTCGGCGAGCAGGAAGATCTCGCGGCCGTCCGCGGTGCGGTGCCCGGCGACCATCGGCCGTGTCTCGAATCGCTCGGCGGTGATCGCGTCGAGGTCGGCCTTGTTGACCTCGACGTCGAAGTGGCCGGCGTTGCAGACGATCGCGCCCGACTTCATCGCCTCGAACATCGGGCCGTCGATCGCGTCTCGGTTGCCGGTGACCGAGACGAACACGTCGCCGCGGCGCGCCGCCTGCACCCCGGGCATGACCTCGAAGCCATCCATCAGCGCCTCGAGCGCGCGCAGCGGGTCGATCTCGCAGACGATCACCTGCGCCCCGAGCCCCTTGGCCCGCATCGCGACGCCCTTGCCGCACCAGCCGTAGCCGATCACCACCACCCGCAGCCCGGCGATCAGCACGTTGGTGGCGCGGATGATGCCGTCCATCGTCGACTGCCCCGTGCCGTAGCGGTTGTCGAAGAAGCGCTTCGTGCGCGCGTCGTTGACCGCGACGATCGGGTGGGCGAGCCTGCCCTCGGCCTCGAGCGCCCGCAGGCGAATCACCCCGGTGGTCGTCTCCTCGGTCCCCCCGAGCACGCCGTCGAGCAGGTCGGTCCGCGCGCCGTGCAGCACCGAGACC
>WHSW01000125.1 GCA_009379895.1 Solirubrobacterales bacterium
CCGGCGCGCCGACTTCCCGCTCCCCGATCCCGACCTCGACGGGTTCCATCTCATCGTCCGCGGCGACGGTGAGCTCACGCGCGAGCGCTGGACGTAGGCCGGCCGAAGCGGGGCTGGTGGGCCGCCGGTCGGGCGCCGCTCGCCGCGCGCGCGGCTCGCATCTCCGCCCGCTCTTCATCCGATCGGAGGATCTATTGCTCCTACGATCGGTTAATCTGTGCTTAACCAAGTGCCCTTTTAGACTCGGACCAATCGGGCCATGATCACAGTGTCCGGTGCGAGCGCCTTTATCGCCACCCGGACGTCCACGGACTGGCAACGCGAAAGGGGATCCGAGAGATGTACCGCTTCAGCCGCTCGATCTACCGGGAGATCGCCCCCGCGGTGATCGAGGACGAGCGCGACCGGACCGGTTGTCACAACAAGCAGCTCGTGCTCGACGCCTGCGAGGAGGCGATCCGTCGTCTGACCCGCGACCGGCGCTACTTCGCCCGGCCGGCGCGGACTCTGTTCAACGAGGTGCGGGTGCACTTCGCGATCAACGATCAGCCCCGCGTCTGGACGGTGATCGATCGCAACCTCGGCCTGGCGCTCGAGTTCCTCGAGCGGTTGCCGGACGGTGCCGGCCTCGACGGCGTCCAGCGCCAGTGCCGCGCGCATACGCGCAGGGGGACCCCGTGCCGGCGCGAGCCGCTTCCAGGGCGCGATTACTGCCCGTCGCACAAGCATCTCGAGGAGACGCCCAGCAGCGCCGAGCTGCCGCTCGAGACGCTCGAGGAGCTGAGCGATGACCGCGACCCGCACGGTCGCCGGAGCGTCCACTCGGCCGCCTGAGACCTGCGCGTGGGGTTGGTCGCTGCGGCGGCCGCCACGGGAGATGAGGCCCCGGCCGGCTCGTCCAGCGGCCGGGGCCTTAGTTTTCGCTCGTGCTGCTGCTCGGCGTCGACGTCGGTGGGACCTTCACGGACGCGGTCGTCTACGACGGCCGCACCCTGCACACGGCCAAGGCGCCCAGCACCCCGGCCGACCAGTCCGAGGGCGTGCTGGCGGCGATCGAGGTCGCGCTCGAGCGCGCCGGCGCCGCCGCCGACGGCGTCGAGGCGTTCGCCCACGGGATGACGGTCGGCACCAACGCCCTGCTCGAGGAGCGGGGCGCGCGCACGGCGCTGGTTGCGACGGCGGGCTTCACCGATCTGCTCGATGTCGCCCGCCAGGACCGGCCCCACCTCTACCGGCTCTGCGCCCCGAAGCCGGACCCGCTGGTCGAAGAGGAGCTGCGGTTCGGGGCGCGCGAGCGCGTCGGTCCCGCGGGCGTGCTCGAAGCGCTCGAGGAGCGCGAGATCGAGCGCCTGGTCGACGGGTTGGCCGCCTCGGGCGCCGAGTCGGTCGCCGTCTGCCTGCTCTTCTCCTACCTCGAGCCGGCCCACGAGCGGGCGCTCGCCGAGCGCCTTCGCGAGCGCCTGGACGGCGTCCACGTCTCGGCCTCCCACGAGGTGCTGGCCCAGTTCCGCGAGTACGAGCGCTGCTCGACGACGGTCATCGACGCCTACCTCTCCCCCCTGCTCGGCCGCTACCTGGGCCGGCTCGCGGGCGCCACGCGCGAGCGCGGCCTGCCCGAGCCGATGGTGATGATGTCCTCCGGCGGCGTCGCGCCCGCAGCGGAGGCCGCGCGGGCGGGCGCCGGAAGCGTGCTCTCGGGGCCGGCCGGGGGCGCGGTGGGCGCCGGGCTGCTCGCGCGCCTGTCGGGCGACGGCGACGTGCTCGGCTTCGACATGGGCGGCACCTCCTGCGACGTCTGCGTGGTCGAGGACGGCAGCGTGCGCCAGGCCGTCGCCCGCGAGGTCGGCGGGCGAACGATCCAGCTGCCGATGGTCGACGTCCACACCGTCGGCGCCGGCGGCGGCTCGATCGGCTGGCGCGACGCCGGCGGCGCGCTGCGGGTCGGGCCCCGCTCGGCAGGCTCTGAGCCCGGGCCCGCCGCCTACGGGCGCGGCGGCGCCGAGCCGACCGTGACCGACGCCAACCTCCTGCTCGGTTACCTCGATGCGTCCTCTCGGCTCGCCGGCGGGGTGGCGCTCGACGCCGGCGCGGCTCGTAAGGCGGTCGGCGGGCTCGCCGCTGGGCTCGGGCTCTCCGAGCTCGAGGCCGCCGAGGGAATCGTGCGGGTGGCCAACCAGGAGATGGTCCGGGCGCTGCGGGTGGTCACCGTCGAGCGCGGCATCGACCCCCGCGCCTTCGCGCTGATGTCGTTCGGCGGGGCCGGGCCGATGCATGCCGCGGCGATCGCCGCGGAGCTTCAGATTGAGCGCATCCTCTGCCCGCGGGCCAGCGGCGTGCTCTCGGCGCTCGGGCTGCTGGCCTCGGACCGCCGCCGCGACACCGCCCGCACCGTGATGCTGAGCGCCGAGCAGCTCGGCGCGCCCCGGATCGCCGCCGAGGTCGAGGCACTGCGCGAGCCGCTGGCGGAGGGGCTCGAGGCGGCCCGCGTCGAGGTCGTCTATGAGCTTCGCTACCGCGGCCAGGCCTTCGAGCTGGCGATCCCGGGGCCACCCGACCCGGACCCGATCGAGCTGGTCGAGGCATTCGAGGCCGAGCACGAGCGCCGCTACGGCTATCGCGACCCCGAGGGTCGGGTCGACCTGGTGACCGTGCGCGTCGCGGTGATCGAGCCGGGGCCGCGCCCGCGCCCGCGCGCGGCGGCCGGCGGCAAGCTGGCCCGCGGCGCTCGCCGGGCTCGCTTCGAGGGCGCCTGGGTCGAAGCCGAGGTGCTGCGCGGCGAGCCCCCCGCGGGCACCGAGGCCCGGGGGCCGTGCGTGTTCGAGCTCCCGGAGGCGACGCTCGCCCTGCCACCGGGGTGGGGCGCGCGCGTCGACGACGCCGGGACGATCGTGGCCGAGCGCGGATGACCGGCCGAAGCGGAGCCGATCGTCGGTGACCGACCGAGGGCTCGACCCCGTCTCGCTGCAGGTGCTGGTCGGCGCCCTGCGCGCCGCCTGCGACGAGATGGGCGCGGTCCTGATCCGCTCCGCGCGCTCGCCCAACATCACCGAGCGCCACGACTGCTCGACCGCCCTGTTCGCGGCCGACGGCGAGCTCGTCATGCAGGCCGAGCACATCCCCGTGCACCTCGGCTCGATGCCCGACGCGGTCGCCGCGGTGCTCGACGCCGAGCAGCGCGAGGGCGGCCTGTGGATCCTCAACGACCCCTACCGCGGCGGCACCCACCTGCCCGACATCACCCTGATCTCACCGCTGTTCGCCGACCGGAGGCTGATCGGGTTCGCGGCCAGCCGCGCCCACCACGCCGACATCGGCGGCCCGACGCCCGGGGGCATGCCCGCCGACTCGACCTCGCTCGACGAGGAGGGGGTGGTGATCGCCCCGACCCGGGCCGACGACGAGGTCCTGCGTGGGCTCGCGGACCGGATGCGCAGGCCCGAGGAGCGCCTCGCCGACCTGCGCGCGCAACGCGCGGCGAACCTGACCGGAGCGCGTCGGGTCGGCGAGCTGGTCGAGCGCCACGGCGCCGACGGCCTGGGCACGGCGATGGCGGAGATCCTCGACTACGCCGAGCGCCGGACGCGGGCGGCGCTCAGCGAGCTGGCCGACGGCGAGTACGCGGCCGAGGACGTGCTCGAGGGGGGACCCGGCGGCTCGCGCGACGTGACCGTGCGAGTCAGCGCACGAATCGCGGGTGACGCGCTGACGCTCGACTTCACCGGCAGCGCCGAGCAGGTGCCCGGCAACCTCAACTGCCCGCTGTCGGTGACCAAGTCGGCGGCGTTCTTCGCGGTGCGCGCGCTCACCGACCCCGACGCGCCGCCCTCGGCGGGCGCCTACCGCCCGGTCGAGGTGCTCGCGCCGCCGGGCTGCCTGCTCAACGCGCGCCCGCCCGGCGCGGTGGTGGCCGGCAACGTCGAGACCTCGAGCCGGGTCGCCGACCTGGTCCTCGCCGCGCTCGGCTCGGCGACCCACGGGGTCGGCCAGGGCCAGGGGACGATGAACAACCTGACCCTGGCGCCCGCGCCGTCGGCGCCGCAGCATCCCGGCGACGGGCGGGCCGAGGCCGGCGAAGCCCAACGCGAGTGGACCTACTACGAGACGATCGGCGGCGGCCAGGGCGCGTGCCCGGACGCCGACGGCCCGAGCGCGATCCACGTCGCGATGTCGAACACGCTCAACACGCCGATCGAGGCGCTCGAGACCGAGTACCCGGTGCGGGTTCGCGAGTTGGGAGTGCGGCGCGGCTCGGGCGGGGCCGGGCGCCATCGCGGCGGCGACGGGATCGTGCGCGAGATCGAGGCCCTGGAGCCGATGCGCTACACGCTGATCACCGAACGCCGCCGCCACCCGCCCCGCGGTCGCGGCGGGGGCGCCGACGGCGCTCCGGGTAAGAACCTGCTCAACGGAGAGCCGCTGCCCTCGAAGGCGAGCGGCGAGCTGCGCGCCGGCGATCGGCTGCGGATCGAGACGCCGGGCGGCGGTGGCTACGGGAGCGCGGCCGGGGACGGCCACGGCGGCGGCGAAACTAGCCGCGCTTGACGCGCAGCTCGGGCGCCAGCTCGGCGAGCACCTCGAAGTCGTCGTCCTGGCTCCATACGGTCAGGCCGTGTGCGATGGCGGTGGCGGCGATGATCGCGTCCATCGCGCCGGCGCGGCGGCGCTGCTCACGCGCGGTTGCGAGCAGGTCGGCAAGTCGGTCGGCGACGAGCTCGTCGTAGGGCAACGCGATGAAACGGCGGGCGCGGTCCAGGGTCGCCCTGCGGAGCTGGCGCAACCGCTCGCCCTCCGCTCGTCGGGCCCCGACTCCGAGCTCGGTCAGGGTCGCGACCGAAACCCGCGCGGCGCCCTCGGGCGGGCTCCCGAGCGGCCGTCGTTGCTCGGCGGCGACGAACACGCTCGTGTCGGCCAGGTAGCCGTCGCTCACCGCATGTCGTCGGTCGTCAGGCCGACGTCGAAGTCCTCGGCGGGCGCGCGCACATCAAGCTGTTCGGCGAGCTCGCTCAACTCGCCGAGCTCGCGCAGCAGCCGCTCACTCGTTCTGCGCTCGGCTCGCTCGGCGCGCGGGACGATATCCGCCACGGGTCGTCCGTGAACGGTGAGCACGACGCGCTCGCCGCTTTCGATCGCGCCAACCACGCGCGCGGTGTGATTGCGCAGCTCGCGCACCGAAACGTCCATTGCGTGGCATAGCGTAGCACCTTGACCGCCCCCTGAGGGCGTGCGTGGCGCCCCCCGGACCGCTCCGGCGACACTCATACCCGGAGGGGACGGGGACGTCTCACCCGGGGATCTACTGCTCCGCGGATCCCTGTTTCGACTGCGCCGCTCCGTCGCCATCGAGCGCTGCACCTCGCATGCGCCAGAGCGCGTACACGGCCAGGCCGGCGGCCGAAATCGCCAGTCCGATATCGACCCCTGCGAGATCGAAGACCGCTCCCATCGCCATCGCTCCCACGGTGAGTCCGCCCAGGAACGTCGTGTAGAAGAGGCCGACCATGCGCCCGCTGGAGCCGCGTGGCGCCTCGAGCTGGACGACGCTCAGGGTCTCCACGTAGATGATCTGCCAGCACGCGCCGGCGCAGAGCATGGCCGCGATGTCCAGCGCATATCCCCCGTCCGCGGCCAGCGACAGGAGCGCCGCCGTGCAGGCGAGCATGCCTCCGCTGACCAGCTGGCTCCGCGCAACGCCACGCTCCGACAGGCGGCTGAGAACCAGGTTTCCCAGGATGCCGCCCACCGCCAGCGCGGCGAGCAGGAACCCGAGCACGTGAGCGCCGTCGCCGTTGCGCCGGGCGATCGCCGGCGCGAGCTCCTGCAGCGGTGCGACCAGGGTCGCGAACAGCCCGGCGGCCACCAGCGCCACCGCCAGCACCTGGTGCGCGCGGGCGGCGCTGATCGTCTCGCGAAGGCCCTGTGGGGACCCGGGCGCCGGTTTCTCGTGCGATGGGGCGATGGTGGCCAGCGCGACGACGACGACGACGAAGGAGAGGGCGTTGGCGGTGAAGCACGGCCCGGGGCCGAGCACCGCCACCAGACCCCCGCCGAGCGCCGGCCCCAGGGCCCGGGCGGTGCTCGACGTGACCGACGTCAGCGCGATCGCCCGCTTGGAGAGCTCGGGCGGGACCGTCGTGGTCGCCGCGATCTGGATCGCCGAGTTGCTCAGCGCGTTGGCCAATCCGATGGCCAACGTGAGCGAGTACAACGCCGCGAGATCGACCTCGCCATCCCAGGTCAGGATCGCCAGCGCGGCGGCGGCCAGCGCTTGAGCAGCGCAACACGCGATCCCCAGACGACGGCGATCGAAGCGATCCGCCAGAACGCCGCCATAAGAGCTGAGGGCGATCGCTGGGCCGCGCGAGAGAGCGGTCAGGGCACCGACGGCGACGGCGCTGTCGGTGAGCTGGTAGGTGAGCCAGCCCGCCGCCACGATCTGCATCCAGTCTCCCGCGGTGGACGCCGCCCGACTCAGCAGAGCGCGCCGGAATTGGGGATAGTGCAGCGGGCCGCGGGCGTTCTCGGTGCGAGCTGCGAAGGACATTTCCTCAGAGCGCTACGCGCCGGCCGTGTGGGTGCCCCCGCATTGGAACCGGCCCTCAGTCGCCCGCGCTGGAGAGGCCGGCGCGGGGCCGTAGCAGTCGGCGGTGTCGATGAGCTGAAAGCCCTCGTCGACGGCGCGCCGGACGATGGCGCGGGCGGCGTCGAGGTCGGGGGGCGGGCCGTAGGTCCCCGGGCCGGTGAGCCAAGCGCCGCCGAAGCCGACCCGCCGCACGGTCAGGTCGTCGCCAAGGGCGACGGTGCCGATCGCCGGCCAGCTCGGGCTCACGAGATCGCCTCCTCAAAGACCGGCTCGGCGGCGACCGCCCCCTTCGCCCTGCCTCGACGCACGCGACTACCGGACGGCGGCCGACGCGAGCGAGACCAGGTTGCCTTCGGGATCGAACACGAACGCCACCCGCTCGCCCCACGGCATGTCCACGGGCTCACGCGCGATCTCGCCACCCCCATCGCGCAGTTGGCGCACCGTAGCGTCGACGTCGTCGACGTAGATGAAGAGCTCCCCGCGCGGGCCCGCTCCGGGTTCGACGCCGGCGAGCATCCGCGGCGACTCCTCCGTGGTCACCCCGAGCTCGGCGTCACCGCGGCGCAGCCCGATGAAACCGGCATCGCCGTCGGGACCCGGCAGTCGCGACCGCTCGCTGAACCCGAGCAGCAGATAGAAGGCGGCAACCGCCTCGACGTCCTTGGCGTGCAGGACGGGAAAGGCTCGCAGCGTCATCCGACCCGAGAACCAGGCGAGCGTCCAAGGGGCGCCTTCGGCGTACGCTCAGCCATCGATCGATTCGGCTCCGCCAAGGATCCCCGACCCCTTCCCAGCTCTCGGGGCCAGCATAGCGTCGGCGGCCCCTCGCGAGGCGAACGGTCGGTCGCGCGCGAGCGTGAAGCGAGACGGCGAGCTCGTCCTCGTCGACGCCGTTCGAGGTCGGGGCCGCGCCCGGACCTGGCTCCGACGGCCGCCCGGAGTAGAGTGCCCGCGATGCGGGGGATCTGGAGGCGGGCCCGGATACTGGTGGTCGGTTGCGGGATCGCGGCCGTGGCGCTCGCGGCCGCCCCGGCAGCGCATGGCGAGCCGGCCGTGGTGCTCGTCTCGGGGTTCGATACGAGCACCCCCTTCTCGACCCCTGATCCCTCGTGCGCCGGCCAGGAGGGCCTGACCTGGAGCAACCCCGACGGTCCGGCGGCCGCCCTGCGGGCGGCCGGCTTCTCCGTCTTCACCGCACCGGTCGCCCGCGGGGGCGCACTCCCGCCGTCGCCCTGCCTCGGCCCGGGACAGCCCGCGCCTCCCAACGACGCGACGATCGACTCGAACGGAGAGCTCGACGCCAACGGCCGCGCGCTCGACACGCTGCTCGGTTTCCTCCGCACGGAATACGGCGTCGACTCGGTGCAGCTCGTCGCGCATTCCGACGGAGGGCTGTGGTCGCGCTCGGCGATCACCCAGGGCCCCGGCAGCGCGACAGCGCTTCCGACGGTCCAGTCGCTGACCACGCTGGGCACCCCCCACACCGGGTCGTTCGGGGCCGACCTCGCCGAAACGCTGCAGGACGGCCAATGCCACGAGGCGAACCGGATCGAGCAGGTGATCTGCGAGGCCGTGCTCGACATCCTCAAGGATGTCTTCGGGAGCCTTGGCGAGGCGACGATCAAGGAGCTCTCGCACCCGTTCCTGGCCGCCTGGAACCCGCGCCAGGAGATCGGCTGCCCGGTGACGGTGATCGGTGGGACGGCAGTCGACATCCCGCTCGTCCCCTCGCTGTTCGACTACTACAACCCCAGCGACGGGATCGTGGGCGAGGCGAGCGCGCTCGCCGAGCGGTCCACGTCGATCGCCCTACAGCCGATCCCCGCGCCGGGCTTCCAGGCGATCGGCCGGCAGACATTCCCCGTCGTGCACAGTGGCGTGCTGAGCTTCATCACCCCGAACACGCTCCTCAACCAGGCCGACATCTCCGCCGACGTCGTCGCCGCGGTCCGCGCCGGGACGAGCCGCCCTTCGTGCTCGGCCTGGGCGGAGACAGCGTCCGCCGAGGCGGCGCCGATCCGAACCCGCGTGGGGTTCCGATCGATCGACGTCCCGCGCGACGGGTGGCTGCCCCGCCCGAGGCGAGGCGATGCGCTGCTGCTCACCCGCGGCACGAGCCTGCGCTGCCGCGGCGCCACCGTCACGAGCGTCCCGGTGCTCGGCTCGCGGCGCCTGAGCGTCGCGATGCCACGCTGCCGGACCCGCCTGCGCGCCGTCGGCCGCGGGCGGGTGCTCGACCTGCGCGCGAGCCCGCGACGCGGGCTCGTGATCAGGCGCGGCGCACGCTCGATCGACGTCCGGACGACCGGCCCGAAGCTGCGCCGCGTGCGCGCCCGCGTCTTGCTGCGGGGGCGCTGGCACCGGCTGCCGCTCGCCCAGGGACGGCGGCTACCGGCAACCGCACGAGGGCGCGGCGTGTCCGTTCGGGTGATCGGCCTCGATCCTCGCGGGGAGCGCCTGGTGGCCACCGCGCACGTCGCGCCCGCAACCGCGCGCTGACCCGGTCCGACGACCCGGACTCAAATCAGCGCAACTCGGCTCCCCGACTCGGCGCCGAGGGCGCTGGCGTCCCGCTCCCGCGGGCGATCGGCGATCGAACCTGCGCTGCCGTACTGGTCCCGACCTGCAGCCGCGCAGACCTCACCCGCCGGGCCCCACGCCCGACGGCCTCGATGCTCGGCTCCCCGCGCAGCGCCGCCCGGACGAAGCCGGCGTTCCGCTCCACCCAGGGGCCCATCTCGTCGGCGGCCAGCGGCACCGCCGCCGGGTCCTCGGCACGCCGCCGCGCCAGCTGCGCGGCCCTGAGATCGCTGTCGCCGCCCTGGTACAGGGTCAGGAGCACGCCGACGTCCTCGCCGATCTCCACCCCAGCGATCTGCCTGTAGTCGGCGGCGTGGTGAGAGAGAATCGCCGCGATGTAGTCGATCGCCGCCGGCGGACGTCGCAGCAGCCGCCAGCGCTCCAGCGCACCCCGGGGCGCGTGCGGGACACGGCCAGCCCGCTCGGCGAGCTCGGCGACGCTGAGGCGGGTGAGGTGGCCGGGGCGAACCTTGCCGGGACCGAGCCGCGCGAACGGTCGCAGATAGGGGTTCTCCAGGGCGTCAAAGAGGATCGCCCCGGCGATCGCCTCCTCGGCGACGCCATGGCGCTCGGCGGCGGCGCGGATCCGCGCCCCCTGCGAGGCAACCAGCTCGAGCGCGCCGAGGCGCTGACGCTCGCGGCCGCGGCGGCGGCGCGGCTGGGAGGGATCGAGCCCGCTCACCGGCCGGAGGCGATAGGCGATCAGCCGACCCCGGCGGCGCACCCATCGCGAGCGCCTTTCGCCCCCCACCGCCCCGGCCTGCGGTTCCACGATCCCCGACCATATAGGGTCACGTTCCCGTGAGCGAAGAGGCCAGCGGGAAGCGGCGCGGGCACGGGGGGCGGGCGGCGGCGCCCGGCGCTGACCAGACGCCTCCGCGCGCGACGCTCCGCGACCTGCTCGCCATCCTCGGCCCCTACCGCGGCCAGCTCGCGCTGGCGACCGCGGTCGCCGCGGGCGCGATCCTCGCGGTGGTCGCGGTCCCGCTGCTGGTCGGCAAGGGGGTCGACGAGATCCAGGACGGCGACGAGGCCGGGATCCTCCGCGCCGCGCTCGCGATCGGCGCCGTCGGCCTGATCGGCAGCCTCTCCCAGGCGGCCCGGCAGCTGCTTGCCGGCAGGCTCGGGCTCCGCGTCGTGTACGACCTCCGCCAGCGCTACTACGCGCACCTGCAGGACCTCGACCTGGAGACGATCGGTTCGCTGCCCACCGGCCAGCTCGTCTCCCGCGGGACCGTCGACCTGCGCCCGATCCGCTTCTTCCTCGGAGCCGGCATCCCATCGCTCGCGCAGGACGTGGGCAGCATCCTGCTCGCCGCGCTGGTCATGTTCACCCTCGACGCCGACCTCGCGGCGCTCACCCTTGCTCCGGTCCCGGTGCTGGTGGTGGCGATCCTGCTCTATGACCGGGCCGCGACCCCGCGGCTCGCGGAGGTGCGCCAGCGGATCGGGGAGCTGGCGAGGATCGCCCAGGAGAACATCGTCGGCGTCCGCCTGGTCAAGGCCTTCTCCCGGGAGCGGATCGAGAGCAAGCGCTTCCGAAGCTCCGCCGCGGAGATGCTCGCCTCGGCGCTCACCGCCACCCGGATCGAGGCGCGGTTCACGCCGACGCTGGCGGCAATCCCCAGCCTGGGGCTGCTGGTCGTCCTCCTCTACGGGGGCCACCAGGCGATCGACGGCGAGATCTCGGTCGGGGAGTTCACGAGCTTCTTCACCTACGCGCTGCTGTTGATCGGTCCTGCGGCGACGATCGCCTACTGGATGACCATGGTCCAGCAGGCGATCGCCTCGACCGACCGCATCGCCGAGATCCTCGAGCGCCGGCCACGGATCGCCTCGGCGCCCGGCTCGACCCCCGTCCCCCGCCGCGCCGAGGTCTCGTTTCGCGACGTCAGGGCCGGGCACCGCGGCCACCTGGCGCTGGAGGGGATCGAGCTCGAGATCCACCCCCGGCGCGCGGTCGCCGTGGTCGGTGCCTCGGGATCGGGAAAGAGCACCCTGCTGGGTCTGATCAACCGCCTCCACGACCCGAGGAGTGGCTCGGTCGAATTCGGCGGTCGGCCGGCTACGGAGCTCGATCTGACCTCCCTGCGGCGCAGCGTCGCGGTCGCGGCCGACGACGATTTCCTCTTCTCGGGGACGGTTGGGGAGAACATCGCCTTCGGGCGCCCGACGGCGAGCGAGGAGGAGATCCG
>WHSW01000126.1 GCA_009379895.1 Solirubrobacterales bacterium
CGAGGCGACGCTAG
Source organism: Solirubrobacterales bacterium (assembly GCA_009379895.1). Lineage (GTDB taxonomy): Bacteria > Actinomycetota > Thermoleophilia > Solirubrobacterales > 70-9 > WHSW01. The sequence continues at coordinate 15 of WHSW01000126.1, forward strand.
GTGGGCGGCGTTACCAAACCCTTTCGCTGCTCGAGCGGGCGTGAAGGTCGAGGTCATCGGGCCGGCCTCGACGGGTGGGTCGGGTCTAGCTGGTGGCCTCGCTCGCCCCGCGCCAGCGCCACCACGCGCCGAGCAGGGTCGAGGGCACGCAGAAGCTCGTCGTCGTCACCAGGCCACAGACGCCGACCAGGATGACGCCGAGCACGAGCGCCGCGGCCGGCTGTCCGACGGCGAACAGCACCCCGACCACCAGCAGCCAGACCGTGGCCAGCTTGAACGCGTGGCGTCGGGGTCTCGGGTTCGGGGGCAGCTCGGGTGATCCGGTCAGATGCCGAAGACCGTGGTTCCAGAGCAGGTCGAATGGGTGCCGCGAGGTCCACCCGGCGATCGCGCCGATCGGGACCAACGCCAGGATGATCAGCGTGGATTCGAGCACCAGGCCGGTAACGACCAAAGCCAGACAGAGTGCGGTTGGGAAGCGCAGGCCGGCGCGAAGCGCCCGCGACTGCTCGGCGGTCAGGCAGTAGCCCTGGACCTCGAGATTCGAGTTCATCCAGGCCTCGGGGCGTCTCTCCCTGGCAGCTTCCGCTGGCACGGTGAGGCGAAGCTACCTGCCCCGCCGTCTATTCTGCTAGGCGAATCGTCTCATAGATGGCTTTCCCAACCGGCATAGTTGATGCGCTCGACCCGGCCCGGCTTCGGCTCCTGGTCGAGGTCGATCGCCGTGGCTCGATCTCGGCCGCGGCGGACGCCTGCCAGATCAGCCAGCCGTCGGCGACCAAGCAGCTCAAGACGCTCGAGGCCGCGATCGGCGAGAGGCTGGTCGAGCGAAACGGCCGCGCCAGCCGCCTCACCGGGGCGGGCGAGGTCGTGGTTGCGCACGCTGCGCGAGTCCTCGACACGCTCCAGGGGCTCGGGGAGGAACTCGACGCGCTGCGCGGTGCCGAGACCGGGACGCTCGCGCTCGCCGCCTCGTCCACCTCCGGCGCCTACGTGCTGCCGTCGCTCCTGCAGTGCTTCGCGGATCGCCACCCCGGGGTGGAGGTCGACATCGCGATCGGGTCCAGCGCCTGGGTGGCCGATCGAGTCGCCAAGCGCGAGTTCTCGCTTGGGATCGCCGGCGAGACGGAACTTCCCGCCGGCGTCCGGGTTGAGCCCTTCCTCGATGATGAGCTGGTCGGAATCGCCGCGCCCGGCCACGTCAAGCTTCGACGGGGCAAAGCGCCGGTCGCGGAGCTCGAACGCTGGACGCTGCTCGTGCGGGAGCCTGGCTCCAGCACTCGGGCGGTGGCCGAGCGCCATATGGCACGTTCGACCTATCACCCGGCCAATCGCTGGGAGCTCGACTCCAACGAGGCGATCAAGCGCTCGGTCCAGGCCGGCCTCGGGATCGGGTTCGTCAGCAGGCTCGTCGTCGCCGACGAGATCGAGCGCGGCGAGCTGGTCAGCTTCCGGATTGAAGGAGCCGAGCCGATGCGCCGGTCGATCCACCTGCTGCGGCCCGATGATCGCGAGCCGACGCCGTCCGAGCGGGCGTTCATCGCCACCCTCAGCGACTGTTGCGCGGTCAACGTCGCCGGCTGCACCGTCGACGCAGGATCGATCGGCAAGCGCTGAGCGGCACTCGCGGCTTCCATGCCGCGAGGGAATGGTCGCCATCACCGACCGGCTCTAGGACTCGGGTGCGAACGGGCGTACCGTCGGTGCATGTTCTTTCGACAGATCCTGAATGACGAAACCGCTTGCGCTTCCTACGTTTTCGGCTGCAACACCGCCGGCGAGCTCGCCGTGGTGGACGCGCACGCCGACTTGGTCGACGAGTACGTAACCGCAGCCGAGGCTCAGGGATCCCGGATCGCCGCCGTGATCGAGACCCATGTCCAGGCCGACCACGTCTCGGGGCTACCCGAGCTGGTCGAGCGCACCAGCGCCACCGCCTACCTGCCCGAAGCCGCCGGAGTCGACTTCGACCACCACGCGCTCGCCGACGGCGAGCTGATTACGCTCGGCAACACGGTGATCCAGGCCGTGGCGACTCCGGGCCATACCGCCGCGCATCACGCCTACCTGGTGACCGACCATCGCCGCGGCGACGAGCCCTGGATGGTTCTAACCGGGGATGCGCTGCTCGTCGGCGACGCAGGCAGGCCCGACCTTCACGCCCACGGTGAGCAGACGGTCGAGGAGATGGCGCGCGTTCTCCACCGATCGCTCACCGATCGTCTGCTGGCGCTGCCGGACCATTTGTTGCTCTACCCGGCCCACTACTCCGGCTCGGTATGCGGGCGCGGCCTCTCAGGGCATCCGGCCTCGACGATCGGCTTCGAACGCCGCCACAACGATGCGCTTGCGTTTGACTCCGAGGATGCCTTCGTCGCCGCGCTGATCGCAGACGTTCCACCGGAGCCTGAGCACCAGGCCGAGATCGTCGCCGCAAACCGCTCCGGCGCTCGCCGCTCGTCGATCGCTTGACTCGATCCCGGGTCGCGCTGGGGCTGCGCGAGAACGCGCCGCAATTTGCGCTCCTGGTCGCCGTCAATGCGCTTGTCGGGGCGATGGTCGGCCTCGAGCGCTCGACCCTGCCGCTGATCGGCCGGGAGGAGTTCGGGCTCAGCTCGAGTGCCGCGGTGCTGTCGTTCATCGTCGCCTTCGGCCTCGCGAAGTCGCTCACCAACCTCGGCGCAGGCGTGCTCGCGGAGCGAGTCGGTCGACGGCGGCTCCTCATCTTGGGATGGGCAATCGCGTTGCCGGTGCCGCTCTTGATCGCCCTCGCGCCGAGCTGGGGGTGGATCGTCGCCGCGAACGTGTTCCTCGGCGTCAACCAGGGCCTCGCCTGGTCGATGACCGTGATCATGAAGGTCGACCTCGTCGGTCCCGAGCGCCGGGGACTGGCCCTCGGAATCAATGAGGCGGCCGGTTACGGCGGCTTGGCCGTGGCCGCGGCGGCAAGTGGCTGGTTGGCCGCCGAGTTCGTCGCCCGCGATGTCCTCATCGTCGCCGGCTTCGCGATTGCCGCCGTGGCGCTGCTGATCTGCGTCCTGTTCGTTCGCGACACCGCGGCTCACGTGGCCCTCGAACAGGCCCGCGATCACGCCGGCGAGAAGACAACGGCTCCGCGATTGCGCGATGCCTTTCCCGACGCCACCTACCGGGTGTCGGCGCTGCGGGCGTGCTCGCAGGCCGGCCTGGTCAACAATCTCAACGACGCGCTCGCTTGGGGCGTCACGCCCCTCTTCCTCGCCTCCAAGGGCGCGAGCGTGGGCGAGATCGGGCTGGTCGCCGGCCTCTATCCGGCGATCTGGGGGCTCGGTCAGATCTGGACCGGGCACTGGTCCGACACCGTCGGCCGCAAGCCGCTGATCGTCGCCGGCATGCTCGTGCAGGCGGCGGCGCTCGTGCTGCTCGCGGCCTCGGGTGGCGAGGTGGGGCTGGCTGCTATCGCCGCCGTCGGCCTCGGAGTCGGCACGGCGCTCGTGTATCCAACCCTGATCGCGGCGATCTCCGACGCGGTGACGCCGGTGGCACGGGCTGGGACCGTGGGCGTCTACCGGTTCTGGCGCGACATGGGCTACGTGGTCGGCGGCCTGTTCGCGGGAGTCCTGGCGGACGCGATCGAGTTCAGCGGGACGATCGCGGTGGTCGCCGGTCTGACGATGCTTTCGGGGCTGTGGGTGGCAGTCGACCTGCGGACGCACAAGGCGGGCCGCCACGACAGTTGGGCAGACGACATAGTGTCTGGGTAAGCGCTAGCTTACCGTCCGTGGAGACTTACCAAGCTGATGGATGGACCGCTCTCGGCGACCCGACGAGGCGCGCGATCTTCGAGCGACTCGCCGATCAACCACTGGCCGTCGGCGAGCTGGCGAACGGGTTGCCGGTCAGCCGCCCGGCAGTCTCACAGCACCTCAAGGTGCTGAAGGACGCGCGACTGGTCATCGATCGCCGCGCGGGAAATCGCCGTATCTATCGGCTCGACCCGGACGGGCTCGGCGCGCTGCGCGCCGACCTCGAGCGGTTCTGGAGCAAGGCCCTGGCGGCCTATAAGGCGGTCGTCGAGCAACGAGAAGAGGAGAGCTCATGAGCACCCAGGCAGCAGCGACATCCGTACGCACACAGATCGTCGTCGAGGCGCCGATCGAGCGAGCGTTCTCGGTCTTCACCGAAGACTTCGGCAGCTTCAAGCCGGCCGAGCACAACATGCTTGCGGTCGAGATCGCCGAGACGGTGTTCGAGCCCCGCGTGGGGGGCCAGCTATACGACCGCGGCGTGGATGGCAGCGAGTGCCGCTGGGCCCGCGTGCTCGCCTACGAGCCACCGGATCTGGTGGTGATCAGCTGGGACATCAGCCCGCAGTGGCAGATCGAGACGGACCTCTCCAAGACCAGCGAGGTCGAGGTTCGGTTCATCGCCGAGACGCCGGAGCGCACGCGGGTCGAGCTCGAGCACCGCAACCTCGACCGCCATGGCGAGGGCTGGGAGCCCGAGCGCGACGCGGTCGGCGGCGAGGGCGGCTGGCCGCTGTACCTGCAGCGGTTCGCCGAGCGGATCGCCGGCTGAGGGAGAGTCGGCAGCGCGGCCTGTGCCGGCGCCGAGTCTAGATCCGGGCGGTGACCGTCTCGCTCTGATCAGCCGCCCGAGTGCACGGCCTCGGCCGCGCACCGAAAGCCGAGGTTCCCGGCCGAGCCGTCGGGTGTGTTGGCCTGCCGGGCGGCCACCCGGTAGCGACGGCAGTAGGAGGCGTGGCAGAGATACGAGCCGCCCTTCTGGACCCGGTGGGTCCCGCTCGGCGGGCCGAGCGGGTCATGGGCGCGGTCCCGGGCCTTGAACTCGGCGGAGAACCGGTCCGCCGTCCACTCCCAGACGTTGCCGGTCGCGTTGTAGAGCCCGAACGCGTTGGGGGCGAAGGCGTCCACCGGACAGGTGGCGTAGTAGCCGTCGGCGAGCGTGTTGTCGGCCGGGAACTGACCCTGCCAAACGTTCATTCGATGCTCGCCACCGGGCTCGAGCTCGCTTCCCCAGGGATAGACCTCGCCATCGAGGCCACCTCGCGCGGCGTACTCCCACTCCGCTTCGGTCGGCAGCCGCGTGCCCGCCCACTCGCAGTAGCGGCATGCATCGTTGTGCGAGACATGCACGACCGGATGATCGAGCAGCTCGTCGATCGACGAGGACGGCCCGGCTGGGTGATCCCACGTCGCGCCCTCGACGACCCGCCACCACGGCGCCTGGGCGACCCCCCGGGTAGCGGGGAAGTCGTCGGGCAGCAGCCCGGCGAAGACGAAGGACCAGCCCAGCCGCTCGGCGTCCGTGACGTAACCGGACGCGTCGACGAAGGCCGCGAAACCCGTGTTGGAGACCGCTTCGCAGCCAATCCGGAGCGGCTCGACGGTGACCCGCCGGACCGGGCCCTCGCCGTCGTCGGGGTACGCGTGCTCGTCCTCGCTGCCGAAGGAGAGCTCGGCGCCCGGCAGGGCGAGCATCCCCGCGGTTTGAGGAGCGGCCGATCCCGCCCGCGGTGAGTGCTTGCGATCGGTCGGCTCCACGCGTTGGAGCATATGCGGCAAATCACCCCTTCCGGATGACGTGACGGCGAACCGCCGGACGTAGCTTTGCGGCCATGTCAGACGATTTCTCGCGCGATGCCCTGCCGATCCCAGATCAGCGCCACGCCGACCTGGTCACCTACGACGCCAAGGACCCCGACACCTCGTTCCCGCCGATCGAGCCTCTGAGGCCGCCGCGAGGGGCGCCGAACGTGCTCGTGATCCTGATCGACGACTGCGGCTTCGGGGCCTCGAGCGCGTTTGGCGGGCCCTGCTCGACCCCGACCGCCGAGCGGCTGGCCGCCGCGGGGCTCAGGTACAACCGCTTCCACACGACGGCGCTCTGCTCGCCCACCCGCCAGGCGCTGCTCACCGGCCGCAACCACCACTCGGTCGGCATGGGCGGGATCACCGAGATCGCCACCTCGGCGCCGGGCTACACCTCGATCCGCCCGAACGCCGCGGCGCCGCTGGCCGAGACGCTGAAGCGCAACGGCTACTCGACCGCCCAGTTCGGCAAGTGCCACGAGGTCCCGGTCTGGGAGACGAGCCCGATGGGACCGTTCGACGCCTGGCCGTCGGGCGGCGGGGGCTTCGAGCACTTCTACGGCTTCATCGGCGGCGAGACGAACCAGTACGCGCCGGCGATCTACGACGGCACCGTGCCGGTGGAGCCCGACCGCACCCCGGAGGAGGGCTATCACTTCACCGAGGACATGACCGATCGGGCGATCGACTGGGTCCGCCAGCAGAAGGCGCTGATGCCCGACAAGCCCTTCTTCGCCTACTACGCGCCCGGGGCCACCCACGCCCCCCACCACGTGCCGGTCGAGTGGTCGGCCAAGTACAAGGGCGAGTTCGACGACGGCTGGGACGCGCTGCGCGAGCGTACTCTCGCGCGCCAGAAGGCGCTCGGGGTCGTGCCGCAGGACGCCGAGCTCACGGCCCGGCCCGAGGAGATCCCGGCCTGGGACGAGATGCCCGACGACTTGAAGCCGATCCTCGCCCGCCAGATGGAGGTCTACGCGGGTTTCCTCGAGCACACCGACCATCACATCGGCCGGGTGATCGACGCCCTCGCGGACCTCGACATCCTCGACGACACGCTCGTCTACTACATCGTCGGCGACAACGGGGCGTCCGCCGAGGGGACTCCGCAGGGATGCTTCAACGAGCTGGTCGTCCTCAACGGAGCCGGTGGCCTCGAGACGACTGAGTTCATGGCCTCGAAGGCCGAGCAGTTCGGCACGCCCGCCGCCTACAACCATTACGCGGTCGGCTGGGCGCACGCGATGGACACCCCGTATCAATGGACCAAGCAGGTGGCCTCGCACTGGGGAGGAACCCGCAACGGCACGATCGTGCACTGGCCCGGAGGAATCGAGGCCAGGGGCGAGGTCCGGACACAGTTCAGCCACGTGATCGACGTCGCCGCGACGGTGCTCGATGTCGCCGGGATCCCGGCGCCGACCTTCGTCCACGGCGTCCAGCAGATGCCTCTGCACGGGCGCAGCATGGCCCCGACCTTCGACGACGCCGGCGCGCCCGAGCATCGCGAGACGCAGTACTTCGAGATGTTCGTCAACCGCGGCATCTACCACAAGGGCTGGACCGCGGTCACCCGCCACAGCGTCCCGTGGGTGATGGGGACGGAGCTGCCCCCCTACGACGACGACACCTGGGAGCTCTATGCGCCGGATGACTGGACGCAGTCGCGCGACCTCGCCGCCGAGCAGCCCGAGCGGCTGGCCGAGCTCCAGCGCCTGTTCCTGATCGAGGCGGCGCGATACGACGTGCTGCCGCTCGACGATCGCCGCGCGGAGCGCTTCAACTCCGACCTCGCCGGCCGCCCGACCCTGATCCGCGGCAAATCGCAGCTGCTGTTCGGCGGGATGCGCCGGTTGTCGGAGAACTCGGTCGCGGTGATCAAGAACAAGTCGCACGCGGTCACGGCACAGATCGAGGTGCCCGACGGCGGTGCGGAAGGAGTGATCGTCGCCCAGGGCGGCGCCTTCGGTGGCTGGAGCATCTACCTCAAGGACGGCAAGCCAGCCTATTGCTACAGCCTGTTCGGGCTGCAGCGGTTCAAGATCGCCGCCGAGCAGCCGATTCCCGCCGGCGAGCATCAGGTGCGAATGGAGTTCGCCTACGACGGAGGCGGGCTCGGCAAGGGCGGTGACGTGGTCCTCTATCTCGACGGCGACGAGGTCGCCACGGGCCGGGTCGAGGGCACCGTGCCAATGTTGTTCTCGGCCGACGAGACCACCGACGTCGGCTCGGACAGCGCGACGCCGGTCAGCGACGATCACGGGCCGAAGGAGACCGAGTTCAGCGGCCGCGTCGACTGGGTGCAGATCGACATCGACGAGGCGGCCGAGGATCTCGACCATCTGATCACCCCCGAGGAGCGACTGCGCGTCGCCATGGCCCGCCAGTGACGCCGGGGCTCTCCGACGTCCAGCTGCAGGAGATCATCGGCCTGCTGGGCGACGCCGACACCGCCGAGCTCAAGCTCACCGTGCCCGACGAGGGGCACAAGGGGTGGCGGTCGACGGTGGTCGCGCTCGGCATGGATCCGATGGACGCCTTCCTGCGCCAGGTCTTCTTCCTCGACACCCCGGCCCTCGACCTCGACGGCGCGGGTGTCGTCGTCCGCGCCCGGCGGACCCAGGGAAAGCCCGACGACTCGGTCGTCAAGCTGCGGCCGGTCGTTCCCTCCGAGCTGCCGGCCGGGGTTCGCGAGCACAAGAGCTTCGGGGTCGAGGTCGACGCGCTGCCCGGGGGATACATTTGCTCGGGATCGTTCAAGGGCGAGCTCGGCAACGGCGCGGTCAAGCCGATCGTCACCGAGGGCGGGCGGCTCTCGGAGCTGTTCAGCAAGCACCAGCGGGCGTTCTACGCTGAGCACGCGCCCGAGGGGATCGGTCTCGACGACCTGTCGGTCCTTGGCCCGGTGCTTGTGCTGAAGCTCAAGTTCTCGCCCGGCGGCTACGGGCGCCGGCTGGTCGCCGAGGTGTGGCTGTATCCGGACGGCTCCCGGATCCTCGAGCTGTCGACGAAGTGCAAGCCCGGCGAGGCGTTCCAGGTCGCGGCCGAGACCCGCGCCTATCTCTCTGGGCTCGGCGTCGACCTGCTCGGCGAGCAGCAGACCAAGACCCGGACCGCGCTCGAGTTCTTCGCCCGGCAGCTCGGGAAATAGCCCTTGGGCGGCGGGCTGCTCAGCGTTTCCGGCGCACGATGCGGTGGCCGGCGCGCATGAACGCGGAGGCCGTCGAGACGAGACGAGGACGGCGAGCACTACCGATCGCGCTCGTCCTCCTCGCCTCAATCCTCCTCCTGATCTCCGTCTTCGCCGTCTGGGTCAAGCGCCAGGCGCTCGAGACCGAGACCTGGACGAACACCAGTGCGGAGCTGCTCGAGAGCGCCGCGATCCAGGACGCGCTGGCCGACTTCCTCGTCGTCCAGCTCTACGCGAACGTCGACGTCGAGGCCGAGATCGCCTCCCGGCTCCCGGCGCCCGCGCAGCCGCTGGCCGGGCCGGTCTCGGGCGCGCTGCGCCAGCTCGCCTCCGACGCGGCCCGGCGCCTGCTCGCCGAGGAAAAGGTCCAGGCGCTCTGGGAGGAGGCGAACCGCGCCGCCCACGCGCAGCTGCTGGCGATCGTCGAGGACGACAGCGACGCGGTCTCGACCGCGGATGGTCGGGTCACCCTCGATCTCACCTCGATCGTCGGGGCGCTGACCGAGAACCTCGGCATCGGTGCCAATGTCGCCGCGAAGCTGCCGGCCGACGCGGCGCAGCTCGAGGTCGTCAGGTCGGACGAGCTCGAGGCGGCGCAGACGGGGCTGAAGGTCTTCCGGGCGGTCGCCTGGTTCCTCGTGATCCTCGCGCTGATCCTCTACGCGCTCGCGATCTTCCTGGCCGGCGACCGCCGCCGCCAGACGCTGCGGGCCGGCGGCTTCAGCTTCATTCTCGTCGGAGCTCTCGTCCTCGTCCTCCATCGAATCGGCGGCGACGCGATCGTCGAGTCGCTCTCGGAGGCCGCCAGCGCCGACGACGCGGTGCAGGCGACCTGGACGATCGGCACCTCGCAGCTGACCGAGATCGCCAGCGCGCTGATCCTCTACGGGATCTTCATCGTGGTCGCGGCCTGGCTGGCCGGCCCGACCACGATCGCGACCTCGATCCGAAGCGCGGTCGCCCCCTGGTTCCGGCGGCCCGCGTACGCCTACGGCGGACTGGCCGTCCTGCTGATCGCGCTCTTCTGGTGGGATCCGACGCCCGGCACGCGCCGGCTCGCCCCCTCGCTGCTGCTGATCTTGCTGCTGGTCCTGGGGACCGAGATGCTCCGTCGCGCGGTGATCCGCGAGTTCGGAGATCGGGTCACGTCGCGCTCGAGCGAGGGCATCGCGCAGGCGATCGCGACGCGAATGCGCGAGGCGCGCGAGCGCCGGGTGGCCGCCGCGGGCTCCGCGCCCGCGGCGGCGGGCGCCGACCCCCGCGTCGCCGAGCTCGAGCGCCTGGCGGGGCTGCGCGACTCGGGCGCCCTCTCCGAGGAGGAGTTCGCCGCCGAGAAGCGGCGCCTCCTCGAATCTCCTTGAGCGAGTGCCGAGCCCAGTGGACGTGGATCGTTTAGGCTCGCCGCGAGCGGACCGCAGGGGTGGAGGTGGCGCTCACCCACCACCGTTCGAATCCCTGGGAGGAAGGTCATGGGAGCAAGGCGGCCGCTACTCGCACTGGTCGGTCTCGTCGTCGCGCTGTTCGCTCTGCCCGCGGCTCCGGCGGCCGCGCAGGAGCTGGAGTGGGGGGAATGCCCGCCGTCGCCCCGGCTCGACCCACGGCAGGAGTGCGCGAGCCTCCCCGTGCCGCTCAACTACTCCGCTCCCGGCGGGGAGACGATCGAGATCGCCGTGTCGCGAATGGTCACCTCCTCGCCCGACCAGCGCCGCGGCGTCATCCTCTACAACCCGGGCGGGCCCGGAAGCTCCGGCATCTACGGCCCGAGCAGGCTGGCGGCGACGATGCCTCAGGGCGTCCTCGACCGCTACGACCTGGTCGGCTTCGACCCGCGCGGGATCAACTTCAGCGCTCCGGTCTCGTGTTCGCTGGCGCCCGAAGACCTCGACGTGGTCAAGTTCATTCCCTATCCGACGTTCGACCTCGACATCTCCGAGAACGTCGCCTACTCGCGGCGCGCCGCCGCCGGCTGCGCGGCCACCTCCGGCGACCTGCTGCCCCACATCACCACCGCGAACACGGCTCGCGACATGGATCGGATCCGCCTCGCGCTCGGGGAACCGGGGATCTCCTACCTCGGTTACTCCTACGGCACCTATCTCGGCGCGGTCTACACGCAGCTGTTCCCGAGCCGCACCGATCGCTTCATCCTCGACTCGGTCGTCCACCCGCGGCGGATCTGGCGGGAGACGTTCGCCGCCTGGGGTTACGCGGTCGAGATCGGCTTCGCGGCCTTCACCCGGTTCGCCGCGGAGAACGACGACGACTACGCGCTCGGCGACACGCCCGGTGAGGTCTACGCGAAGACGCTCGAGCTGCTCGATGAGCTCGAGGCCGAGCCCTTCCCGTTTCCCGGCACGGATATCGTCATCACCGGCGACTTCTT
>WHSW01000127.1 GCA_009379895.1 Solirubrobacterales bacterium
CGTCACCAGCGCGCTCGGAAACGATGCGATGCGCAGCGTGCCCGCCTCGCCGTCGGCGTAGGACTGCAGATCCGCGTGGATCAGCTCCCACCGGGCATGCAGGTCGTCGGCGTGGGACAGCAGCGCGTGCGCCGCCGCGGTCAGGCGCACCCCCCGGCCCTGCGGCTGCAGCAGTTCGACGCCGAGATCCCGGGCGATCTCGTCCAGATGAGACTCGAGGGCGAATGCCGCCTGCTGCTCGCTGACGAGTGGATCACGGCGGGCGTCGGCGACTTCATCAACGTGCCGCGCGGCACGTTGCACCGCTTCCACAACCAGGGCACCGAGACGATGCGCGTGATCTTGACCTTCACACCGGCCGGGATCGAGAACTTCTTTCAGGAAACGCTGCAGCGGACGCTGGACCCGACGGCCGACATCCCGGACAATCTCGACGCGGTCGCCGCGCGCTACGCCGCGGCCGCGCCCCGGTACGGGCTGCAGTTCGTCACCGAGTAGCCACCTCACGTGCACCGTACGCACGGTCATGCACCGGATGAGGGCCATGGCCCCGCCGTGCCCGAATCCCGGCGTCTCGCACGACCGGCCCCGCGCTCCGGGCACCGCACGGAGCGCGGGGGGCGGGTCCATGTGGCAGACGGCACGTAGAGGTCTTCTGACCACTTTGGCCCTGTTCGCGTTGGGCTGCATCGGCGCCGCGCCGGCGCCCGCGGACTCCTCCCTGCGCCACTTCGGCTACTTCGCCGCGGGCATCACCCCGAGTGGGGGCGATCACCTCCGGGAGGTCCGACACCGCAGCAACCTGAACTGGGTCCAGATCTCGGACCCGGACCGCTACCGCCCGAGGGTCCTTGACCATTGTGGGCGCGCGGATGCATCGTCTCAACGGGCCACGAGTTCTTTCGCGGCTGCGACTCGGTCCATAGCCCGAGCTGTGAGCTCCACCCCGACTACCGGGCACGATGGCGTCGACTGGCCCGCGCGGTCCGCTCTCGCATCGACAAGGTCGGGGCCTTCTACTTGATGGACGAGCCCCAGTGGGGCGGCGCCACCCCGGCCGAGCTCAAGAAGGCGGCGCGGACGATCAAGGCCAGCTACCCGGGGAAGCCGGTGATGATGGTGGAGGCGGGCCCGCAGGTGACACCTTCGCTGAGGGTCCCGAGGCAGGTCGACTGGGTCGGGTTCGACTGGTACTGCCAGCCGTTCTCGACGATCAGGCGCACGCTGGCGACGCTGAAGCACGGCATCCACCGCAAGCAACGGTTGTTCCTCGTCCCCGAGGCCGCCCCGCTCGAGGCGTGTGGAGGCGCACCGGGCCACGCCACGGACGCTGAGATCGCCGGCCTCCAGTTCGACTACTTCCGGCTGGCAAAGAGGAACCCACGGGTTATCGGCTTGCTGGCGTTCGGCTTCTGGACCAGCGGCTACGGCTCGGCTCAACTACCGCGCACGGTTGCCGCGCACGAGGAGATCTACTCGCGGATACGACACCACCGGGCGAATGCGTCCTGAGAATGTGGAAACGGACAACGGCCATGGCCGGGCGATCCCGCCCGACTACGAACGGGATCCAGGGCGCTTTCCAGTGGCCCGGTCCTTTCTGCGTCACCACGCGCTCGCGCCTGACGTGCACGGTCGCGTCGCCGAGCGCCTGATCGCCGAGGGACTCACACCGGTCCTCGACGTCGAGTGCGGCGAGGGAGAGCTGGCGAGGCATCTGCCGGTGGGTGCCTGGGTGGGCGTGGACAGCTCACCGGCGAGGCTCGCCCGCGCACCCGAGCCAAAGCACCTGGCCAAGGCCACCGTGCTGCCGTTTCCCGATGCGTCGTTCGGGGCGGTCGCCCTGCTCTACGTGCTCTACCACCTGCTGCCTGACCTGGCGCTCGCCGGAGCACACCGTGTGCTTCGACCGGTCGGCCTCGTCGCCGTCGCCGCCCCAAGCCGCGACGACTCGCCCGAGCTCACCGATGCGCTGCCGCGCACGCCGCTCACCTTGGACTCCGAACGCGCTCCCGAGCTCCTCGGCGAGCTCTTCACCGAGGTCGAGGTTGAGCGGTGGGAAGCTCCGCCCCTGGAGCTCCCGACCCGAGCCGCCGTTCGCGACTACCTGATCGGCAAGGGGGTCGAATCACACGTCGCCGAGGGGCAGGCGGAAGCCGTTGCCGTCCCGCTGTCGGTCACCAAGCGAGGCGCGCTCGCATTCGGGCGAAAGGCGTAGAAGCTGAGTTCGAACGCAGCCCCGAGGCCGTTGCAGCCGTCGAGTCGCTCTATCCAGCTGAGCTATCGGGGCCGATGTGGTGCTCCAGGTATACCGGCGCCTGCTGGTCGATGTCGTCGGTGCGGTCGCGGAGCGGTTCGGCGGCCGGGGTCGGGCCGGCACGGACAGCGCCGGGTCGGGGCCCAGCTTCCAGCTCGATTCACACGGCGTCGCGTGCTTCGAGCGCGGTCATCGCTCTGTGGAGCTGGGCGGAGCGGGCCGTGGCGGTGCGGGCGGTAACGAGCTTCAGGATCACGGCGTAGCGCTCGGTCTTGCCCAGCGCGTCGAACGCCTGCGCGGCCTGCGGGCTCGCCGCGAGGGCGGCGGCGAGATCGGGTGGGACGGTGGCGTTGCGCTGCGATTCGTAGGCGGCGGCCCACCTGCCGTCGGCCTTCGCGGCCTCGACCTCGGCCAGGCCGGCCGGTCGCATCCGCCCGGCCGCGATCAGCTCCTCGACCTTGGCCACGTTGACCTGCGACCAGCGGCTGCGCGGCCGGCGGGGCACGTACTTCTGCAGGTAGTACACCTCGTCATGGGACTTGCGCTGGCCGGAGATCCAGCCGTAGCACAGGCCGAGGTCGACCGCCTCGTCATCGGTCAACGACGGCACGCCCGATCCCTTCTTGGCGAGCTTCAGCCACACACCGACCCGCAGGTCGACATGGGCGTCCAGCCACGCCTCGAACTCCGCGGCATCGCGGAATGCGATCACCGCGGCTTCGTCGCCGGCAGACTTCGTCGCCACGCCTGACTCCTACTGGGTCGGAGAGGGTCGCCTACTGCGCTCCTCCGGGGTTGCCCAAGTGCCAGCGGTATCCAGCTGAGCTCTCGGGGCCGAGCGCGAGTGTAGGGGGACGCCGCCGGGAAACGCCCCGCTGGACGGCGGGCCCGTCTGGTGGCCGTGGAACGATCCCGCGCATGCGGGCCGAACTTGGCGAATCGCCGGCGGAGGCGACGTTCGTGCGCGACACGCTGCTCGTCCTGCTCGCGGTCGGGGCGGGCGTGGTGGACGCGATCAGCCTCGTGACCCTGGGCGTGTTCACGGCCGCCGTCACCGCCAACGTCGTGCTCGTCGGCCTGGCGCTCGGCGACGCCGACAGCCACACGGCCCTGCGCGCCGCGCTCGCGATCGCCGGGTTCGGGGTCGGCGTGATGGTCGCGGCGCGAGCGCTCGGCCCCGCGACGGCGGCCGAACGGTGGCCGGCGCGGGCGCCCGCCGTGCTCGCCGGGATCGCGATCGTCCAGGTGACGTTCCTCGCCGGCTGGATCGCCTCCGACGGGCGACCCGACGGGGTCGCGCTCGATCTGCTCGCCACCGCCTCGGCGGTCGCGATGGGCGGCCAGAGCGCCGCCACCCGCGCCTGGCACACGGGCATCGCGACGACCTACGTCTCGGGCACGCTCACGATGCTGCTTCGCGACCTCGCCGAGTCGAGCGGCGCGCGCCCCGACCAGCTGCGCCGCCTGAGCGTGATCGTCGCGGTCGCGGGCGGCGCCACCGTCGGCGCCCTGCTGCTCAACCACGCCCACGGCTCGGTGCCGATCCTGCCGATCACCCTGACCGTGGTCGTGGCGATCGGCGCCGCGACGCTCCCCCGAAGGCGGCGCGCCCTCGGGTTCGAGGCCTGACCGGCGTCGATCTGGGTCTGGCCCGCGGGCGGGCGCTCCCTAACCGGCCTCGTCCTCGCTGTCCGGCTCGCCCTCCGCGTACAGGCTCTCGGCGGCGAGCTCGCGAACACTCCGATCCCAGAGCTTGAGCTCGAGGTAGATGTCGTCGCCGAAGCCGCGCACGGCGTCGACCGCGATCAGGGTGAAGCGCCCGTCGACGACCGGCGACTGATCGATCGTCTCGCCCTCGAGCTCCGCGGTTGCCGCGACCGCGCCGCGAACCAGCGGCAGGCCCCAGATCAGGGTCAGCTCCCCGCCCCGACCGCCGTCGGTGCGCCAGGCGCCGATCACGTCGTCGTTGAGGTCGATCTTCCAGTCCGGGTTGTCCTCGGCGGTGACGTCGGTGAAGTCCGCTCGCGCCCGCAGGTCGGCCGGCTCGTCGGCGTTCTCGCCGGGGTCGAAGGAGACCCAGCCGTAGTACTCGGCGAGCACCTGCTCGCCGTCCTCGTCGGTGGTCGGCTCGGCCGCGCGCCCGGTGGCCGGCACGTAGACGCGCGCGCCCCAGGAGCGGTCGGGAAACCACTTGACCGTCATCGGGTCGAGCGGCGCGCCCGCCTCGGAGGCCAGCGCGGTGCACTCGGTCGCGAACGCCTCGCGCAGGCGCTCCTCCCAGCGCCCGTAGGGGCGCCCCTCGACCGAGGCGTCGGCGATGAAGCGCGGGAATGGTCGGCTGCTGGGCGGCACGGGCTGGGCCAGCGTATAGGTCGGCCGCCTCGCTAGCCGCCGCCGAGCAGGTTGCCAGCGCGCCGGACGCGGGACGCTACTCGAGCGCGGCGCGCAGGTCGGCGGCCGCGCGTTCGGGTGGATAGACGTCGATCTCGACCCCGGTCCCGAGCTCGAACGCGGCACGCACGGTGAGCCGGGGCACGATGTCGACGTGCCAGCAGAACTCCTCGCTCCCGCGCGGCGCGGTGCGCACCCAGAGGTTGAGCTGCGGAACCGCTCCCAGCGCCGCGCTCAGCGCCCGCAGCGCGGTCGCGATCATCGCCGCCCCGCCCCCGTCGAGCTCGAAGCGGGGCGCCGGGCGGCGGGGGATCACCCGCAGCTCGAACGGCGCCCGCGACGCCCACGGGCAGACGAGCAGCGCCTCGTCGTCGACCGCGACCAGCCGCTCGCGGCGGCGGACCTCCTCGGTCGCCACGTCCTCGAGCAGGTGCGAGCCCATCGTCCGCTCGTGGTAGGCGGTCGTCCGCTCGCGCTCGCGGGCGACCTCGGCGGGGACGAAGCCGAGCGCGTAGAGCTGTGCGTGGGTGTGCTCGAGGGAGGCGCCGGCGGCCGGCCCCTCGTTGACGATCAGGTGCAGATAGCCGGCCTCGCCGTGAGCGCGCATGCGCTCGCGCCAAGCCGCGACGGCGCCGGCGACCTCGCCGTCGGAGAGCTCGGCGAGCGAGGTCGCGTGCCGCGCCACGCTGACGATCACCTCGTGCGCCCCGCCGGCCGGCTGGGCGCGAAACAGGTCCGTGTCGGCGCGCCGCGTCGAGGACTGCAATGGATCGATCGAGCTCGCGAAGCCCGTCTCGATCCCCGGCCTCTCGCCGGCGGCGGTTCGCGATCCGTCGGCCTCGGCGCCGCCGAGCACCGGATAGAGGTTCGGCACCGAGCGCTGGGACCACCCGGGGGTGTCGGGCTCGCCGCCGCCCGGCCGGTTGGCCCAGACCTCCGGCGGGGTGCGGTCCTCGCGGCCCTCGCAGAAGGGGCAGCGCTCGGCGGCGTCGGGGCGCATCTCGACCGGCGCGGGCGCGAACGCGTCGGGGCGCTCGGCGCGGCCCGGGGCGAGGATCGCCCGCAGGCCGGTGAGCTGATCGATCCGGATCTCGGGTGGGCGGCTCAGCGCGGGGGAGGAGGCGCGTCGGGCGGCGGCGGGATGTCGTCGGGCGGCGGCGGGATCTCGCCCGGGGCCGAGCGCGGCCGCGGGGGCACCTCCTCGGGCGGTGCGACGCTCGACGGGGCGTGCGGCTCGAGCAGCGGCTTGAGCAGGTCGATCGGCAGCGGGAAGACGATGTTGGTGCTGTTGTTGACGCCGATCTCGACCAGCGTCTGCAGGTAGCGCAGCTGCAGGGTGGCCGGGTTCATGCTCATGATGTTCGCCGCCTGCGAGAGCTTCTCGGCCGCCTGGAACTCGCCGTCTGCGGCGATGATCTTGGCCCGCCGCTCGCGCTCGGCCTCGGCCTGGCGGGCGATCGTCTGCAGCTCCGCGCGGGCAGCTCGACGTCCTTGACCTCGACGGTCGAGACCTTCACCCCCCAGGGCTCGGTCTGCTCGTCGATGATCTTCTGCAGATCGACGTTGAGCCGCTCGCGCTCGGCCAACAATGCGTCGAGCTCGGCCTTGCCGAGCACCGAGCGCAGGGTCGTCTGCGCGATCTGCGACGTGGCGAGCAGGTAGTTCTCGACCTCGGTGATCGCCTTGTTGGGGTCGACCACCCGGAAGTAGGCGACCGCGTTGACACGCACGGTGACGTTGTCCTTGGTGATCACCTCCTGCGGTGGCACGTTGAGCGTCACCGTCCGCAGGTCGATGCGGACCATCTGGTCGATGATCGGGATCAGCAGGATCAGCCCGGGGCCCTTCTGGGCGATCAGCCGCCCGAGGCGGAAGATCACCCCGCGCTCGTACTCGCGCAGGATCCGGATCGCCGAGGCGAGGATGATGAGGACGAAGACCGCGACGACCGCGATCACCACGAGAGCGACCATGTTTATTTCTCCTCTGCCTCTTCTCCGATCGGGCGGACGCGCAGCGTCAGCCCCTCTACGGACTCGACCCGCACTCTAACGCCGAGCCGGCGCAGCCGCTCGACCTCGGCCGGGCCGGCCCCGGCGGCCGGCGTCGCGCGCCACAGCGCCCCGTCGACGAACACCTGGCCGACCTGGTCGATCGCCTGGCGCACGTCGCCCGTCGCCCCGACCAGCTCCTCCCAGCCCGTGTGCACCGGGTTGCGGCGCGCCTCGACCACCTTCTGCGTGGCAAGGAGGAGAAATCCGCCGAGCAGCAGGCCGACCGCCACCACCACCGGCACCGAGACCCCGAACGCGTCGGTGTCGGTGTCGAACAGCAGCAGCCCGGAGGCGCCGAGCGCGAGCACGCCGGTGCCGCCGAGAACCCCGCTGGTGGGCAGATGGGCCTCCGCGATGATCATCCCGACGCCCACGACGAGCAGCAGGATGCCCGCGGCGGTCACCGGCAGCTGGGCGGTGCCATACAGGCCGAGCACCATCGCGATCACGCCCATCGTGCCGGGAAAGATCAGCCCGGGGCTGAAGATCTCGATCGCGATCCCGACCAGGCCGACGAGCAGCAGCAGGTAGGCGATCGTCGGGTTGACGAGCAGCTGCAGGAGCTCGTACTGAAACGACATGTCGCGCTGATCGAGCTCGAGGCCGGCGGTCTCGAGGGTGGCCGCCTTCGGGCCCTGGACGCGGAAGCCGTCGAGCTCGACGAGCAGCTCGTCCTGGTCGGCGACGACGAGGTCGATCAGGCCGCCGTCGAGCGCCTCGCCGGAGGTGAAGTTCGCGGCCTCAGTCACCATCCGCTCGGCGAGCGCGCCGTCGCGGCCGTGGGCCTCGGCGAGCGCGCGGATGAAGGCGGCGGCATCGTTTTCGATCTTGCGGCCGAGGGTGCCCTCGATGTCCCCCCCGGTCGCGCTCACCGCGCTCGCCGAGCCGATGTTGGTCTGCGGAGCCATCGCCGCGACGTCGGCGGCCTCGGTGATGAAGGCCCCCGCCGAGGCGGCCCGGGCGCCGTCGGGCGAGACGTAGACGGCGACCGGCATCGGCGCGTCGATGATGTCCTTGACGATCTCGCGCATCGAGCTGTCGAGGCCGCCCGGTGTGTCGAGGCGGATGATCGCCAGCGGGGCGTCGTCGTCGGCCGCCGCGTCGAGCGCCGAGCCGATCCACTTCTCGGTCGCCGGGTCGATCGTCTGCGTGAGCTCGATCGAGGGCACGGTCCTCGAGCTCTGCGCCCCAACCGGCCCGGCGGCGACCAGCAGCAGGCCGGCGAGCAGGGACCAGAGCCACAGGTGGATCCGGGCGGGCATGGCTCGATTATCCCCGCGCCCGTCAGCCCGCGTAGCGCTCGACGTCGGCGGTGAGGTCCTCGGCGGAGGTGTAGGGGCCCTGCTTGACGTGGCGCAGCTCCCCATCGGCGTCATAGAAGGCGGTGCCGGGCAGGCCACGGAGCTCGAGCTCGTCGAAGACCTCGCCGTCGGGGTCGCTGACGCTCGGGTAGGGAAGCGGGAGCTCGTCGAGGAAGGTGCGAGCGGCATCGTCGGAGTCCTCGGAGTCGACGCCGATGAAGGCGACCTCGTCGCCGATCCGGGCCGCCACCCGCTGCAGGTCGGGGAACTCGAAGCGGCACGGCCCACACCACGACGCCCACACGTTGACCACCGCCGGATGACCGCGCAGCGCCTCGAGCTGGGCATGGAGCTCGTCGGCGCCGCCGGGGATCAGCGCATCGCCGCGGTCATAGAGCCTCGCCAGCGCCGGCGGCGCGCCGGCCAGGGCCCGGTCGAAGTCGACGTCGGCCGACCCCGGATTGCCCGCGCCGGGGTCGCCGGACCCCTCGTCGGTGGAGGTCACGGCGACGACCGCCGCGGCGGCGATCAGCACCGCTGCCAGCGAGATCCAGATGAGAGGGCGACGCATCGACTTGCCGTTGTGGTTCAATTAGCAGCGGTCCCGATGTTCTTGGACCGCGGGGGGCTGTCGGACCGACGGAGGGGACCTCGGACCGGCGCGCCCACCTCTTCCGAGCTTACTTCGCTCGCCGTCCGCCACCCGCATCACGAGGCGAGCAACGGGATTCGTTCTCACCCCTTTTATGGTCAACACCACCGATGTTGCCGCTGGCGCGACCAGCGAGCTGAGCGAGGCCGACCTCGACCGTGTGCGGGAGCTCTCCCGCGAGCCGATCCTGCTCGAGGGCGAGACGCTGGCCGACCTGGTCGCCGGCACCGCCCGCCGCCGCGCGGTCGACGCGGCGCTCGCCGAGCTCGCGGCTGGTGCCGAGACGCCCTCGATGGAGTGGCGGCGCGACTACTCGCTGCTGCTCGGCCTCGAGCGCCTGCTCTCCGAGGAGCGCCCCGAGCTGCTCGACGGCGCGCAGCTCAACGACCACCAGGTCGACGCGCTCTCGGGGACGCTCGCGGCGATCACCTCCGAGCTCGAGGACCCGGCCTCGGAGGCGCGGCGCAACGGCCGGCCGAACGGTGGCGCCCGCTCGGAGGGGGAGCCGAACGGCGAGGCGGCCCTCGCCGAGGTCGATGACGACGAGGTGCTCGCCCCCGACGAGGAGCCCCAGGACTGGGACGAGCCCGAGATCGCCGCGGAGGACCTGGTCGCGGAGGCGCCGGAGGATCCCGGCGCCAGCCGCAGGTTCTGGTTCGAGCACGCGACGGGCGCCGGCAAGACGGTTGCCGCGGTCGGCTTCATCGAGTCCTCGCGCACGGGCGGCGTGCTGATCCTCACCCACCGCAGGAACCTCGTCGACCAGTTCATCGGCGAGATCTCCGACCGCGGCTACAAGGAGCGCCTCTCGCCGGCCCTGCTCGACGGGGCCGATCATCCGTACGGCCCGGTCACCGTCGAGACCTACCAGTGGTTCGTGCGCAACGCGGGCCGGATCTCCGACGCCTACTCGATCGTGATCTGCGACGAGGCCCATACCGCGCTCGGTGAGAAGACCAGCGCCTGCATCCGCAACTGGACCGGCCCGGTGTTCATCGGTATGACCGCGACCGGCGCGCTGATCGCCCGCCACGTCGCCGATCTCTTCCCGACCCAGACCTCGCGCTTCGACCTCGCCCAGGCCGCGCGCCGCGGGGTGATCGCGCCGCTGCGCTGCATCCGCATCCCGCCCGGCCCGGGCGTCCGCACGATCGCCAAGGTGCCGCTGCGTCGCGGCGAGGTCGACCAGGACTTCGACCAGGAGGAGCTGGCCGCGCTGCTCGACCAGGAGCCGTTCAACGTCGCGGTCGCCGACCTCTACCAATCGCGCTTCAAGCGCGTTCCGGGCGTCGTCTACACGGCGGGCGTCCGGCACGCCAACAACGTCGCCAAGGCGTTTCAGAAGGCGGGCATCAACGCGCGAGCCGTTTCGGGCGAGACCCCGAAGCGCGAGCTGGCCGAGATCCTCGCCGCCTTCGAGCGCGGCGCCGTCGACGTCCTCTGCAACGCGATGCTGCTCGCCGAGGGCTGGAACTCGCCGCGGGCGACGATCTGCATGCACCTCGCCCCGACCGCGTCGCGGCGCGTCTACCAGCAGCGGGTCGGGCGGGTCACCCGCCGCAACCCCGGCAAGGAGGCCGGGCTGGTGATCGACTTCGTGCACCCGGCGACGACCTCCGAGGAGACGATCGTCACCCTGCACAGCCTGCTCGACCGCGACGTCTACCGGGGCGGCGCGATCGTCGTCGGCCCGGTGCGCCGCGGCCGCGGCCGGCGGGTGCGGGTCGAGCGCCGCGTGGTCCCGGTCTCCGCGGACCCCGAGCGCCGGCTGATGGTCCTCGAGCGCGAGCTGTGGCGGATCGCCGTCGAGAACCTCAACTACTCCGAGCAGCACGCCTGGGCGGCGCTCGCCGGGGCGCGCGTGACCGCCAACAACTGGCGCCGCGCGAAGGCGATGATCCAGCACGACCAGGCCAAGGAGCTGCGCCGCCGCTTCCTGCTCACCTGCCTGCAGCGCAACCGAAACCATCAGCTGCGGCTCAAAGCGCTAGCCGAGATCGCGCAGCTGGGCGAGGCCGAGCCGTTCGACGACGCCGTCGACGTGGTCGCCACTTGGCCGCGCGACGAGCGCCGCGCCGGGGCCAAGGTGCTCTTGCAGGCGCTCGCCGAGCGCCGGATCGGGCGCCGCGACCAGGCTCAGGCCTGGGTCTGGCGCCTCGCCGCCGCGACCCGCGAGCTGCACGAGGAGTACGCGGTCCAGCGCTGGCCGGAGACCAAACGGCTGCTCGGCCTGTTCGTCAACTCCTCCGGGCGCGCGCACGGGCGCAACGCGCGGCGCATCGTGCACGCCGCCCGCCAGCAGGACCGCCGCCTGACGGTCGCCCTGCTGGCGGCGGCCGTCGCCCACACGCCGGAGGCCGAGGAGGTGCTGCGCGGCGCCCGGATGAGGATGGCCCGCAAGCCGTCGGCCGTCGCCCGCGAGCTGCTTCGCGACTTCCCCAAGGGGGGCCGAGGGCGCCGGCGCCGGCGCTCGAAGCGAGGCGGCGCGCAGTCGAACGGCGC
>WHSW01000128.1 GCA_009379895.1 Solirubrobacterales bacterium
CGGCCCGCGCCGACGCGGGCGGCCTCGCGGGCGGCCGGGTCGGCGTCTCGGGCCGGAGCGACGGTCCCGGCGCTGGGGAGCACCAGCGCCTCACCCTCGTGCAGGCGGCGAACGGAGGCGGCGACGGCGGTGGCGGTCGGCTCGGCTCCGGCGACGTCGGCCGGTTCGACGCCGGCCGCCCGCTCGATCCGTGCCGCGACGTCGGCGCCCAGCGACGGCCGCGTCGCCTCCACCCAGGGGCCGAGGTTTCGCCACACCTGGGCGCCCTGAAGGACGTTGAAAGCGGCCAGCGCGGCGGCGAGGTCGGGTGCGTCGCCGGGCAGCCCCTCCACCGGCTCGAGCGTGGCCCCGAGGGCATCTGCGAGGCGCCGGGCGGCATCGCGCGTCGCCTCGGCGACCTCGGGATCGGCCGATGCGAGAGCGTCGGCGACGAGCAGCAACCGGTGCGGCGGATCGTCCCCTCCGGCCACCCGTTCGCCGATCAGCACCTCGGCGGCGCGGCGCAACGCCGCCGGCTCCCGGCCCAGGAGCGCGACGGTGTCGAAGCGCTGCGCGAGGGGGAGAACACCGGCGGTCGAGATCGCGCCGTGCGTCGGGCGGTAGCCGTAGATGCCGCAATAGGAGGCGGGTATGCGGGCCGAGCCGAGCGTATCCGTCCCGAGCCCGAGGTCGCACAGCCCGCCCGCTACCGCGGCCGCCGGGCCGCTGCTCGAGCCGCCCGGATCGCGATCGGGGGCCGCCGGGTTGCGCGGCATCCCGTAGTGGGCGTTGTCGCCGCTGAGGCTGAAGGAGAGCTCGGCGCACCGGCCCTTGCCGACGAGCTCGGCGCCGGCCTCCAGCAGGGCGGCGACCGCCGCGGCGTCAGCGAGGGCGGGCTCGTGGCCGGCGGCCCAATCTGGGTTGCCCGCGCCGGTGACCGTGCCGGCGACGTCGAAGACGTCCTTGGCGACGAACCCGAGGCCCGACAATGGTCCGCCCGCGACATCGCTGGCCCGGACGACGGCGGCGCCCGGCACGAGCGCCCCCAGCGGGTCCGCCGGCCCGCTCACGTCAACGCCTCACGAACACGCCGCCCCGAGCCCTCGAGGCGCTCGACCGGCTCGTTCGCATAGACGAAGCGAACGTATCGAGCGGCCTGCCCGCCCCATCCGAGCATCGGCGTCGCGGCGATCCTCGCCCCGGCGAGGAGCAGCTCGGAGGCGACCTCGGGCCCGTGGCCGAGAGCCTCGGCATCGAGGAGCAACGACCAGCCGCCATGGGGCCTGACCACCGGCAGGCCGTCGAGCTCGGCGAGCAGGGCGTCGCGGCGACGCTGAAGCTCGGCGGTCGCCCGGGCCACGTCGTCGTCGCCCGCCTCGAGCGCCGCCGCGACCGCCGTCTGGGCGATCCCGACCTGACAGACCACGTTCGAGATCGCGACCAGCCCGATGTCGTCGACGATCGAGGCGGGGGCGACGACCCAGCCGACGCGCCAGCCGATCATCCGCAGTTCCTTCGACGCCGCCCCGATCGTGATCGTGCGCTCCGCCATGCCCGGCAGGGAGGCCGGGTGGATCAGCTCGCGGCCGTCGAAGAGCACACGTTCCATCGCCGCGTCGTAGACCAGCCACAGATCGCGCGCCACGCACAGCTCGGCGACCACCCGCCAGTCGTCGGGCGTCAGAACGCAGCCGCTGGGCATCGACGGGCTCATCATCACGATCGCGCGGGTTCGATCGCTGACGGCCGCTCGCAGCGCGTCGTGATCCAGTGCCCAGCCATCCGCTTCCGCCCGCAGCCTCGCCAGCCGTGGCGTGGCCCCAGTGAGGTGGACGCGGTTCAGCAGGCCGATGTAGATCGGGTCGGTGAGCACCACCTCGTCGCCGTCCTCGACGATCGCCAGCAAGGTGTTGAGAATGCCGTTCAGGCCTCCGGCGCTGATCAGGGTCTGGCGCCGCCAGTCGTAGTCGACGCCCGAGAGGCGTGCGACGTGAGCCGTCGCGGCCCGGCGCAGGCGAGCGTGGCCGGGAAACGGCAGGTAGCTGTTCGCGTCGTCGTCGTCGACCGCCGCGCGGGTCGCGGCCAGCGCCGCCGGCGCCGGGCGCAGGTCCGTGTCGAGGTTCTCCAGTCGTAGGAGCCGGTCATCGCCCGCCGCGTCGGCCGCCGCCCCCATGCGATCGACCCCGATCGGGGCCATCCCGCTCAGCCGCGCGACTCGCTTCATGGCGCCCGGGAGTCCGACACGCCCGCCGCTCAGCGGACGCGCATGCCCCGGTCCGGGTCCCAGTGCAGCGGGCTCTCGTACTTCGGCAACGGCGCCTCGTCCACGGCTCCGATCCGCACCCCGCGCTTCGTGCCGGGCGGGCAGATCGCGACGAAGCGCGCGTAGCCGCCGAGGCCGCCCGCGAAGCGCGGGAACCCGATCTCGACGAGACACCCCGTGGCGGGCACGCCGGCCAGGCTCGCGACCCCCTCGGCCTGGGCGTAGCCGTGGTGCATGAGCCAGTCCTCGCCCTCGAGCGTGGGCGTCGAATCCGTGTCGAGTGGCTCGTGGCCGTGGAAGAGGATGTGGCGCTTGCGATGCAGGAACTTGAGCGCGTCGAGCGAGACACCCGGGAACTCGGTGAGCTCGGCGAGGGCAGGATCCGGCCAGCGCTTCGACCAATCGGAGCGCACGAAGACCACACTGCCGCGCGGGATGCGGCCGTGGCGCTTCTCGAACCCGCGGATGTCCGAGACCTGCATGCTGTAGTTGAAGTCCTTGCGGACCTGGGGGACGATCGAGATCACGACGAGCGGCCGCACGGCGAACGTCGGCGGGAGCTCGTCGATCGCCGCGTACTCGGGCGCCCAATGCGCGGGCGGGTCGAGCTGGGTCCCGAACTGGTCGGTCGAGAGCTGGTACGAGGTCGCCTCGAAGCCGTCCTCGGCGTAGGTGTAGGGCTGCCCGGTCTCCGGGTTGACCGCGGGCGCGAAGAACGACGCCCCGAAGCCCTGCCAGACCGGAATCCGCGGGGTGAGCTTGTGCGACAGGTCGATGTACTTGGCCGAGCGCAGGCCGCCCTGGTACAGATCCCAGAGCCCGGCGCCGGGCTTGGCCGCGGCCGGGGCGGCGGCGATGCCCGCCAGGGTCATGGCCAGAACGGCCATCGGTGCCCAAAGACGCTTCATCCGGTCCCCTCTCCTCGCTGAACCCCCCGGACCGCTGAATCCTAGGTCCCCGAGCCGCCGGCGTCCACCCGCCCGGCGGGCCGCCTCCGGACGAGCGGCGGGCTTTGCTCGCGAGAGCGTGGGTTCTAGGCTCCCGCCGTGCGGGCGAACTGCTCGGTCAAGCTCAGGCGCGCGTCGGACCGACGCCATCTCGACCAGATGCTGCACGCGATCGTGGCCCACGGCGGGGAGCCCGAGGTGACCTATGAGATCAGGGACTCGGTTGAGCTGGGCCCACTCGGGATGCCCCTGTCGACCTCGGTCGCCTTCAGCGCCGAGCGCGAGGGACCCGAGGCCCTGGCGACCGAGGTGGCCGAGGCGATCGAGCGGGCCGGGCTGGCCGACCGTTTCGAGCGCCCGGACTGATCCGTCCCCACCGGCGCGGGCTCAGGCCAGCTCGCGCTTGAGGATCTTGCCGGTCGCGTTGCGCGGCAGCGAGTCACAGAAGACGATCTCGCGCGGGGACTTGTAGCCGGCGAGGTTGGCCTTCACGTAGGCCTTCGCGTCGTGCTCGCTGAGCTCACCGGACTCGGTCACGACCACGAACGCCTTCAGCCGCTGGCCGAACTCCTCGTCGTCGACCCCGATCACCGCGACCTCGCGGACCGCCGGGTGGCCGGCGAGCAGGTCCTCGATCTCTCGCGGGAAGACGTTCTCGCCGCCGGAGACGATCATCTCGTCGTCGCGACCGTCGATGAACAGCAGGCCGTCGTCGTCGAAGTGGCCGACGTCCCCCGAGGAGAACAGCTCCTCGAGCGCCTCCTTGCCCCCACCCCCGGTGTAGCCCTCGAAGGCCATCTCGTTGCCGACGAAGATCCGCCCGGTCCGGCCGGGGGCGACGTCCTCGCCGCGCTCGTCGACGATCCGCACCGTGGTCCCATGCGGGGGGCGCCCGGCGGTCCCGGGCGCCCGGCGCAGGTCCGCGGGCGAGGCGACGCTCGCGTAGGCGACCTCGGTCGACCCGTAGAGGTTGTAGACGCTGTCGCCGTAGCGGTCCATCCATTCGGTCGCCAGCTCCCCCGGCAGTGCCGATCCGCTGACGGCGGTCACGCGCAGGCTCGGCAGCGAGAAGGCCTCGAGCGCCTCGTCTCCGAGCGCGAGGATCCGCTGCAGCATCACCGGGACCACCGCGAGCGTCTGCGCGTCGCTGCGCTCGACCGCGTCCAGCGTGCCCTGCGGGTCGAACTTGCGGCGCAGCACGATCGAGTTCGAGAGCGTCAGGCCGATGATCAGGTGCAGAAAGCCCCAGGAGTGAAACAGCGGCGCCGCGATCATCATCCGCTCGCGACTGCGGTAGGGGATCGCGTCGATCAGCGCCGCCAGCGGGGCCAGCCCGGAGGGCGGCCTTCGCTGGGCGCCCCTCGGCGTCCCGGTCGTGCCCGAGGTCAGGATCACGAACCCCGGCGTCTCGTCCGGGGGATCGACCGGGTCGTCACGGGTCGACTCGATCAGGTCTGCGATCGAGCCGTCTGCGAGCTCGTCGTCGCCTTCGTGCCAGGCGACGTAGCGCCGCACATCGGTCCCCATGCCCTCGAGCAGCCCGGAGAACTCCTGGTCGTAGACGAGCGTCCTCGGGGCCTCGCGCTCGACCACGTCGGCGAGCTGCGGGCCGGAGAACATCGTGTTGAGAAAGATCGTGTTGCAGCCGAGCTTCGCGCTCGCCAGGGCGACGTCGACGAACCACCGGTGGTTTCGCGCCATCAGCGCGATTCCGTCCCCCTGCCGCACGCCCCGCTGCGCGAGCGCGCGGGCGAGCGAGTTGGCCCTGCTCTCGCCCTCGGCGAAGCTCAGGTCACCGAGCTCGTCGGCGAGAAAGCGCTCGTCCGGGTGGCCGATCGACGACAGGGTCAGGGCCGTCGCGGGGTTGCGTCCCCAGCGCACGTAGGTGAGCAGCATGCGCCCGGCCCGGTCGGGCCGAACCGGGGCGAACGCGCCCGCGTTCGCGAGCACCCGGATCAGGAAGGCGCCGTCGGCAACCCGGCCGACGGGGTTGCCCGGTATGCGTCCCGCCAGGCTCGGTATCCGTCCCGCCAGACCGCTCACGTCCATCGTCGCCGAAGACTATTGCGAATCGATCAGGGCCACCGCCATGCAGGCGATCCCCTCGCCGCGCCCGACCCAGCCCATGCCCTCGTTGCTGGTCGCCTTGACGCTGACCGGCGCGCCGAGCACGCCGGAGAGGTTGCGCTCCATCTCGAGCCGGTGCGGCTCGAGCCGGGGGCGCTCGCAGACGACGCTCGCGTCGACGTTGACGACCGGCCCGCTGAGCAGGCCGAGGACCGAGCGCAGCAGGTCGAGCGAGTCGGCGTCGCGCCAGCGCCCCTCGCTGGGCGGGAAGTGGGTGCCCAGGTCGCCGAGACCGGCGGCTCCGAGCAGCGCGTCGATCACGGCGTGGGCGACAACGTCGGCGTCGGAGTGGCCGTCGAGCCCCGCCTCGTGATCGATCTCCACCCCGCCGAGCACCAGGCGCCGGCCGGGGGCGAAGCGGTGGCTGTCGTAACCGATCCCGACCCTCATCCGAGCGGCTCCAGGCGGCGCTCGCGATGCTCGAAGACACAGAGCTCGGTTATCGCCCACTCACCCATCAGCTCGACGGCGCGGTCGTAGTCGCGCCCGACCTCCTCCGGGAGGTGAGCGTCGGAGGAGAGCGCGAACGAGGCGCCGGCGTCGACGCACATCTCGACCAGGGCCGGGGCCGGGTAGATCTCGGCGACCGGCTTGCGCAGCCCGGCCGTCGAGACCTCGACGGCGACGCCGGTCTCGGCGATCGCCTCGACCGCGGGCTCGTAGTGAAAGCGCGGGTCGCGCCGCGGGCGCGGGCGGCTCCCGCCCCAGTACTTGATCAGGTCGGGGTGGGCGAGGATGTCGTAGAGGCCGCTCCGTGCCGCCTCGGCGAGCGTCTCGAAGTAGCGGGCCCAGAGCCGGTCGGGGTCGCCGTCGCGACCCCAGACGTCGAAGTCGGGATGATCGACGGCGCCGTCGCCGAGGAAGTGGACCGAGCCGACCACGTAGTCGAAGTCCTGCGAGTCGAGCAGGCCGGCGATCCGATCCTCAGCTCCCTGGACGTAGTCCATCTCGATCCCGAGTCGAAGCGGCGTCGAGCGCACGAACTCGCAATAGGCGGACAGGTCGTCGCGCGCGTTCTCACGCCAGAACTCGTGGTCCCACACGTCGAGCGCCTGGGTGAAGCGGTGAACGTGCTCGGAGACCCCGAGCTCCTCGATCCCGGCCTCCGCGGCGACCTCGAGGTAGCGGTCGACGTTTGGCTCGGTGAAGTACTCGTCCGGTGCGGCGTCCGGGTCGTCGGGCCGCAGGTGAACGTGGTAGTCGGTGAGCACGGCAGGCGCAGGGTAGTGGGCGGTCCGCGCAGGGGATACTTCCGGCCATGGTCCACATGCGGATCGTGGTCCCCAGCCATCAGGCAGAGCACGTGCTCGAGCTGCTCGACAAGAGCGCCTCGGTCTCCAACCTGGTCTTCCTCGAGCGGGCCGCGCGCAAGCCCGAGGGCGACGTGATCCTCTGCGACGTCGCCCGTGAGGACGCGAGCGTGATCGTCTCCGACCTGCGCGAGCTCGAGGTCGACGTCGAGGGCTCGATCGCGATCGAGGACATCGACTCGACGATCTCGGCCGCCGCCTCCGCGGCCGAGCGGGCCGCCCCGGGCCTGGCCGGCGACGCGGTCATCTGGGAGGAGGTCGAGTCGCGGACCTCGGAGAGCATCGAGCTCTCCGGCAACTTCCTGGCCTTCTTCGCCCTGGCCTGCCTGATCGCCTCGGTGGGCATCTACCTCGACTCGTCGATCCTGATCGTCGGCGCGATGATCGTCGGCCCCGAGTTCGGCTCGATCGCCGGGCTCTGCGTGGCGCTGGTCCAGCGCCGGCCCGACGTCGCCCGGCGCTCGTTCGCGGCGCTGGCGATCGGCTTCCCGGTCGGAATCGCCGCCGCGTACGTGTTCGCGGTCGTGATCCGCGCGGTCGACCTGACCCCAGAGGGCTTCCTCGGCTCCAGCCATCCGCTGACCGACTTCATCGCCCACCCCGACGTGTTCTCGTTCATCGTCGCGGCGTTCGCGGGCACAGCGGGCGTGCTCTCGCTGACCTCGGCCAAGTCGGGCGCGCTGATCGGCGTCCTGGTCTCGGTGACGACGATCCCCGCCGCCGCCTACATCGGCGTCGCCGCCGCCTACAGCGAATGGTCGGAGTGGCGGGGCGCGATGCTGCAGCTGGCGGTCAACCTCGCCGCGATCCTGCTCGCCGGTGTCATCACCCTGTTCATCCAGCGGCTGCTCTACGTCCGCCGCCGCCACAAGCACCTGGACGACTCGTCGCGCGAGGCCGCGGGCCTGCCCGTCGGGCGCAGCCGCCGCGACCGCGGCCCCGGTCGGGGCAAGCCGGAGCCGACGCCCCGTGGCTAGGACGGTTCGCGATCTGGCCGTCCTGGTCGGCGTCCTCGCCGCGACCACGGCGATCGCCGCCGCGTTCGGCGCCGCCAACTTCGGCACCGCGCTCGGGGTCGGCGAGCTGGCCTTCGCGGCCGTCCTGATGTGGATCCTGCTGCGCGCCGATTAGATGTGGGTGTGGACGTTGATCACGGTGCCGTCGGGGTCCTCGACGAAGAAGCGGCGGATGCCCCAAGGCTCGTCGGTGAGCGGATAGGCGATCGGCAGGCCGCGACGCTGCGCCTCGGCGAAGCTGGCGTCGACGTCGGCGACCTCGATCGCCATCTGGGTGCGTCCGGTGTTCGGGTCCCACTCCCGCTGCTCGTCGGAGCTCACGGTCAGCTCTGAGGTCGGGTGCGAAGTCGAGAACAGCATCAGGAAGCCCGGCTCGTCCATCGCCACGGCGAGCCCGATGAAGTCGACGTAGAAGCGTCGGCTCGCCTCGAGGTCGCGCGCCACCACGTTCGGCATCACCCGACGAATCCAGCTCGACGGCGCGCTCGCGTCGCGGTCGCCGAGCAGCGCCTCGGCGAGGCGCAGATCGGCGCGCGTGGTCACCTTCAGGTTCTCGGCCGGCGCCGGCTCGAACAGCACCCTGCCGCCGGCCCCCTCGATCAGCATCGCGTCGTCGGTCGCGGCGAGGACCCGCGCGGGATCGGCGGCGTGGACAGCGCGCAGGCGGGCGGCGCGAAACACCTGCGGGGTCTGGGCCGCCCGGAGCCGCTCGCGGCTGTCGGTCCCGGCGATCGTCTGCCCGTCGTCGGCCACCCGCTTGATCGTGTCGGTGACCGGCGCGGCGGCGATCACCGCGTCGGCGTCCGGCCGCGAGCCCAACCTCGAGAGCAGCGACTCGATCAGCTCTCCGCTGGCCAGGGGCCGGGCCGCGTCGTGCACCGCGACGAGCTCGGAGTCCACGCGGCCCAGCGCCCGTCCGACCGACTCGGCGCGCGTCGGGCCCCCGGTCACCACCTCGATCTCGAGGTCTGAGTCGCCGACGGCGGCGCGGGCGACGGCCCCGATCACCGACTCGAACCCGGCCGGCGCCGCGACCACCGCCGCGCCGACGCTCGGCGCGGCCGCGAAGGCCTCGACGGACCAGGCGACCAGGGGCCTGCCGGCGACCTCGACGAGCGCCTTCGGGCCACCGGCTCCGAGCCTGTCTCCGGAGCCGGCGGCCGCGATCAGCGCGGTAGCCGCGGGTGGCTGGCCGCTAGGCCGTCGCCTTGGCGCCGAAGCGCTCCTCCAACAGGCCGTCGATGTACTCCTCGGCGCCGTCCTCGTCCTTGTCGAGCGCGTACATGAACTCCGACGCGAGGATCTTCTTCGCCCGGGTGTACATCTGCTTCTCGCCCGTCGAGAGACCCTTCTCCCACTCGCGAATCGCGAGGTTGCGAACGACCTCGGCGAGCTCGTACACGTCGCCCGTCTTGATCTTCTCGCGGTTGTACTTGAAGCGACGGTTCCAGTTCTTGGGCATCTCCGAGACGTCGCCGGTCAGCACGTCGATCACGCGCCGGACCTGGTCCTCGTCGATCACCCGTCGCAAGCCCGCCCGCTGAGCGTTCTCGCACGGGACCATCACCGTCATGTCGTTGTGCAGGATCTTGATCGTCAGATAGTCCCGCGACTCCCCCATCATGTCGCGCGACTCCTTGGTCAGCACGACCCCTGCGCCGTGGTGCGGGTAGACGACGTTGTCGCCGACGCCGAACTCGCAATGCGCGGGCTCAAGCTCGATCGCGTCGCCCGCGGCGGGCTCGTCCAGTGCTAGCTCTGTGATGTCTGCCTCCTCGAGTAGTGACGGCTTGGCGGCCGCCCGGTTCACGTGTAGCGGTCGACGAAGTCGACCTCCCTGAGCCTCCGGATCCCCTCCCGGATCTCCTTCGCCCGCGTCTCCCCTACACCGTCGACCGACTCGAGGTCGACGTCGGATGCGGCGAGCAGAGATTCCAGGTCTCCGAAGTGGTTGACGACCTTCTGCGCGATCAGCCGCGGCAAACGCGGGACGCGCGCGAGCGCCCGATAGCCGCGCGGAGCGACGGCGAAGTCGAGCGTGTTGGTCTTGCGGTCGTAGCCGAGCAGCTCGGCCAGGCGGCCGAAGTCGAGCAGCTCGGTATGCGGAGCCTCGGCGAGCTCGGCGAGCGTGCTCTCGATGCCCTGCTCGGTCTCGATCGCGATGTAGTCGCGGACCAGGGCGCCGCGCTCGCTCATCACCCCGACGACGGTGTCCTCCAGCTGCATCTCGATCAGCCGGCCCTCGGCGCCGAGCTCGATGATGTAGCGCTCGACCTCGGTCGCCATCCGGGTCACCAGCTCGGCGCGCTGCATCGCCGAGAGCACGTCGTAGAGCACGACGCCGCCGGCGAACTCGAGCGCGGTCAGCCGCGCGGCGACCTGGTCGAGTCGGGCGCGGTACTTCTCGAGTGTCGCCAGCCCCTGGTTGGCCTTCGAGAGGACGATCGGGATGTCCTGGAGGATGTACTTGATCCCCTCGATGTAGAGCGAGACCACGTCGCGGCGCTGCGAGATCGCGATCACCAGCGCCTTGGTCTGCTTCGAGACGCGCTCGGCGGTGCGGTGGCGGGTGCCCGTCTCCATCGACAGGATGGTCGGATCGGGCATCAGCTGGACGTTCGCCCAGGTGATCCGCTCGGCGCCGGGCGGCAGCACGATCGCACCGTCCATCTTCGCCACCTGGTAGAGCAGGGCCGGCGTGTAGTCGACGTCGAGCTTGATCCCGCCCGAGAACAGGAACGAGACGTCCTCGGTGTCGGCGATCAGGATCAGGCCGCCGGTACGGGCGTGGATGATGTTGTCGATCCCCTCCCGCAGCGTGGTGCCCGGGGCGACCATGTCCAGCGCTCTGAGGAGCCGGGGATCCATGCGCGCCTCCAGCTCATTCAACTCATCCCCGGCGTGTGGCACTTACCCATTCTGGCAAAAGGCCTGCTCGCGAGGAGTCCGCCCAATTCCGTCTGGACAGCTAGGAAATGGCTTTGTCAAGCGGCCGACCAGCCCTTCGCCCCCGCCGGCCTCGGTGCCGGTCGGGCATCGTCAGCGCCGGTTCTTGCGCTTGACCTTGAACCTGTCCTTCGCCGGCGTCGGATCGACGAGCCCGCTGGCGACGTCGACCGCCCTGACCTTGAACCTGTGGCGCTTTACCTTGAGCCGCTTGTAATCCCGCGGCGACGCGCAGGGCCTGAACCTCTTGCGGTCGATCTTGCACTCGAAGTCGAGCTCGCTGGGGCCGGCCTGGCTGGTCCCCTCGAAGCGAAACCGGGCCTTGCCGCGAGCCCGTTTGCCCTTGCCCTGCGCCCGCTTGACCTTCGCCTTGGTGATCGACGTGTCCGGCG
>WHSW01000129.1 GCA_009379895.1 Solirubrobacterales bacterium
AGGCGAGATCCGAAAGCGAAGGCGATGCTGCACACGAAGCTGAAGACGATCCCGCCGCGCGAGGGACAGTCGCGCTATGACTTCCTGCTCGACGAGGCGCTCGATCGCGACGTCGTCGTGCTCGAGCGCGGCGAGGACTTCCCGGCGGAGCTCGAGACCGGCGCGCTGCGCTCGGGGCTCCGTGCCTGGGCGCGCTCGCGCGAGGTGAAGGTGAGGACGCGGGTGTGCTCGACGCATCCCGAGACCGGCAAGCCCTCGCGCCACCGCGACGCGGACGGACGGCCGCTGCCGTTCGGGATGTACGTGCAGGTGACGAGCGCGGAGGGCGCTAGGAAGGGGCGGAAGCCCAGGCGCGCAGGTGCCAGCTGAGGCCGAGAAGGGCCGAGCAGACGATCATCAGGTCCTCGACCAGCTCGGCGCGGGCGGTGCCGGTCGCCTCGGGCGCGGCGAGCAGAACGCGCGCCGCGGAGGCGAGGCTGGGGGCGGCGGCGAGCACCGCGGCGGCGGGGTCGTGGTCGACGGCGACGTCGGCGGCCGAGCGCCGGCCCTCGGGCGCGCGCGCGAAGGCCTCGAGGCCGTCGCGCAGGTCGACGAAGGCGATCTCGAGACGCTGGCGGTTGGGGAGGATGCACGCGAGGATGCGCGCCACGCCGGCGATCGCCGAGTCGCGAAGCTCGAGCGCTCGGATGGCCCGGGGACCGCAGACGGCACCGCGGTCGACGAGCTCGCCGAGCGCCACGGCTGCCTCCAGTAACGCGCGCTGAAAGTCCTCTGCGGGCTCGGCGTCGCCGAGCGCGTCCTCGACGGCGCCGGCGAGGAGCTGGAGCTCGGGCTCGAGACCGGTGATCGCGAACATGGGCCTCACGGTAGCCGCCCGCCGGGTCGCATTTGGCGACAGGGACGCTGCTAGCTTCGGGCGTGGCAGTGGAGAACAGGCGCTGGTTTTCGGCCGAGGAGCTGCCCGCGCTGCGCGAGCGGATCGCGGGGCTTCGCCGACGAGCCCAGCGGCTCGGGGCGGAGGCGCCCGCCCTGCGCGAGCTCGAGCGCGCCGGCGATCGCACGCTGGTCGAGCTCGTCGGCGAGATTCCGCGGCTGTCGGGTTGGCGGGTGGTCGCCGAGCTTCGCCACGCGGACGGGGCCACCGAGGCCCGCCCGCGCCCGGGCGAGACCCTACCGACGGGTGAGTGGGCGAGCGCCGAGCCGCGCTGCGATCACTGGGGGCTGCGGCGTCGCCGGCGGACGACCCTGCTTCTGCGCCATCGCTCCGGTGACGTCGCCCAGGTGGGCACCAACTGCCTCGAGGACTTCACCGGGGAGCGCGACCCGCTGGCGCCGACCGGGGCCGGCGCGCGTGGCGCAGGCGCCGAGCGCGGATCCGGGGCGGCGGAGCCGACGCTCGGGGAGTTCCTCGCAGCAGTGTGCGCCGAGGCGCGCGAGCAGGGCTTCGTGGCCAAGGCTCGGGCGCAGCTCGAGGGCGAGACGACGGCCGCCCGGGCGGCCGCGCGGCTCGAACGGGCCGCCGAGGCGGGCGCGGCCGACTGCGAGCGCGCCGGCGAGATCGAGCGCTGGGTGCTGGGCGAGCTCGCCCGGCGTGAGGAGCCCTCCGGCTATGAGGCGAGGCTGGTGTCGGTGTTTCGGCGCTCGGAGCGGGTCGGCGAGCGCGACCGGGCGATGGTCGCCTCGGCCTGGCGGGCACATGAACGCGACCGCTCCCGGCGGGCCGGCGACGAGTACGTAGGTGAGGTCGGCGACCGCGTGGACGCCGAGGTGGCGGTCGAGGACGTGCGCGAGCTCGAGCGCGGATCACGCTTCGGGCAGGTGTTCTGGCATTCCCTGCGCGACGACGAAGGGCGTCGCCTGGCGTGGTTTGCCGTCGGCAGGCGGCTCGGAGTCGGCCAACGCCACCAGCTGCGCGGGCGGGTGCGCCGCCACGAGCGCTTTCGCGGCGAGGCGGTGACCGTGCTCGAGCGCTGCCGGGTGCTCGGCTGAGCGAATTACGGCGGCGCGCGCGAGTACGGTTGCAGTGGGGGGCGATCGATCACACTAAGGAGGTAGGAATGAAGCTCTCACCGCTCGCGGTTCTAACGGCGGCGCTGGCGCTCTCGACGGCGGCGCTCGCGGGGATGGCATTCGCGGGAGGGGACGATGCGGGGTCGCTGGCGCGCGGCGAGACCGCGCCCGCCGAGGCGCAGACCGCAAAGCGCCAGGAGACGAAGACGCAGCGCGAGGGCCGCTATGCGTACGTCAAGACGACGTTCGCAATAGGGCCCGGTGGCTCGCTGGTCGGGCGGGCAATGTGTCCCCGGCGCTATCAGCTGAGCGGCGCCTTTGGGTACGGGTCGTCGCCGAGCCCTGGGGTTGGTTTCCTTGGCGCTGGGCTCGAGAGGGTGGACGGAGGCGACCGCGGGGGCGTCGCCGACAACGGCGCCAGCGCGACCGTCATCAACCCGACGAGCAGTCCCACGGAAGGGCGCGTGGAGGCGATCTGCGAGCGCACGAAGAAGCGCAAGCGCTGATCGGCTGAGCGCCCGGCGGGCGCCGGCCGATGACCCTGAGTCTTCACTCGCAGGTGCTGAGCAGTCGGTCGAGGTCGGCCGGTGGTCGGTCGCGCGACGCTCGCGCGCGAATCTCGGCGACCCACCAGCGCCGTCCGTCACGAACCAGGGCGAGCGGCACGGGCGAGCACGGCCGGTAGCCGAGGACGCGCACGGCGAGGATTTCGCGTCGGGCGGCGATCTCGCGCACCCGCAGGGTCGACTCGGGCTCGGTGACGCACGGCCCGATGAGCTCGTCGGCGGCTGCGGCGGCGATCGCGTCGGGGTCCCGCGGGGGGTAGAGCAGGGCGGCGCGAAGCCCGGCGCCCGCCTCGCCGCAGCGCGCGTAGGCGGCGACGAACGCCCTCGCGACCGCCGCCGGACGGCTCTGGTTCACGGTCGCCAAGGGGTCGACCGGGGACGGTGCCTGGTTTTCCTCGCCGCCGCAGCCGGCGATCGAGAGTGCCGCCAGGCAGAGCGCGAGCGCGGAGCGCGAGGCGTGGGGTGGTGCGGACGTGCGAAGGCGCAAGACGGCGGCGGCTCAGCGGTGGACCTTGATCGACTTCGCCCGCGAGCGTCCGCGCAGGTAGCGGTAACCGTCCTGCTTGGGCACGACCGCCTTGAAGCGGTAGCGGGCGCCCGCCGACGAGCGCGGGAACTCAAACGCGCAGCCGAAGCGGCCGGCGGCGTTCGCGGTCCCGTCGCAGCGCGGCACGCCGGTCCAGCCGCCACTCGCCTTCGCCTTCAGCTTCACGCGCACCCCCGGCGGCGCTGGCTGGTTGAGCACGACCTCGAGCGAGACCCGCTTGCCGGCGCGAACCCGGCGTCGGGGGTCGAGCTGAAGGCGGGGCTTCGCCCGCACCAGCAGGGTGCGAAAGTGCTCGTTCGGGGTCTGGCCCGACCAGGCGACGATCCGATAGTCCTTGCTCGGCCCCTGCTCGAGCTTGAAGCGAAAGCGCCCCGAACGCCCGGTCTTCGTCCAGTTGACCTCCTCGGGCGCGTAGGCCTCACCGATGAGGTGGTGCCCGATGCAGACGACCGCGCCCGGGACGGGGTTGCCGGCACCGTCGACGGCGCGGCCGACGAGCTTCGCCCTGCGCCCGTAGCGGATGATCTGGGTGGCCTTCTTACCCGGTCCTTTGCGACCGGCCCCAGCGCCCTTGAAGCGCACCTCCTGGAGCCCGACGACGGCGCCGGCGGCGGGGCAGGCGTTGTCGATCCGCGCGTCGCGCTCGGTGCAGGCCGGCTGGCCGGCGAAGTCGGCGACGCAGAGCGTCAGTCGGTTGAGCCCCGTATGAAACGCGGCGTCGGCGGTGTCGACGGCGAGGGATCTCCCCGGCGAGAGCGGGCAGGGCATCAGCCGTCGTCCCTGCCCGTCCGCAGTCACATCGCAGCCGTATCCCCCGGTGGCGAGGCGCTTCCCGTACGCGTCGACGTAGGCGAGGCTGAGGCCCGAGCCCGCGTCGGAGCCGGCAACGTCGACTGCGACAGTGCCGCGGAGGCTGCGCTGGGGACCCGGCTCGAGAAGCGGCCCTCCGAGTGGGCCGATCGTCGGGGCAGCGGTGTCGTCGAGCGTGAAGGCGAGCTGTTGGGCGTTGATGTAGGCGGAGCCCGAGGGCCCGCAGTTAGGACTGACGGCGCAGCGGACGCGAAACTGGATCGCGGGCGCGGGTCCGCCCTCGCCGTTCCAGCCCAGCCAGGCCGCGACCGGGGGCATGTCCCCGCCGGTGTTCGCCCATTGGCGGTCGCCTGAGTGAATCTCGGGGAACACCCCGTTCTGGCTCGCACCGCGGGTGAGCGCCGAGGCGCGAACGAACTGCGTCGCCGCCGGGGCAGAGAACTGCCAGCCGCTTTGAGCGTGCTGGGGGTGCGGCGCGCCGGCGTCCTGGCCGTACGCGTAGAGGCCGCGAAACTCGGCTGGCAGGTCGCAGTAGTTGTTGAGGGCCGGCCCCATGTTGGCGGCGAATGGCTGCGCGTCGGGAGCGCTCGGAAAGTCGGGCGTGCACTGCACGACGCGATACCAGGCGGCGCTCGCGCTCGATGGAAGCGAAAGCGCGACCGCGACCAAGGCCGCCCCCAGCGCGGCGCTCAGCCCCGCCTTCGTGCGGTTCATGAAAGTCCTCCCATCTTCTTGGCTAGCACGCCGGGTCGAAGGGGTTGCAGGGCTCGGGCGGCTCGGGAGCAGGCTCGGGCGCCGGAGTCGGGGCGGGGGCAGGCTCCGGCGCCGGTTCCGGGGTCGGCGCTGGCGCCGGCACGGGTTCAGGAACCGGACTCGGCACAGGCTCAGGGGCAGGCACGGCCGGGGTGAGAGGCACGGGCGTGGGGGCGGGGGCAAGGGCCTGTTCGGGCGACTCCGGCCGGGGCCCGACGCACCTGCGAGTCAGGCGGGCGATCCGCCGCTGGGCGCGGGGCAACGCGGTACGAGACGAGCCATGGTCGAGGTAGACCTCGAACTCCGGCTCGCGTCGCTCTTTGATCGCGCCGACAAGCTCGTGGAAGTAGACGCCGAGCGCGGCCTCGTCTCGACAGCGCTCGCGCTTGGCGGCTCGGGCGCTGCGTGATGTCGCCGCGGCGGTGTGGGCGGGCTCGACCGGCTGCGGGGGTGCCGGCGGCGTCGGGGGGTCGGTCGTCGAGGGGCCGGCGCGCTCGACGGGCTCGGGCGGTGCGGGAGGGGTCGGCGGCGAGCCTTGCTCGGCGCGCGCGATTAGCGGCGTCGCAAGGAGCAAGAGCGCGAGCGCTGCGATGGCGCCGTACCTCGCCATTAGGGGGATATCATAGGGGGAAACTCCCGGTATGTGAAGACGAGCGTCGGGAGGGTGCACGGGCCTGGTTTCAGTGAGCCGCGAACGGCCTACATGCGGCTCAGCCAGCGGGGAATGCGCGGGGGATGCGACACCCCTTCGGGCGGCCGAGGATCGATGCCGGCGCGTGCGCTAGGGGGGCGCGGGGTCGTGGGGCGCGACGACTGAGGGACCGCCCCGCGGCTCTATCGGCGCTCCCTCGAGCGACTCCAGGTAGGCGGCCAGGAGCGTGTCGGCGTCGG
The DNA here is from genome assembly GCA_009379895.1 of Solirubrobacterales bacterium. Taxonomy (GTDB): domain Bacteria; phylum Actinomycetota; class Thermoleophilia; order Solirubrobacterales; family 70-9; genus WHSW01. The sequence goes on from WHSW01000129.1 coordinate 5,578, forward strand.
CGAAGGGTGGGTGGGTGCGGATGAAGCGCAGGTAGGCGTTTCCGAGGGCGAGGATCTCGGGCAGCGCGTTTCGCGGCGCGCGATCGAGCCGGGCGTCGATGTCGGCGAACAGGCCGAGGTCCTCGTAGACGTGGGCGGGGTCGAGGAAGTCGATCGCGTCGTGGGCCGCGTCCCACTCGACGAGCCGGGTCTGGCGGGAGAAATGCGAGGTCAGCTCGGCGAGCTCGCGATCGGTGGAGGGATCGCACTTCACCCAGCGGCCGTCGAGGTGGGCGGCGGCGTAGATGTGGACCGAGTGGCGCGAGGCGTGGCGGGTGAGCAGGCGGGGGCCGAGGGCGCCGAAGTACTCGCGCGCGTTGACCCGCAGGATGCCGTAGGCGGCGGGGATGCCGGCGGCGCGAAGCAGGGCGATCAGCAGGTTGGCCTTGTTGGTGCAGGTGCCGGCGCGCTCAGCGAGCGTGGTCGAGGCGGGAACGCCCCAGGGGCCGAAGGCGTAGGGAACCTCGTCCCGCACCCACCGAAAGAGCCGCGCGGCGGCCGCGCGGCCCGTGAGCTCGGCGGTGAGCTCGCCGGCCAGGGCGCGGACCGCGGGGTGCTTTGCGTCGCAGTAGCGGGTTTGAGACAGCGCCTCGGCGGGCGGCGGGGGAGGCGGGCCCTGGGCGAGTGTGGGTCGAGCCCACGAAAGCGCGCGCGGACACCACCAGTTGAGCCGGCCGAGCAGCCGCATCAGCGAGGGGACGAGCAGCGCGCGGACGATCGAGGCGTCGATCGCGACGGCGAGTGCGGTGCCGATCCCGACCTGCTTTACGAGCGAGTGCTCGGCGCTCGCCAGGGCGAGCAGGGCGACGCATAGCAGCGCCGCGGCGGCGGTGATGATCCGCCCGGTGCGCTGAAGGCCCAGCGAGACGGCGTGCGAGTCCGAGACACCGCCCTCGCGGGCCTCGCGGATCCGCGCGAGCAAGAAGACGCCGTAGTCGGTGGCGAGCCCCCAGGCGACGGCGAAGATCAAGACGAGGACCGAGGCCTCGAGCGCGCCGGCGCTGGTGTAGCCGAGCACGGTTTCGAGCGCGCCGTTCTGGAAGATCAAGACCAGGAGTCCGAAGGTGGCGGCGAGGGTGAGGGCGTTCATCACCACCGTCTTCAGCGGCAGGATCACAGACCCGGTGGCGCGGAAGAGGAGGATCAGGGTGAGGGCGATCAGAATCGCCGCCGCAAGCGGCAGCCGCTCGCCGAGCGATTCCTTTAGGTCGACGAGGGCCGCGGACTCGCCGCCGACGAGGGCGAGGGCCGGGGGGACGACGGCGCGGACGTCGGAGACGAGGTCCTGGCTTTGCTCGGACAGGGGATCGGCCTCGGACAGGACGTCGATGCGCCAGACCGAGTCCGAGAGGCGCTCGGGGGCGCTCGCCGCGGCCGCGCCCGGCAGCGCGCTGAGGCGCTCGGCGAGGCCGCGAAGCTCGGCGCGGGCCGCGGCGGGGGCGCGCACGGCGACGATCACGGGCGCGGTCCGGTAGGGGCTCGGGAAGTCGGCGCGAAGCGTCTCTGTGACCTGGCGGTCGGGCGAGGAGGTGGGCAGGACGCGGTGGTCGACCTGGGTGACCCGAAGGTCGACGATCGGAAGCGAGAGCGCGAGCAGCAGCGCCGCGCACAGCGGCGCGATCAGCCGCGGGCGGCGGGCGACGAAGCGCGAGAGCCGATACCAGCGCCCGGTCGGCGAGGCGCGGGCATCGCGCTCGACGCCCTGCTGCCAGCTCGCCGGCGCGAGCGCGTCGACCCGCCGCCCGAGCAGCGCCAGCGCGGCGGGTAGGACGAGGAGCGCGACCGTGGCGGCGAGCGAGGCGACGAGGATCGTCCCGAGCCCGACCGAGCGCAGAAACGGCTGCGGGAAGACGAGCAGCGCGGCCCCGGCGCCCGAGACCGTGAGGCCGCTGAAGAGCACGGTGCGCCCGGCGCGCTCGAGGGTGCGGCGAAGCGCCTCGCGGCCGTAGCCGGCGGCTCTGGCCTCCTCGCGGTAGCGGGAGAGGATCAGGAGGCTGTAGTCGACGGCGAGCCCGAGCCCGAGCGCTGTGGTGATGTTGAGGGCGTAGGTGGAGACGTCGGTGAGCTCGCCGAGGACCCGCAGCCCGAGCAGCGAGAGGGCGATCGTGAAACCGCCGACCAAGAGCGGCATGAGGGCGGCGACGACGCCCCGAAAGACCCAGAGGGTGATCGCGAAGAGCAGCGGCAGCGCGATCGCCTCGGCGCGCACGAGGTCGGTCTTGGCGGTGTCGTTGCCGTGCTGGTAGAAGGCGGCGCGACCGCCGAGGGTGACGCCGCGGCGCTCGGCGAGCGCGGCCTCGAGCCGCCGCGCGGCCGCGAGCTGGTCGGCAAGCGGCGCGGGACGAAGGCCGGCGAGCAGGTATGTGCTGCGGCCGTCGCGCGAGACGAGCGCGGGATCGCGAGTCGAGTAGAAGTGCTCGACCTCGCTGACGAGTGGCTCGGCGCGCAGCGTGGCGGCGACGCGGCGAACCCGGGCGCGGGCGCCGGGGCTGTCGACCGGGGCCCGTGAGCGTACGAGCGCGGCGAGCCCGTAGTAGGGGTCGGTGCCGCTCGCGGCGCCGACCAGCTCGTGGGCTCGCGCGCTCTCGGTCCCGGGGTGATCGGAGGTGAACGGGCTCAGCGCGCCGACCGCGGGCCAGCCCGCCAGCGCCGCCGCCAGCGCCACGGCGGCGGCCACAAGGAGAATGCGACGCGGCGCGCTCGAGGCAAGGCCGGCAAGACGGGTGAGCGGAGTGACCGGACTCGCGGCGGTGTGCTCGCGACCGCGGCGCATCACGAGCGAGCCTAGGGCTTGGAGCCCGAGCGCGCCGGGGGCTCGGAGGCGCGCGCGACGACCGCTGCGACGTGGGCGCGCGAGCCGACTTCGAGCTTCTTAAAGACGCGCGAGAGGTAGTTCTCGACCGTCTTTTCGCTCAGCTCGAGGGCGGCGGCGATCTCCTTGTTCGTGCGTCCCTGGGCGACGTGTTCGGCGATCTGTAGCTCGCGCCGCGACAGAAACTCGAGCGCGGTCGCCGGCTGGCTCACCCCGGAGGCGGCGCGGCGCCCGAGCAGGCGAAGCTCGCGCTCTGCCTGGTCGCGGTAGCGGGCTCCCAGGGCTCGCAGGGAGCCGCGGGCCTGCTCGAGCGTCTGCATGGCCGCGGGGCGATCGCCCATCGCCGCCCAGCCGATGCCCGCCTGAAGTCGGGCCCGGGCGGCGGTGACCGCGAGCCCGGCGGCCTCGGCGGCCTCGGCGGCGGCGAGCGCTGAGGCCACCCCCTCCTCGGGTCGCTCGGCGGCGAGGGCGAGCGCCGCCTCGGCTCGCTTTGCGTCGGCGAGCGGGCCCTGCAGGCCGAGGCCCTCGGCGAGCTCGCTCGCGCGCTCCGCCCAGCCGGCGGCCATCTCTTCGTGGCCGAGGGCGAGCTCGGCCCGGGTGAGCAGCTCGTAGGCATGTGTCTGGTAGAAGGGAAAGGGGGGCAGGGCCGGGCTGCCGGAGCGATCGAGGAGCTGCGCGCGGCAGAGCTCGGGCTGGCCCGCCTCCAGACAGGCCTCGGCGTAGTAGCAGTCGGCGACCGCGGACCAGGGGCTCGCGCTCGCGGCTCCGGCCTCGAGGGCGAGACGGCCGAGCTTCATGGCGCGCTGGGGGCTTCCGGTCTCGAGCTCGACCATGCAGCGCAGGGTGTGTGCCCAGGTGAGAAAGAGGCCGGTGCCGGTGAGCTCGGAGGACTCCACCGCCTCCTCGGCGAAGGCATCGGCCTCGGTGAGCCTGCCCTGAAGCAGGCAGACGAGCGCCTGGACGATCTGCATCACGCCGATCAGGTGTTCCTGGCCCGTGGCGCGGGAGATCTCGCGACCGCGTTGCATGTGGCGCGCGGCGGCCGGGTACTGCTCGAGGCAGAACTCGGCCCAGCCGAGCCAGCAAAGCGCCTCCAGGCGCCCGGCCAGCTCGGCGTTGGAGAGCGCGTCGACGCTCGCCGCGGCCTCGGGGATGAGCTCGCGCGCCGCCGCGGTGTCGGCGAGCGCGTAATCGGCAAGCGCGAGCACGGCGGTCGCGGCGGCCCCGAGCGAGCGCTCCGGGGGCGGGGTGTTGAGCGCCTGTTGGGCCCAGCGGCGCATGCCCCGCCAATCGGCGGAGAAGAAGCAGCCGTAGGCGAGCTCGGCGCGAAGCTCCGCGGCCTCGGGGGCGCCGCGCTCGGGCAGCTCCTCCAGCGGCGCGAGCAGGAGGGCCTGGGCGCGGTCGTGCTCGCCGAGCAGGTGCTCGATCATCGCCGAGAAGGCGACGGTGCGGGTGCGCAGCGCAGATGTTCCGGGCGGCAGGCCGTCGAGGACGCGGTTGAGGGCGTCGCGGCTCTCGGTGAGCCGACCGGTGACGCCGAGGGCCGAGGCGAGGTTGAGCAACAGCCCGAGACGCCGCTCGGCGTGCTCGGGGCGCTCGGGGAGGATCCGAAGCGCGGCCTCGAACCAGCGCGCGGCAATCGCCGGGGAGCGGCGGGCGACGGCCTCATCGCCGGCCTCGGCGAGCAGCTGCGCGGCGGCGAGGTCGCCGGTCTCGGCGAAGCGGGCGATGTGGGGCGCGCGGGTGGAGGCGTCGGCGCCGCGCTCGGCGAGCGCGTCGGCAAGGCGGGCATGGGCGCCGAGCCGCCAGCCCTCGGGGGTCGCCTCGTAGATGGCGCGGTGGACGATCGGATGGCGGAAGCGAAAGCTGCCCCCGTCGTCGGCGCTGACGAGCTCGCGGCGGGCGAGCTCGTCGAGCTCTGAGAGGACCTCGGCGGGCGAACGCTGGGCGGCCGCGGCGCAGAGCTCGGGGGAGAAGGGATCGCCGGCGATCGCGCCGGCCTCGAGGACCGCTCGTGCGGCCTCAGAGAGCGGCGCGAGCTCCTCTCGGATCGCCGCGTAGACGGCGGTCGGGACGTCGGCGGGCGGCACGCCGGCGCCGGCGGGCGCGGACGCGCGGGGAGCGGGCGCGCGGGCGAGCTGCTGCAGGTAGAAGGGATTGCCGCCGCTTTCGTGGACGATCCTGCGCTTCGCGGCTTCGGGAAGCTCGGCGGGCAGCAGGGCGAGCGCATCGGCCTCGGCCAGCGGGGTGAGCTCCAACAGGGCGCCGTCGGTATCGCGCAGCGCGGTCTCCAGCGAAGCGGCGAGCTCGGGCTCGAGCTGGCGCGGACGGTAGGCCAAGAGTAGGAGCACCGGGGCGCTCGGCGGATGGCGCAGCAGCCGCTGGACGACCTCGAGCGTGGCGTCGTCGGCCCAGTGCAGGTCGTCGAGCGCGACGACGAGCGGGCGCTCGGAGGCAAGGCGTTCGAGCAGGGCAACCAGCGCGCGGTGAAGGCGATAGCGCTCGCTGGTCGGGGC
>WHSW01000012.1 GCA_009379895.1 Solirubrobacterales bacterium
CCTGGTGGCGATCTTCATCGCCCTCGGGGGCACCGCCTGGGCCGCCCAGCAGATCGGTCCCAACCAGATCAAGAAGAACGCGGTCCACTCCAAGCACATCAAGAACAAGGAGGTGAAGGCGCCCGACCTCGACGACGGCGCGGACGCGGGACGCGGGCCGGCCGGCGACGAGGCCGCGATCGCCAATCTCGAGCGCCTGCGCGAGCGCGGCGCCGACTACCTCGTGCTGCCGGCGACCGCGCTGTGGTGGCTCGACCAGCACGACGGCTTTCACCGCCACCTGGAGCGCTACCGGCGCCTGAGCGACGACTCGGAGACCGCTCTCATCTACGAACTCTCTGAGACCGGCGAGCTCGGCGTCGAGGAGGAGCGGACCGCGTGAGCGTCGCCCAGTCCAACCCGCCGCGTGGTAGGCGCCGGACGGTTCCGTTCCCCGAGGACCTGGTGTTGACGCCGGTCTCGCGGCGACCGACGCGGCTCGAGGACGCGACGCTCGACGGCATCCTCGATCGCCCCGTGCCCGCCCTGACGGGGGCCTCCGCCGAGCGAGCCGAGGCGAGCGTGGTCGTCGTCACCCGCGACAACCTCGCCTTCCTCCGACTGTGTCTCGAGAGTGCGCTCGCCTGCACCGAGCCGCCTTGCGAGCTGATCGTCGTCGACAACGGCTCGCGCGACGGAACGCCCACCTACCTCGCCCGGCTCGCCGAGAGCAACCCGAACGTGCGGGTGATCTCGAACGACTCCAATCGCGGGTTCGCGACGGGCTGCAACCAGGGCACGGCCCGGGCGGCGGGTGAGCTGCTCGTGTTCCTCAACGACGACACCGCCGTGGGCCACGACTGGCTCCCACGCCTGGCGGCCCACCTGGAGGGCCCCCGGATCGGGATGGTCGGGCCCACCACGAACCGGACCGGAAACGAGGCCCAGGTCGACGCCGACTACCGGACCTGGGCCGAGCTCGTTCGCTTCGCCGACGCCCGCGCGAGTCGCCACGCCGGCGAGGCGTTCGAGATCCCGACCCTGACCATGTTCTGCGTCGCGATGCGCCGTTCGCTCTACCTGCAGGTCGGGCCGCTCGACGAGCGCTTCGAGACCGGGTTGCTGGAGGACGACGACTACGCGCGGCGGGTGCGCGAGGCGGGGTACCGCCTGCTGTGCGCGGACGACGCCTTCGTGCACCACTTCGGCGAGACCTCGTTCGGCAGGCTGGTCGCAAGCGGCGAGTACGCCCGCGTGCTGGCCGCCAACCGGGCCCGGTTCGAGGAAAAGTGGCGGGTGCCGTGGCAGCCCTACGAGCGCCGCCACAGCGATCGCTATCGGGCGCTGATCGAGCGCCTGCGGCGGGCAGTGATCGACGTGGTCCCCCCCGGCGCGACCGTGCTCGTCGTCAGCCGCGGCGACGACCAGCTGCTGCGCATGGACAGGCGCCGGGCGCGGCACTTCCCGCGCGCCGACGACGGCTCCTATGCCGGCCACCACCCAGCCGACAGCCGCGAGGCGATCGCCCTGCTCGAGGTGGAGCGGGCGAACGGCGCCGAGCACATCGTCTTCCCGGACACGGGGAGTTGGTGGCTCGAGCACTACGAGGGGCTGCGCCGGCACCTCGACGGTTACGGCCGCAGCTTCTCCGATCCCGAGACCTGCGTAATCTTCGACCTCAGGGGGAGGGTGAGGTGAGCGAGCCGACGATCGTCTGCGTGCTGGGGATGCACCGCAGCGGAACGTCGCTGGTGTCAAGGGTGCTGAACGTGCTCGGCGTCGACCTCGGTCCCGAGGAGCACTTGATGCGGCCAGGCTTGTCGAACCCGGCCGGCTACTGGGAGAGCCGCCCGATCAAGGAGATCAACGACGAGATCCTTCGGCGCCTGGGGGGCAGCTGGGCGAAGCCGCCCGAGCTGGCGCCGGGCTGGGAGAGCCGGCGCGAGCTCAACGAGGTTCGGCGGCAGGCGCGCGCGTTGATCGAGTCCGATTTCTCGAGCGCCGACCTGTGGGGCTTCAAGGATCCCCGTGCCTCGCTCACGGCCCCCTTCTGGCAGCGGATGCTGGCTCCGATGCGCTACGTGGTCTGTGTTCGCAATCCGGTCGACGTCGCCGCCTCGCTCGAGGCTCGCGAGGAGGAGCGGGTGCCGTTCGACGAGGGCATGTGGCTGTGGCTCACCTACGTGCGCGCCGCCCTCGCCCACACGGCGGGACACCCGCGGCAGCTCGTCTTCTACGAGGACCTGATGGCCGACCCCGAGCCGGTGGTCGGCCGGCTGGCTCGCTTCATCGGCACCGATCGGTCGGACACCGCCGAGCTTGAAGGCCGCATGGCGATCCGCGTCGCGAGGAGCGAGGGGCTATGGCACCACAGGACGGCCGTCCCCAACGTCGTCGATGCCGGCCGGCTCCCGTTTCCGGTCAAGGCGCTCTATCTGGCGCTGCGTCTCTCCACTTCCGGCGGCGAGAGCATCGGTGGCGAGGTGCTCGACCTCCTCGCCGCGTATGCGGCCGGCGCCGGCCGCCACATTGCCGAGCTCGAGGCTCGACGGGGCGAGCTTGCGAAGGCCCGCGACCGGTCGCGGAGTCTCCAGACCGAGTTCGAGAAGGCCCGTGACCGGTCGCGCGGCCTCCAGGCCGAACTCGACGAAAGCCGCGCGCAGCTCCGAGGGCTCCGCGAGCAGTCGCGCAGCCTCAAGCGCGAACGGGCAGCGCTCGGGCGGCGTCTCGCCGAGCGCGAGGACGAGCTGGACGCAGACCGCGCGGAGCTCCGGAAACAACTGGACGCAGACCGCGCGGAGCTCGAGAGGCTCCGCGAGGAGTCGCCCAGCACCGAGGGCGGGGGTGGCACACCCTCCGCCGGCGGCCAGCGGGACGCCCCGGGCCCCGGGCCCGACAACGGCTACGGGCGCCTCGTCGCCGAGGTCCGAGCGCGAGCGCGAGAGGCGATCCCCTCCGGGGCGACCGTGCTGGTGGCCGGCAAGGGCGACGACGCGCTGCTGGAGCTCGATGGCTGCAGCGCCTGCCACTTCCCGGTCGCGGCGGACGGTAGCTACCTCGGGCATCACCCGGCGGGCGACACGGCTGTGATCGCGCAGCTCGAGGCGCTGCGTGCACGCGGCGCCGACCACCTTCTGCTGCCGGCGACGACGCTGTGGTGGCTCGACCACTACCACGGCCTCCGACGCCATCTCCAGGATCGCTACGTGACGCTGCTCGAGGACGACGACTGCGCCATCTACCGGCTTCGCGCCGGAGACCGAAGGCCAGCCGGGCCGATCGCCACGCTCAGGCGGGCCGTCGCCTGCGTGCGGATGCGCTCGGGTCGCGATCCCTCGATCCTGGACTGGCGCACCGAGCTGGGGATCGCCGACCAGCTCCCGGAGATGCCGGTCTTCGTCCCCCCGGGCGAGGAGCCCGTGCTCCCGTACCTCGACGGAACGGTCGACATCGTCGTCCTCGCCTCGGCGGACGTGGCGCAGATCGGGGAGGCACGCCGCGTCGCCGCGAGCGCCGTGATCAGGGTCGATCCGAGCTCCCCCGAAGAGGCCGAGCTCGAGTGGTCGGCAGGCGCTCCCAGCGGCTGGGGTGAGGACGTGAGCGTGACGCTCATTCCGGACGCCGACGCGCCCTGGGAACCGACCGTCAGCGCCTTTGCCGAGACACTGAACGACGGCTTCGCGGGAGAGCTGAGCGTGATCGGCGAGGCGGCAGAGCTCGGGCGCGCAAGCGAGCAGGCCGCCGCCGACGGTGTTGGCGTGCGGCTGATCGAGGCCCCCGCCGGAGCCAGCCTCGCGCGGCGCGCCCGCACGGCGGCGGAGGCGGGCGACCCGCGCGTACAGGTGCTCGTCACCGCCCCCGCGGTGCCGCTTCCGGACTGGCTGCCCCCGATCCTCGCCCTCTTCTCCGGTGACCGGGATGCGGGCGTGGTCGGGACGAGGACCCTATCCCGCGACGGAGCACTGGAGGAGGCGGGAGGCATCCTGGCCGCCGATGGGGCCCGCCGGCGGCGGGGCGAGGGGGAACACGATCCCGACCGGCCCGAGTACGGCTTCGTGCGGCGGGTGGACTTCTGCTCGCCGCCGCTGATCGCCACGAGACGGGACCTGTTCGAGCGGCTCGCGGGCCTCGACGAGCAGCGTGCGGCGCCAGCCGACGCCCTGGTCGACTTCTCGCTGCGCGCCGGGCGGAGCGGCGCGCCCGTCTACTACCAGCCGCAGGCGCGCGTGGTGGCGATCGGGGAGGAGAGTCGGTGAACGCCCGACGCGCCCTGATCATCGCCTCCCGGCTGCCCGAGTTCGACCGCGAGAGCGGACTGCTCCGGGTCTCAGACCTGATCGACATGCTCCTGCGCCGGGGCTGGGAGGTGACGTTCGGCTGCATGTACGAACCGACGGACGGAGAGCGCTACGCGCGCGAGCTCCAGCAGAGGGGGGTCGAGACCCACGCCCCGCTCGAGAGCCTCGACTCGATCCGCAACCCGGGTCGGTTCGACCTCGCGATCATCGCCTACTGGTACGTCGCGGAGCGGTTTCTTCCCGAGTTACGGCAAGCGTCGCCCTCGACGCGGGTGATCGTCGACTCGGTGGACCTGCATTTCCTACGCAACATGCGCGACAACCTCCGCCCCGACGGCGGGGCGCCGGGGCAGCTCGAGACGAGCCAGGCGCGCAAGATGATCAGGGAGATCAACGCCTATGCCGCCGCGGACGCGGTGCTCACGGTCTCCGAGAAGGAGGCGGCGATGATCAACGACGTCGCCGGACGCCCGGATCTAGCGCTTGCCCTCCCCGACGCCGAGGAGCTTCCTCGCTCCCGCGTGCCGCTGCGCAAGCGGGGCGGGATCCTATTCCTCGGCAACTTCCTGCACCCGCCAAACATCGACGCCGCGACCTTCCTTTGCGAGGAGATCGTCCCCCGCCTCGATCCCTCGCTGCTCGCCGAGCACGAGATCTCGATCGTCGGCACCGCGGCCGAGGAGCACGTGGGCGAACTGGCCGACGGGCTGCCTCACGTCAAGACGGTGGGCTGGGTGCCGTCGGTGGTGCCCTATCTGAACGCCGCTCGCGCCTCCGTGGTCCCGCTACGTTACGGCGCCGGGACCAAGCGGAAGGTGATCCAGGCCCTGATGGCGGGCACCCCGACCGTGACCACCACCGTCGGCGCCGAGGGGCTCGGCGTCCGCGATCGGCGCCACGTCATGTTGGCCGACGATCCCGGGAGCTTCGCCGCCCGGATCGAGCACCTGCTGCGCCGGCCACTCGCCTGGCGCAGCCTGGCGCGCCGGGGTCGCACGCACGTGCTGCGGCTGCACGGACGCGCGACGGTCGCGGAGCGCTTCGACCGGGTGCTCGAGACGGTTCTCGCGCGCGCCGCCCAGCCGGCGGCGGTCCAGCCGGCGGGAGCCGATGGCGTCTTGAGGACGCCGGAGTACGCGCGGCTCGTCGCCCGGGTTCGCGAGGTCGTCGAGTCCAACACTCCAGCCAAGGCCCAGGTGCTGGTCGCCACGAAGGGCGACGCGGGCCTTCTCGCCTTCTCGGGGCGCCGCGGCTGGCACTTCCCGCGCGACAAGGACGCCGGATACGCGGGCTACCACCCGGCCGACAGCGAAGCGGCGATCGCCCACCTCGAGGAGCTGCGGGCGCAGGGGGCCACGCACCTGGTGTTGCCCCGAACCGCGTTCTGGTGGCTGGACCACTATCGGGGGTTGCGGGAGCACCTCGACTCCGCCTACCGGAGCGCCCGGCGAGACGAGGACGCGATCGTGTACGACCTGGCGGGGGAGGAGCGTGGGCCGGCCCCTTCCCCCCAGCCGCCCGTGCAAGCCCGCGAGAGGGCCGACGGTCATCGGGACCCCGACGCCGCCGGGCCCGGCAGGGATCCGGAGCCGGCCGCGACATCCTCGGCGGTCACCGCCGAGCTGATCCGCGGCCTGCGGCCGTCGGCGCTCGCGGCTGCATCGAGCTACCGCAACGGCGGGGCAGCGCGCCGGGCGCTTGTGCTGGGCGTCTATCTGGCCGGAAAACCGAACACGGCAGAGCACATCGCCGCCACGTTGGCTCGCTCCGTCGATCTCGAGGTGCGCCAGCGTTGGGTGGCGCTCGGCGGAGAGCCCGCCGACGGTGAGCTTGGTGCCGTGACGGCCCTGACCGTGGCCGAGCCGACGCCCAAGTACGCGCTGCTCAACCGACTACTGGCGGATGAGGACCTCGCGAGCTACGACTTCGTGGTCACGACCGATGACGACATCGTCGTCCCTGAAGGGTTCCTCGATCTCTTGCTCGGCATCCAGGCGGGCGTCGGGTTCGCTCTCGCCCAGCCCGCTCGCACTCAGAACTCACACGTCGATCATCCAATCGTGCTCCAGCAACACGGCGTGGTCGCCCGGCGAACCCTCTACGTCGAGATCGGGCCGGTCGCCAGCTTCGGGCGCGAGATCCACGAGCTCGTCTTCCCGTTCGACGAGACGAACGCGATGGGCTGGGGATTCGAGAACGTCTGGGCCCACCTACTGCGCGAGCGGGGCATATCGCAGGGCATCGTCGACGCCGTGCCCGTGGACCACAGCATGCGCAGCCCCGTCGCGCACTACAAGTGGGCGGATGCGAACGCTGACCGGGATCGCTACTTCGCCAATCATCCGCATCTTCCCTACGAGGAATGCTTCCGGGTCCTCGACGTCGTCGGGGTGGAGCGATGACCGACCGCACGCACCGATACTTCTTCGTCCACATCATGAAGACGGCGGGAGGCTCGCTTCGCCGACGACTGAGAAATCACTTCGGCGAGGCCGCGGTCTACCCGACTACGGGATTGGACGGCACCGACCCCGTGAAGCTGAATCTCTCGATCGATCATCTTCGCGAGCGGCTGGCGGCACGGGGGGACCAGATCCGGGTCATAACCGGTCACCTCCCGCTGCGCACGACGGACCTGATCGACGGTAGGTTCACGACGCTGACGCTGCTCCGCGAACCGGTCGAGCGCACGCTCTCGTATCTGCGGGAACGGCAGGCTCGCCGGCCCGCTGCGGGCGGGTCTCGCGAGGAGATGTACGACGACCTCCATGGCCTGACGGCTAACGAGATGACGAAGGTGCTCGTGTTGACGCCGCAGGAGATGCGGGCGTCGATGTTCACCCCTCCGAAGCTCACCCGCGACCACCGCGAGCGTGCCAAGGAAGCGCTCGCCGGCATTGACGCCGTGGGCCTTCAGGAGCACTTCGAGGAGTTCTGCGACGAGCTCGCGGCTCGCTTCGGCTGGTCCCTCGGCCCGCCCGTGACGGTGAACGCCACCGCCCCGGTCGAGGTCTCCGAGAGCTTCCGCGCGCGGATCGCGGAGGACAACGCGTTCGATGTCGAGCTTTACGAGTTCGCGAAGTGGCTTCGGCACGACGACGGCTCGCCGCATGAGCGCCCGGGTATCGTCGGAGCGGACCGATGACGGCCCTCTCATCAGACGACCGACCGCTGATCAGCGTCGTGCTTCCCACGTACCAGCGGGCGGCGCTGCTCGAGCGCTGCCTGGAGAGCCTGACGGCGCAGACACTGCCGCGCTCGCGGTTCGAGGTCGTGGTCGTCGACGACGGGTCGAGCGACTGGACGGCGAGCGTCTGCGCTCGGCTCGCCGATGAACTTCCGATGCGCAGCTTCCGGATCGAGAAGTCGGGTAACTCGGCGGCGAAGAACCTCGGGCTGTTCGCCTCGCAGGCGCCCCTGGTGCTGTTCTTCGACGACGACGACCTCGCCGACCCGGGCCTGCTCGAGGCGCACGTCGAGGCCCACCGCGAGCGTCCCGAGGAGAACGTCGCGGTGCTCGGCCACACCACCTGGGCGCCCGAGCTCGAGATCACTCCGCTGATGGAGTACGTGACCGAGATCGGGCAGCTGCTGTTCTCGTACCGCAACCTCGAGGACGGCCAGCGGCTCGACTGGAGCTACTTCTGGGCGGGCCGGCTCTCGTGCAAGCGCTCCTTCGTGGCCCAGCACGGGATCTTCGCCCAGGGCTTCCCGGCGATCATCGAGGACATCGAGCTCGGCTTCCGCCTCGCCAAGCAGGGCCTCGACATCGTGCATGTTCGCTCGGCCCGGAGCTTCATGGCGCGCCCGGTCAGCTTCGACGAGTTCGCGCAGCGCTGTATGAGGAAGGGGCGTGGCCTCTGGGTGTTCCAGAGCCGCCACGACGATCCCGCCGTCAAGCGCTACTGCCGCGTCGCCGAGGCGCTCGAGAAGTGGCCCTCGCTGGCGCCGGCGCTGGACGAGAGAATGGAACGGGCGCGCGAGCTCGAGCGGCGCCACAGCGAGCGGGGCGAGCTGGCCGAGGGCGATCTCAGCGAGCTGCGAGAGCTCTACCGCTGGACGTTCGCCGCGCTCGAGGCGCGCGGCGTCGCCGAGGCCGCGGCGGAGGCCGGTGAGCCGAGGGACGCGCCCGCGCACGCGGTGGCGACCGGCCCGGCTCGCGTGCCGGAGATCTGCCCCGACCCGGTGTTCATCATCGGCTCGCCGAGGTCGGGGACGAGCATCCTCGCCTGGTCGCTCGCCCAGCACAGCGAGCTCTGCACCGATGCCGAGACCGACATCTTCTACTACATGCTCAAGGACGGTCATCTGCAGCGCGCGTTCGAAACTTCGGTCGGGAGGCCGGACGGCACGTGGCTCGCCAACCACGGGGTCGATTTCAGGCGGTTCCTCGGTCATCTCGGGCTCGGCCTGAACGCGCTCCTGACCGCCACCGCCAACGGTCGCCGGTGGGTCGATCAGACCCCCGCCAACACGCTCGTCGTCGACCGGCTCGCGGAGATGTTCCCGGGGGCACGCTTCCTCCACATCCTCAGGGACGGCCGCAGGGTCGTGCACTCGATGGTCAACTTCCACCGCGTCTTCGGCGACCCCGACACCGTCGAGCGGATGAAGGCCGCCGGCCGCCTGGCCCCGTGGACGACCGACTTCGGCGACGCGTGCCGCACTTGGGCGCGCTTTACCGGGATCGCCGCCGACTTCTGCGGCCGCCATCCGGACCACGCCTTTACGGTCACCAACGAGCGCCTGATCGCCGACCCCGACCAAGCCATGCGCGAGGTGCTCGAATTCCTCGGCGTGCCCGAGGAACCGGCGCCGGGGCGCTTCCTTCGCACGCAGAGGATCAACTCGAGCTTCGTGGACTCGGGCAGCTCCGCACAGGCGCCACCGGCGCTGACCGAGCCGTGGCGGGACTGGCTCCGCGAGCAGCGTGATGCCTTCTTCGAGGCGGCGGGCGAGACGATGGTCGCGTGTGGACTGGCCACCGAGGGCGAACTGCTCCGTGGGGGGGACTCGACCGATGGCGGCGGGACAGCAAACGGCGGCGCTCGGACGGCAAGCGGAATCCCAATCCCTGGTGATGGCCGACCGTAATCACCTTCCGGATGCCGGCCGGGCGGTCGCGGCCCCGGCGCAGGAGCCGGCGCGCCTGCCCCCGGTGTGCCCGAACCCGGTGTTCGTGATCGGCTCCCCGCGGTCGGGGACGACGGCGCTCGCGCGCGCGCTTGCGAAGCACAGCGACCTCTGGGCCTCGGGAGAGACACACGTGCTCTTCCACCTGTTCAGGGGCGGCTACGCCGAGGGCGCGTTCGATCGCGCCATCGATAGTCCAGGACCGCGCTGGCTTCGGGTCGAGGACGTCAGCCGAGAGGAGTTCCTCGCCCACCTCGGCATGGGCGTCAACGCGCTGTTCACCAGCCGCAGCGAGGGCCGCCGGTGGATCGACCACACGCCGCTCAACACCCTGATAGCGGACACGCTCGCCGCGGTCTTCCCTGGTGCGAGCTTCGTCCACATCCTCCGCGACGGTCGCGAAGTGATCAACTCGATGCTCAACTTCCTCGATTCCCGCCTCGACCCCGCGGTGGCGCGCTTCGTGGAGCAGGAGAGCGGCTGGGCGACGGACATGCGCCGGGCGTGCGCTGAGTGGCGTGAGCACGTCGACGCCGCGACGGGGTTCTGCGACGAGCACACCGACCGGGCGACGGTCGTGCGCTACGAGGAGCTGGTCGCGGCGCCTGCGGAAACATTCGGCAGAATTCATCGCTTCCTCGGCATCGCCAATGAGGAGCGCCCGGCCAGGTTCTTCTCCTCGAGGCGAATCAACTCAAGCTTCGGTGAGCGTCCGCGGCTGTCGGCCAGTCAACTGTGGGAGACGTGGGACGACGAGTGGCGCGGTACCTTCGCAGAGGTCGCCGGCGCGACGATGCTCGCCTGTGGATACTGGACGCCTAGTGAGGCAGGTGACCTTGCCGACGCAACTGGCCCTGGCGGCTGACGTGCATAGCCTCGCCCCGGGCCCGGCCCGGCGGGGGAGGGCGAGCACGAGCTCCAACACCGGCCGGGTCAGCGGCACCTGACGATTCGTGCCCCGTCCCCGACCACGGCACGCCGCTCCCGTGAGCGGGCGAAGGCCCTGGGCCCTGCTGGCGCTGGGAGGGCTGCTCTGGATTGGCGCCGTGGTGGTTGCGGCCGTATCGCTGGTCGGCGAGGACGTCGATCGAGGTGTGCTGCAAGCCCCACCCCTGCCCGAGACGGCATGCCCCGACCCGGCGATCGGCGTCCACTCCACCCCGACATTCGACGGGGACGCCGAGCGCCGTGCGGCAACCGTGGCCGCGATCCACGAGACCCTGGACGCCCAGGTGGTCCGCGTCAGCCTGCTCTGGCATCAGATCGAGCCGGTCGAGGGCGAGCGTGACTGGCGCCGTCTCGACAGCGTGGTGGAGGAGATCCGGGCGGCCGGGATGGAGCCGCTCTTGGTAGTCCTTGGCTCGCCGTCGTGGGCGAATGGGGTGGCCGAGTCGACTCCCGGTCACTATCTCCATGTCCCCGCGCGAGGAACGGCGCTCGACGCGTGGCTCGAGCGCTATTCGGATTTCCTGGCCGACGCGGTGGATCGTTACAAGGATTTCGTCAGGCGCTGGGAGATCTGGAACGAGCCCAACTTCGCAGGCTTCTGGCGTCCACGGCCCGATCCAGTCGCGTACCGCCAGGTGTACGAGACGCTCCGAGCGACGATCCTAGGTGCGGACCCAGAGGCCGAAGTCGCGGTCGGCGGCCTCGCGAGCCTCAGTGTCCCACCCGGCGCGGGCATTTCGGGCCTCGCGTTCCTCCGCCGCCTGATGCGCGCGCAGCCACCACTCGACAATGTCGCCATCCACGCCTACACGACGGACGATCATCCCCCGGATGTCCACGTCCCAGGCGAGAAGAACTTCGATGACATCGAGCGCGTCCACGACCAGCTCGCCGCCGAGGGAGAGCGAGCCTCGATCTGGGTGACCGAATGGGGGTGGTCGAGCGACACGGTAGGGGAGAGCCGCCAGGCGCGGTACGTCGACAGGTCACTGGCGATGCTCGAGAATCGCTATCCGTTCGTGAGCGTGGCGACGTACTTCGCCGATCATGACCGGCCGCCCGAGCTCCACTACGGTCTTCTCGATGCGCAGCTGGAGCCGAAGCCGGCTGCGGAGGCGTTTCGGGCGCACGCCGAGCGTCTCGCATCTCGATGCCATCCGCCCAGAGGCGGGTAAGATGCCGCAACCTCGCGATGAGGCTCTATCTGCACATCGGCCGGCACAAGACGGGCTCGACGGCGATTCAGCACTTCTTCGCGGCCAATCGGGCAAAGCTCCGCGAGCAAGGTCTCCTGTATCCACAGGCGGGACGGCCACCCAAGAAGGGGATTTCGTATGGCCACCATCTACTTGCTCGCGAGCTCACCGCTCCGAACCAGGACAGTGCGGGCTCATGGGACGATCTAGTGACCGAGATATCGAATGCCGATGAGAAGGCTTTCCTACTCAGCTCCGAGAACTTCGATCTCCTCACCGAGAAGGAGCAGTTCGCCGCACTCCACTCACGGCTGAGTGACTTCGATGTCAAGGTCATCGTCTACCTGAGGCGTCAGGATGAGTTCCTGCACGCCTACTACTGCACAGATGTCCTGCACCATGGCCAACGACGTGGGTTTCACGAATACCGGAAGCTTCCGAAGATCCAGGCCGATTACCTGGATTTCCTCTCGAGATGGGAAGCCACGTTCGGAAGGCAGGCGCTGATCGTTCGAGCCTACGAAGAGTCAGCCCTCGTGCAGGGCGATGTCGTACCTGACATCTGCGGCCAGATCGCGGTCGACCAGAGCCCTGGGTTGATTCGACCGAAGAGGAGGCGGCCGCTGATGGCCAGCTACCCACGCAACGTGATCAACTGCGTCAGGTCGGCTCGCGCTGCCGGGTTCACCAAGGACGAGGTCGCGGAGGTGCGGAACCTGTTGCTGGGCGTCTACCGTGACCGTTCCAGCGACGCCGACTACCTCGCGCCGGCCGATCGTGCCGCGCTTCTCGGCCAGTTCGAGGAGTCGAACGAGGCCGTCGCGAGGAGGTACCTGGGCAGAGGCGACGGCGTGCTCTTCGAGGATCTCGATACGGGCGATGACGCCGCCTGGCACGAACGGTACGACGGTCCTCGCGCGGACCTGATGATCTCGATCAGGGACGGCCTCAGCATGTTCGACACGAGCTAGAGCCCACCTCTGCGGAGTAAAGGTCAGGATCCGCGACTTTGGCCGCTGCGGAGATCGGAGTCGGCAGGCGCGCGACCGTAGATCGAACGCCAGTCGAAGATCGGGTCCGGGTCGAGGTCGCTGACGCCGTCGTCGTAGTGAAGGGCGTCAGCCGGAATCTGGAGCGATTCGAGCCGGTGGCGCATGTTCGCGTAGTGGAAGTTCAGGTTTCCGCGGCGGAGACCGGCGCGGTCGTGAAGCACCCTGGCTCGCATTTGCGAAGGGGAGCGCATGGGGTAGTGACGGAGGTCAAAGAGGCGGGGGGAGGGGCGCCCGTCGAGCGCGTTGTGGTTGAAGCGGCGGACGTTGGTTACCTTGGCGCGCCAAGAGCGAATGCGCGGCGGGCAGTCGGGCCGCAACGCGTAGTGGCGAACGCGGCGGGTGGTCTCCGAAACGGTGGGGTCATCCTCGTCCGTACACCAGTAGTTGAAGTTTCGGAACCGGATCCAGTCGATGCCCGCGTCATGCGCCTCGACGACGTACTCGTAGTAGGAGCGATCGCGGGCCGGGCCCTCGAGGAACTCGTCCTGATCGGGCCAGGAGACCCAGTCGTAGTCCGTCACATAGCTCTCGATCAGGTGACGCGACATGGCCTGGTAGAGCTGGTAGAAGTCGAACTCGCGCGGCACACGACGGATCTCGCGGCAGTGGGGCCGGAAGCGCTCGAGGATGCTCGGCGTCTCGTCGGTCGAGCCGTGGTCCCACGCGATCAGGTCATGGTGCTGCTCGAGGAGGTAGGAGATCGACTCCTCGAGCAGATCGCCGTCGTTGTAGCAGAGGAGAACGCCGAGGCAGCGCAGGCCGCTCATCGTTGCGGTGCCGGGCTCCCCGCCGGCGCTTCTGCGGCCGAGCGGCTGAAGACGAACGCCTTGTTTGCGAAGCCCGCCGCCTCCCGGTGCGGGCCGAGCCTCCACTCACGCGCCAGGGCGAACCCGAGGTCCCCCATGCGCGCCTGGAGGTCCGCATCGGTGATGCCCCACTGCCAGACATTGAGTGTGTCGCGAAACTGCCGCTGCTGGGCCTCGTGCCAGTCGTGCAAGCGGTCGAACAGCTCCCTGTGCGCATCCCACGGGGGCACGGCCTCGAGATAGCTGTCGCGCCCGAGGTCGATCAGGCGGACGGTGGCATCGCCGCGTTGCCACTGTGGGTTGGCGATCACGAACGATGCGGTGGCGGGGGCATAGAGCCTCAGGACCCGATCCCAGTCGGGGTCCACCATGCGAACGAGGACGTCGAAGAGGAGGATCGCGTCCACCTGCCCGATCTCGTCCACCGCGCGCGGATCCGAGAAGCTCGTGTCGAGCACGCGCATGCCCGGGCGCTCGGCGGCCTGCTCGAGCGCGCTCAGCAGGTGACTGCGGGGGCGGCTGGGGCGAACATCGACGAGCGCCCCGCGCCGAACCGTGGGCTTGTCGATCGCGTGGAAGGCGTACTGACCGTACGCCTGGCCGAACTCCAGGCTCGCGAACGACTCGATCCCGAGCTCCTCGACGGCGTAGTCGACGGCGCCGAGCTTCGGCTGCCGCGACGCCGGCGAGCCTGACGCCCCGTCGGAGGCACTCGCCCCCCTGCGTGCCTTCGGCGCGCGCTCGCGCCCGGCGGGCTCGAGCCGGCGCCTGGTCTGGTCGAGCTCCCGCTCCACGCGCTCCAGCTGGCGCTTCGCCGCCTGTGCGCGCATCTGGAAGGAGACCATGATCGCCCGCGCGCACGCCGCCTCGGCCTCTGCGCGCACGGCCCGCCGGTGAGGGTCCGCGCCCGTGTCGGGAAGCTGGCCCTCCCATTTCTCAGCGAGCCTGATGTAGGTCTGGATCCAGTTCTCGGGGTCGCTGATCAGCTCCAGCGAGTGGTGGTGGATCGCCCGGAAGGGCGCCGTCGCCACCTTCTTGCCGGCGGCCCGGGCCTGCATGCAGATGTCGAAGTCGTAGCCGTGCAGCTTGCCCAGGGACTCGTCAAACCGCAGCTCGCGAACGGCCCACGGCGAGAGCACCATCACGAAGCCGTCGATCGAGTCCACCTCTCCCGGGCTGGCGTAGGAGGGGATCGTCTCCGGTCGCCACGAGATCGCGGGGAAGTCGCCCCCGCCGTACTCGGGATAGCGGTGGGTCAGGCCCGCCCACGTGACGGCGCCCTGCCACCAGGCGATGCTTCTGACCCCCACCGCGCCGGCACAGCCGACGATCGCGACATCGGGATCGCCGAGCGCCTCTCGCACCTTCGCCGCGAAGTCCTGATCGGCTAGCTCGACGTCCTGGTGGATGAGGACGAGCGCCTCGAGGTCATCGAAAGCCGCCGCCTTGTCGAGCAGCAGGTTGTAGTTGCGAAACACCGAGCCCGCCGTGTGGTGAGCCAGCGCCTCCGAGTCGGGCTCGGCAGCCCGGCGGATGCCCACCGCCGCGCAGCGCTCGTAGGTCTCCGAGTCGGTGACGGCCGTGCCGAAGACGATCATCCCGGTCCCTCGGCGCTCTTCAGCCGTTCACGCAGTTCGCTCAGCTCGCGCTCCAGCTCGAGCTCGCGTTCGGTGGGGATGCCGGCGCGCGCCGGGCGCTTCCGGGCGGGCTGGGAGCTTCGTGGGGACGGACGACGGGCACGGGCCGCGGGGCTCGCCGCGCGGGGCCCCGGCTCGCTCTCCCGCCGCCAGCGAATTCCGTTCCAGTCCACCTTCTCGATCGGCTCACCGATCCCCTGCTCGCGACGGTAGTCGTCGACCGCCGCCTTGCACTCCTTGATCAGCCCGTAGTCGTCGACGATCACGTATCCGCCCGCCGAGAGGCCCGGGTACAGCGACTCGAGCCCCACGCGGGTCGCCTCGTAGGTGTCGCCGTCGAGGCGGACGACCGACCAGCGGTGGCCGCGGAGCTTCGACAGCGTCTCGTCGAAGAAGCCCTCCACCAGCTCCACTCCCCGGTCGAGGCCGAAGCGGGCGAAGTGGCCCAGCACCTCGTCGGCCGAGACGGCGAGGAACTCGACTCGGCTCAGATCGAGCTCGCGGTCCTGCGGGAACCTCCTCCGATCGGGCGGGGGCAGCCCACGGAATGAGTCGGCCACCCACACGGTGCGCTCGTCCGCCCCCAGCGAGTCGAGCGTCGCGCGGGCGAGGATCGCCGCTCCACCGCGCCAGGCTCCTGCCTCGATCACGTCGCCCTCCACCTGGTCCGCGACGACCGACTCCACGCACACCTGCAGGTCGTCGAGGCGCTTCAGGCCCACCATCGTCAGGCCGCTGAACGGCCAGTCCGACCCCCTTGCTCGCAGCGCCAGCTCCTCGTCCGGGAGCTCACGGCAGAGCACCTGGCTGTCGCGCCTGCGGGTCTGGCCGCTCCTGCTCACCGACAACGTGCGCGCGCCCGCCAGGTCGCACAGCGAGAGCTTGAGCAGCTCGAGGTAGGCCGTCCGCATCCGCTTCGGGCCGGGTCGCGGCCGGGCGGCGCGGATCTTGCGATCGGTCCCTTCCTCGAGGTGCTCGGAGCGCAGCGTCTCCTCGGTCGGCCGGTACTTTGGCGTGCCACTACGGGGCGCGGATCGCGCCGCTTGGCTATCGGAATCACCGCTCAGAGCACGAGGAAGTTAGCGAGCCGGCGCAATCCCGTAGCTTTCGGCCGTGACCGTCGCCCACAGACCACCGAACGCATCCCAGGCCACCGGCCTCGACCTGACGCTCGATCGGCCCCTGCCGCGATGCCTGCCGGTGGGACAGGCGACCGCGGTGTTCTGCGTCGGCAGCTGCTTCCATCCCCACCTCGTCGTTGACGAGCTGGGGATCGTCGTCGACGGGGTGCGCCACCGCCCGCTGGCGCAGGCGATGCCGCGGCTCGATCGCTTCCGGTCGCTTCATCCGACGCTTCGCCCCGGCGAGGAGGGGACCGTGGAGCACGATCCGCAATCGCCGCGGGACCCCGAGCTTCGCTCCTACCGCAGCGGCTTCTGGGCGACGGTTCCGATCGCGGCTCGAGGGAAACCGGGCGAGATCGAGCTGCGGGCGGAGGCGCGGCTCGCCGACGGGACGACGGCGAGCGCCGTCATGGGAGCGGTCGAAGTCGTCGGGCGGCCTCCGGGCGTCTCCCTCGATTGGCGGCCCGGCGAAGACAAGCCATTGATCGCGATCTGCATGGCCACGTTCAACCCCGACATGGAGCTGTTTCGCACCCAAGTCGAGTCGCTCCGCGCCCAGACCGACGGCGACTGGGTCTGCCTGATCAGCGATGACCGCTCGGGCCCGAAGCGCTTCGACGCGATCGCCGCGACCGTCGCCGGCGACCCCCGCTTCGTGCTCTCGCGCTCCGACGAGCGCCTGGGCTTCTACCGGAACTTCGAGCGCGCCCTTGGGATGGTTCCCGAGGAGGCCGAGCTCGTGGCCCTCTGCGATCACGACGATCGCTGGTACCCCGACAAGCTGGAGACCCTGAGGGCGGCGATCGGCTCGGCCGAGCTGGCCTACAGCGATCTGAGGCTGGTCGACGCCGACGGGCGCGTGCGCGGCGAGAGCCTGTGGCGGGGCCGGCGCAACAACAACACCAACCTCGCCTCGCTGTTGATCTCGAACACGATCGTCGGCGCGGCCTGCCTGTTTCGCAGGCGCGTGCTCGACCGCGCCTTGCCCTTCCCGCAGGGACCCGGCTGGGACTTCCACGACCACTGGCTCGCTCTCGTTGCGATGGCGCTCGGCGACGTCGCTTACGTCGATCGCCCGCTCTACGACTACGTCCAGCATCCCGGCGCCGTCCTGGGGCGCGTGGCATCCGATCCAAGGCGATCCGCGCCGGCCGAGCGCTCGGGGCTGCGGGCCCGGCTCGCGCAACGGCGGCGCTACCTGGAACGCTGGCGGGCCGCCTACTTCACCGTCTACCTGCAGCGCAAGCTCCAAGCCCACGTCCTGCTCGCCCGCTGCGGGGCGGCGATCACCGCGCGCAAGCGACGTGCGCTTCGGCTGCTCGTCGCCGCGGACCGCTCCTCGCTGGCCCTCGCATGGCTCGCCGTGCGGCCGGCGCGCGCCCTGGTCGGCCGCAACGAGACGCTTCGGCTCGAGGAGGTGATGGTCCGCGGGATCCTCTGGCGCCATGTGACCGGCCTTCGAGCTTGGAGACGCAAGCGACCCGGGGGATCGAGCGACGACGCCAGCATGCCGTCCTTCGATCCCAAGCCCCTCGGCCCGAGGCGCCGCCGGTGGCTGGCGCGCGGTTGATGTCGCCCCCCGTCGCAGACGATTCGGCAAACGTCGAATCGCGCGTGGTGTGGCTGTTCGGGTCTCCGCGCAGCGGCAGCACGTGGCTGGTCCGGATGGCGGCCGATCATCCCTCGATCGTGACCATGAACGAGCCCACGATCGGCTATCACCTGAGTCCCTTCCTCTGCAACGAGCCGGGCTATCGCACCGAGGATCTGGAGCTCAGCACATTCACGCTTCGCCGGGTGGTCGAGGATGACCCGCAGAGGTTCTTCTCCTCGCAATACGCCGATGTCTGGGTGCCGAGCCTGAGGCGGCTCCTCAACGATCGCCTCATGGCTCACCTGGAGCGCGAGCTGGGCGGGGCAGGCCCTGGCGACGCCCTCCTTCTGGTCAAGGAGCCGAATGGATCCCAGTCGGCGGACGTGATCATGCGCGCCCAGCCCACGGCGCGGCTTCTCTTCCTGCTTCGAGACGGCCGCGATGTCGTCGACTCCGAGCTTGCCTCGTTCCTCGTCGGGGGCTGGCAGGAGCGGCACTTCCCCCATATGCACGGCATCGGCGAGGCGGAGCGACTCGACTTCGTGACCCGCTCCGCCCATCAGTGGCTGTGGCGGACCGAGGTGGTCGAGGCCGCGTTCGCCGCGCATCGCGGGCCCAAGCACATGCTCCGCTACGAGGATCTGCTGCGAGAGCCGCAGCGGGGCCTGGGCGAGCTCCTCCGGTGGCTCGGGGTCCCACGCAGCGAGGCCGAGGTGGCGGCCGCGGTCGAGCGATTCTCCTTCCAGCGACTCGCGAAGCGCGGCGCGAATCAGTTCAACCGCTACGCGACGCCGGGCGCCTGGCGCGACAACCTTCGCCCCGATGAGCGTACCGCGGTGGAGGACATCCTCGCGGCCAAGCTGCGCGAGCTCGGCTATGCATAGCGGGCGCGGCTCGGTCGCAGCCAGTCCCTGACCGCCTCCCGCTCGTTTGCGATCAGCTCCGGCATCTCCTCCCGGTGGGCCGAGTAGTAGTCGAAATCCAGATCGCGATAGGTGGCGACGATCTCCGGCAGCTCGGCCTCGAGCTGTCGGTTGCGGCTATCGAGCCTACGCACCAGGCACAGGCCAGTCGGAGCCGTCGGGACGGCGACCATCTCGAGGTCCGGCCGCCGGCGGCGAAGTGCCAGCACCGCCTTCCAGACGTCACCGCAGTAGAAGTCCGTCGTCCGCTCTCGGCTCGCCGTCGCCGCGTCGAGCGGGATGCAATCGTGCAGGAGAATCACCGTGCCGGCAGCGGAATTCCTCTCCACGTTGACGAGGTCGCCCAGCACCTGCTCAAACAGATGGAGGCCGTCGATGAACGCCAGCTCCACCGGTCCGCCCAGAAGCTCGCGAAGGTCGTAACGCGCGAAGAACTCGTCGCTGGTGAGCTCGTAGATCTTCTTCTTCTCCGAGAGCTCGTGCTGGATGTGCGGGCTCGGATCCACCCCGATGCACGGCGTGTCCGGTTGGGCCTGCTCGAACGAGACGCCCTTGTCAACCCCGATCTCGACGTAGTTGGCCGGATCGAGGATCCGGTGGATCCACCTCAGCACCTTGTAATAGGCGGGGCCCGGCATGACCCGCAGAGATTGGTTCAGGTGCTCGGCGAATGCCGGCCGATCCACGCTGGTCATGAGGCCGCTTCGGCGATCCGGCTGTCCTGGCGACGCTCGCGCGACGCAACGGGCGAACGCCGCCGCAGCCAGTCTCCGACGGCCCGTCTGTCGCTGGGGATCTCCGGTGGCATCTCTGCCCGGTGGGCCGAGTAGTAGTCGAAATCCAGGTCGCGGTAGGCGGACACGATCTCGGGCAGCTCCTTCTCGAGCCGCCGGCTGCCGGCGTCCAGACCGCGCACCATGCAGAGGCCGGTGGGGGCGGTTCGCACCGTCATCATCTCCAGCTCGGGTCGCCGGCGCCGCAGCGCCAGCGCCGCCTTCCACACGTCGCCGCTGTAGAAGTCCATCGTTTGCTCGCGGCGGGAGGTTGGCTCGTCGAACGGCAGGCAGTCGTGCAGGAGGATCACCGTGGCGGGGTCGGAATGGCGCTCCAGGTGGACGAAGTCGCGCAGCACCTGCTCGAAGAGATGCAGGCCGTCGATGAACGCCAGCGCCACCTTCGCGCCGAGGAGATCGTCGAGGTCGTGGCGGGCGAAGAACTCGTCGCTGGGCAGCGCGAAGATCCGGGTGTCCGGATACTCCGTGTGGAGCATCGGGCTAGGGTCGACGCCGATGCGCCGGGTGCCCTCGAGCGCCATGCGCAGCGAGACGCCCTTGCGGACCCCGATCTCGACGTAGTTGGGTGGCCGCAGGATCTCGTGGATCCACCTCAGTACGAGGTAGTACCCCGGTCCGGGCAGGCGCCGGCGCGTCTCCGCCAGCTGCTCGTCGCGCTGCGCCTTGCGTTGTGCCTCGTCGACCGCGTCCATCTCGCACTCACATGATGACCGTCCCGACCCGGGGCCGTAGCCTCGACGCTGGACGAGGGATCTAACGGCCGCACCGTGCTGCCAAGCTACGGCCCAAGCCACCATGAGTCGCCCCCGATTCGACAGAGCAGCGCCTGGGTGCGGCGCGGAAGGCCGAGCGGCGAAGGCGAGCCCGGATAGCCGGGGGCCGGCGGGCGAGGAATCGCCGGTCGAATCCTCCGAGGGGGCGCTCGAGGGCCACGCGGCGCGGGCCGCTCGCCGCTACCTCGACCTGCTCCGCGACGCCTTGCTCGACCAGCACTACCTGGAGAACGAGCTGCGCATCCAGCACCTGCTGGAGTGCGTGGGCGCCGGCCGCGAGGCCGACCCCGACAAGCTGGCCAATCCGGCCCGCCACATGGTCGGCCCCCTGCGCCGGCTCAAGCAGGAGAGGCAGGCCGGCCAGCTCCCCGGCGGTGAGGCGGAGGCGGCGGCCAGCCTGGAGGCGCTCGCCTACGCGCAGGTCGGCCGCACCCGCCTCGATCATCTGGAGTCCTGCCTGGCCGCGATCCGGGACGACGGAATCGCGGGGGACCTGGTCGAGTGCGGGCCCGGCCGCGGCGGCGCCGCGATCTTCATGCGCGGCTTTCTCGAGTCCCACGAGCTGGTGGGGCCCCACGTGTGGGTGGCCGATCGCTTCGAGATCCCCGGCGCTCGCGAAGCCGACGGGCACTGGAGGCTGCCGCTCGACGTGAACGCGATGCGCGAGGGGTTCGCGCGCTTCGGGCTGCTCGACGATCGCGTCTCGTTCCTGCAGGGCCCGCCGGCGCGCACGCTCGCCGAAGCCTCGCTCGGGGAGGTGGCGCTGCTGCGGGTGGACGGCCACGACCCCGACGAGGTCACCGCGATCCTCGACGCCGTCTACGACAGGGTCGCTGCCGGAGGCTTCGTGATCGTCGACGACTACGGAGCAATGGGCTGCGGACCGGCGGTTGATCGGTTTCGCTCCCAGCGTGGCGTGGTGGAAGCGCTCGATCGGGTCGACTGGAGCGCCGCCGCTTGGCGCAAGGCCGCGCCGGCCGGGGCCGGGTCGCCCACGGCCGTGTCCGCGTCTGGGATCGACGGCGCCGGGACGAGCGCGCCCGCGACCGCGACCAAGGATCTGTCGGTGGTGGTCGTCGTCCACAACATGCGCCGCGAGGCGGCCCGGACCCTGCACTCGCTGTCGCGCGCCTATCAGCGCGGGGTCGAGGACCTCGACTACGAGGTGATCGTGGTCGAGAACGGCTCGGATCCCGAGCAGAGGCTCGGGGCCGAGCTCGTGCGGAGCTTCGGTGAAGGGTTCCGTTACATCGACCTCGGCGAAGAGGCGGCGCCGTCGCCCGCCCCGGCCGCCAATCGGGGGATCTCCACCTCGAGCGGTCGCGCCGTCGCCCTGATGATCGACGGCGCCCACATGCTGACGCCCGGCGTCCTGCGCCTGGGCATGCTCGGCCTGTCCACCTACGCGCCCGCCATCGTCACCGCGCGGCAGTGGTACGTGGGGCCCGGCCAGCAGCCGCAGATGGTCGCCGGCGGCTACGGCCGCGAGCTCGAGGATCGTCTCCTCGCTCAGATCGATTGGCCCACCGACGGATACCGGCTGTTCGAGGTCGGGCACTTCATCGGTAACCGCGACTGGTTCGACGGAGAATGGGAGAGCAACTGCATCTTCGTCCCCGGGACTCTCCTCGAGCAGGTCGGCGGCATGGACGAGAGCTTCTCGATGCCCGGAGGCGGGTTCGTCAACCTCGACTTCTTCGAGCGGATGGTGGGCTCGCCGGGGGTGAACCTCGTGACGATCCTGGGTGAAGGCTCGTTCCATCAGGTCCATGGCGGGACGACCACCAACCTCGGCGCGGCGGACGAGCTCGACGGCCTTGTCAAGTCCTACGAGGACCACTTCGCCGAGCTGCGGGGACGCCGGTTTCAGGTGCCGCCCCAGCGGGCGCACTATGTCGGCAGCCTGCCGCCACCCGCCCGCCGAACCAGGGCGCGCCGCATGAGCAGCGCCGAGAGCTTCAGGGCCGCCCACGCCCCGGCGGCCGACCGGCGACCGGTCGATCCCATGCCCGTGCCGGAGGAGCTGGGGGCCGAGTTCAGCGATGCCTTCTGGCGCAGCGGGGAGTGGCATCGGACGATGTGGTTGGGCAGGGCGACCCACAAGGCGCCGACCGATCTGCTCGCCTACCAAGAGCTCATCTTCCGCCTCCGCCCCGACTGGGTCGTGGAGACGCGAACGGGCGCGGGCGGGCGGGCCCTGTTCTTGGCCTCGATCTGCGACCTGATCGACAACGGTCGCGTGCTCTCGATCGACGATTATCCGCTCGCCGATCCCCCCGACCACCCGCGCATCGCCTACCTGCGCGGTGACCCCGCCGCCGAGCGCAGCGCCGCGCGGGCGAGCGAGATCGTCGGGGCGCGGGCGAGGGCCCTGGTCATCCTGGGAGCCGCCGTGGGCCCTCAGATGATCGCCGCCTTCCGCAACTACGCGCCCCTGGTGCCGGTGGGCTCCTACGTGGTGGTCGAGGAGACGATCCTGGCAACGGTGTGGCCCGGCTTCGGGTCGACTCCGGCGGCGGCGGTTCAGAGGATCGTCGACGAGGGTGATTTCGCCCGCGACCTGTCGCTCGAGCGCTTCGCGCTCAGCTTCAACGCCGGCGGGTTCCTGAGGCGGATCCGGTGAGCGTCGCGGGCCCCTCGCGGCGCTACTTCTTCGTCCACATGCAGAAGACGGCGGGGATCGAGCTTCGCCGACGGCTGATCCGTCACTTCGGCCGGGCGGCCGTCTACCCGACGCACAGGATCGACGGAGGCCATCGGATCGAGGCCATCATCTCGATCGATTACCTGCGCGAGCGAATGGCGGCCAGCGGCGATCGGATCGAGGTCATCATCGGCCACTTCCCGCTCTGCACGACCGAGCTGCTGGAGGGGCAATTCGCGACCCTGACCGTGCTCAGGAACCCCGTCGAGCGGACTCTCTCCTACCTGCGGCACCACCGAAAGAACAACCGCCGCAACCGCGACAAGTCGCTCGAGGCGATCTACGCCCAGCCGTTGCACTTCCACAACTTCCTGCAAAACCACATGACGAAGATGCTCTCCCTGACCCCGGGGGAGCTGACCGCGGGCATGCTGACCCGCGTCGAGCTCAATGACGAGCACCTGGACCGTGCCAAGGAGGCACTGGCCAGGATGGAGGCGGTGGGGCTTCAGGAGCGCTTCGAGGAGTTCTGCGACGAGCTCGGCGCTCGGTTGGGCTGGCGGCTGGGTGAGCCGGGGAGGATGAACACCACCGCTCCGGTCGAGGTTCCCGACGGCTTCCGCGCCCGGATCGCCGAGGACAACGCGCTCGATATCGAGTTGTATGAGTTCGCAGAGGGCCTGGTCAGTCGGCGGCCGACCGCGCCGGCATGCCGACCACCGTCGTGTTAGGCGGCACGTCGTCGAGCACGACGGCATTGACCCCGACGCGCGCGTTGGCGCCGATCTCGATCTCCCCCATGACCTTCGCCCCCGTCCCGATGCGGGCACCGGAGCCGATCTTCGGCCCGATCACGCTGCGACCGATCGGTCCCACCGTGATCCACGGGCTGAGCGTCACGCCCGACTGAATCTCGACCAGGCCGAACACCACGACCTGCCCGTTGGGGATGAACACACCGGGATGGACCACGGCGGTGTCGGTGATCGAGACCTGGGCGGACACCATCGCAAGTCGGTGCGCGAGCCACGGGAGCACCGGGATGCCGCGCGCCTTGAGACTCGCCTTCATCCGGTACGCGGCGAGGGCCAGGAAGGCGTCGCTTTCCAGCATCAGCCGCAATACCTGCACGATGGAGTCGAGCCGAGAGCCAAACCGGTCGCGCTCGCCGCGGAAGGCGGTGGTGACGCGGGCATCCGCCATCAACGCCTCCATGAACGAGGGGTTGCGGGAGTAGAGCTGCTGAACTTTCCCTTGCCGTCGGCGGCGGTCTGCGCAGGGCTCGAGTCGTTCAAGTGGGGGGATCCTAGCCCGGGGTCGGCTCGCGGGGCTCGCGGAGCTGGACGCCGGCGAGCGCGCCGTCAATCCAGTCGCCCCCGCTAGGCCGGGTAGCCGAGCTCGGCGAGCCTGTCGCCCATAATGTCCTCGGCGATCCGCTGCTCCTCCGGCGAGAGGTTCTGCCGCCACAGTCCCGGGCTGGCGGCCCTGGCGAACTCGCTTGGCCCGGTTGGCTCCTTGACACCGAAGGCATTTTCGCGGACGGCTGACTCCAGGGCGGCGACGTCGCGCTTCAGGCCGATCCATTCGCACAGCGATCCGAGCTCGCCAATCGGGTCCGCGAGCAGCTCCTCGTAGCGGACCATCCTGCGAAGCTCCGGTGGCTGAGCGCGCCACGCCCGCCGGCACGAATCGGTCCCGCAGGCCCACTCGATCGACTTCCCCCGCACGAAGTCCAGCCGATCGGCGTCGCCCGAGATCAGGGGCTTCGTGATGCGCGTGAACCAGGAGCCCGCCTTTGCGGCGTGGATCAGCGAGTCGATCACATCGCGGCCGTCGCGGACCATGAATACGAGACGCGAGCGCGGCAGGAGCGACATCGTGATCGGCGCTGCGTAGGAGGCGCCAACGTCCTTGATCACCACGGCGGGATCGCCGGCGACCGGGAATCGGGTCGCGGCGCGCTCGAGCACGGCGTGGAGGCGAACCAGCGCGAAGCGCCGCAGCTCCGGCCGCCACGCGTCCTCGAAGTGCCTCGACATCGCGTAGTGGGCGTCGGGGGTCCAGAAGGAGTTCACGGTCGCCGGGACGTACTGCCCGTCCTTGCGCTTGATCGGATCGCCGGTTCGCGGCGCGAGGTGGTGGCCGAGCAGGAACTCGTTCACCGGGAGCGCGTCGACAGGCGGGCCCCCCCGAGCCGCGGCCGGCAGGCTGAACCCGAGCCCGTCCTCGGGCTCGAGCGCCAGCGGATGGCACAGCAGCCGCAGCAGCCAGGTGCTCCCGCTGCGAGTTGAGCCGAAGATCCACGCCAGGCGCGCCTCGAACGCATCGTCGTCGAAGGCAAGCTCGCCCACGGCCCTCAGCCTATGCCGGCCTGCTCGCAAAACCGGGCCAGCACGCGCCCGGCGTCGAAGTGCTCCTCGGCGATCCGGCGCGCGGCCCGGCAATGCTCGGCGTAGCGGTCGGCGATGTCGGCGGCCCCGGCGACCGCGTCCTCCAGCGTGCGGAACGCGACCAGGCCCTCCCCGACCGGCAGGGTGTCGCCGAACCCCGTGTCCTGGACGAGCGCGGGGCGACCCGAGGCGAGGTACCGGGTGGTGCGGTCGCTGAACCAGCCGCTGCGCGTGTCGACGTAGATGCCCTGGGCGACGGAGAACTCCGCCCCCGAGCCTTGCACGTAGGCGCGAAAGGCATCGAGGTCCCCGACCACAGACCGCGGGTCGACTATGCGCCAGCCGTTGGCGCCTAGCGCCTCCAGGTCACGGCCGTCGGCCGGATGGATGTCGAGCGCGATCTCGAAGCGCTCGCCCGAGCGCTGCGGCAGCTCGATCATCTTGCGGAACTCGTGGTGCTTGAGCCCGTAGGTCCGGCCGCCGTGCTCGATCGGCCCGAAGGGCCCGCGCCAGCTCGAGATGGTGGTGAAGCGATCCAGGCCCGCCGGGTCCATCGCCGGCCAGTCGTCGAGCACGACCGGTGGGCTCACCGGGTGCCAGTCGATGCCTTCGGTCGGGATCTGGCAGGCGGGCGTGCCGATCAGCGCCCCGACGGTGAAGTGCATGTCGTGGCCCTCCACGCCCGCCCCGGCCAGGCCCTGGGCGTGCCAAAACTGCGTGAAGCCGGGGTCGAGGTCGATGAAGATGCGCCGACGGAAACGCTCGCGCAGGGTCGAAGGGCCCAACTCTCCGCTGACGTTGACGAGCGTCGCCTCGGGCGCCAGGGCCGCGAGGTCCTCGGCCGCCGGCCCCGCGATCGCCTCATCGCCGAGAAGAAGGGTCGCCCGCTCGCCGATCCCGAAGCGCCCCGTCACCGCCTCGAACCAGGCGACCGCCTCGGGGTCGGCATCCGGGCCCGCGAGCCGCTCGACGAAGCGCACGTCGAGGCCGAGCCGCTCGAGGCCTCGCACCCAGCTCATCCGCACCCACGCCTCGCCGCTGGAGCCCGGCTTGTTGGCGAGCGTCCCGCCGACCACGACCGTGGTCATGCGATGCCCAGCGCGGCGAGCACGCGCGGCAGCACGCGATCGGCGGCGAGGTGCTCGCGGGCCAGCTCCCGAGCAGCGCGGCCGTGGCGGCGCGGGTCGGCGAGGATGCCTTCGGCGCCGGCCGCCGCCTCGTCCAGCGTGCTGAAGCAGAGCAGTCCCTCGCCGCAGGGGAGCAGTTCCGAGAAGCCCGTGTCCTGGGCGAGGACGGGACGGCCGCTCGCCAGATAGCAGGCGCTGCGATCGCTGAACCAGCCGCTGCGGGTATCGACGTAGAGGTTCTTGGCGATCATCAGCTCGGCGGACGAGCGCTGGACGTAGTCGTGGTATCGCCACGGGTCGGCGGCCGCGGCACGCGGATCCACCAGCATCCAGCCGTGGTCCTCGAGCCGGCGCCGGTCGACCGCATCCGCCTCGTCGATGTCGAGCGCGATCTCGAAGCTCGCCCGGGTCCGAGCCGGGAGCTCCAGAAAGCGTCGGAACTCGTGGACTCGCAGCCCGTAGGTGCGGCCCTCGTACTCGAGCGGCCCGAACGGCCCGCGCCAGCTCACGACGCTCGTGAAACGGCTGCCACGTACGGGACTCTGGGGCCACTGCGAGAGCTCCACCGGCGCCAGCGTCGGCAGCCACTCGATGCCGCCGGTGGGTATGGCGCAGTCTGGGGCGCCCACTCGCGCGCCGACCGTCAGATACCGGTCGTGACCCGCGAAGGGATGATCGAGGTCCAGCGCCTGCCAGATCTGGCCGAACCCGGGGTCGATGTCGAGGAAGACTCGAAGCGGCGTCGCGGCGAGGATCTCCTCGTCGTCGAGGAAGCCCATCACGTTGAGGAGCAGGACCGAGCGCCTCGCAAGCTCGATCGCCTCCGTGCGGTCGCGCCCGGCGACCTCGCGACCCCCGTCGTAGAGCAGCGTCCAGCGGTCCGCGAGCCCGAAGCGCTCCATCACGCGGGCGAGGTATTCGAGGTTGGCCGAGGCGCGAAACGACGACGGCGAACCGGCCGCGTCGACGCACATTCCCGGCTCCAGCCGATCGACGAAGTGGACGTCGAAGCCCAGGTGGCGAAAGCCGAGCAGGTACTGCAGGAAGACCCAGGTGTGCCCGCCGTGCCCGGGCCGCTGGGCCAGCGAGCCGGCGACGATTATCGTCTCGCCCATGGCCGCCCTCAGGTTCTGAGCGCTCCGACGGTCATCGTCGGCGGCATGATCGCAGCGATGCCGAGGCAGGGAGGGGCGACGTCAGGCCGCCACCTGCTCGAGGACACGGGTCAGCACCTTGTCCGAATCGAAGTACTCCTCCGCAAGGGCCCGGGCGGCGCGCGCATGCCCCTGATAGTCGCGGTTCAGCTCCTCGATCGCAGCCAGCGCGTCTTCCTCGGTCTCGAACGCGAACACGCCTTCGCCGGTCGGAAGCCAGCGGCCAAATCCTGTGTCCTGGGAGAGGACCGGTCGCCCAGAGGCCATGTAACAGGCGCTGCGGTCGCTGAACCAGCCGCAGGGGGCCACGACGCAACCCTGCTGGACGAGCCCGAACTCCGCCTTCGACCCCTGAACGAAGCTCCGGTAGGACGTCGGAGTCGAGGAGACCTCCGCCGGATCGATGAGATCCCAGCCATTGCGGCCGAGGGCTTCGAGGTCCTTCGTCTCGTCGGGGTGAATCGCCAGCGCGAGGAGGAAACGCTCGCTCGTCCTGGTGGGCAGGGTGATCAGCTGCCGCAGCGAATGCACCTTTTGGCCGATGAGTAGACCCTCGTGCTCGAATCGGCCCGAGGAGCGCCAGTTGCCGACCGTGGTCAGGGCGTCGTAGAAAATGGATTGGGCGACCGGCCAATGCTCGAGCACCACCGGCTGGACGCTCTTCAGCCATTCGACTCCACAGGTGGGGATGGGCGACCAAGGCTCACCGATTCCCTGGCCGATCGTGACGTGGCAAGTGTGGCCGTCGAAGCGCCGGTCGAAGCCCGCCGAGTGCCAGAGCTGGTTGAAACCGGCGTCGATATCCATGTAGACACGAACCGGAGCAGCCTCGAGAAGCTCCTCCGCGGCGAGGAGCCCGTTGATGTTGACCAGCAGGTCACTGCGCCTCGCCGCCGACCGCACGTCTTCGTACGAGAGGCCGACCGCTTCTCTCGTCCCCTCGAGCATGAGCGCGGATTGGTGCTCGAAGCCGAAACCACGCATCACTTCGAGGAAGTACCTCGCGTTCACGGATGCGGGAAGCGGCGCCCCTCGCGGCCGGAGCGCGTCGGCGGCGACCGGCTCGACGATATGGACCAGGTGGCCGAGCCGCCTCAGCCCGAGCGCATACTGCAGCACCGCCCACGTTGCTCCGCCCTGATGCGGGTTGCCGGCGAGCATGCCGCTGAGAAGGATCGTCAGGTTTTTTGGCACTACGATGAATTTATGGCAGAGCTGCGCGCGCCTGAGCGCCGGCTGGCGATCCTGAGCTACCACAAGGTCGGGGATCCGCCCCGGGCGGCCTGGGAGCCATGGAACTACGTGCCCGAGGCGATGCTGGCGGAGCAGCTCTCCGCGGTTCACGAGGACGGCTGGCAGTTCGTCGAGCTCGCGGATGCGCTACGCGGGGTCTACGACCCTGACTCACTCCCGGCGCGGAGCGCGCTCGTCACCTTCGACGACGGTTATCGATCGGTGCTCGAGCGGGGGCTCCCGGTGCTTCGCGATCTCGGTTGCCCGGCTGTCGTGTTCATGCCGGCGGCGTTCATCGGAGGCGTCAGCACCTTCGACCGGGGCGTCTCCGAGCCGCTCGAGCCGCTCTGTGGCTGGGACGAGTTGCGCGAGCTGCAGGGCGCGGGAATCTCGGTCCAGTCGCACGGCTTCAAGCATCTGCATTTCTCGAAATGCGATCCTGAGCTGCTTGAGGCGGAGCTGAAACGGTCGAAGCGCATGCTTGAGGAAGGGCTCGAGAGAACCGTTGAGCTGTTTGCCTTTCCCTACGGGGACGGGGGGGCGAATCCGGCGGCTGTCACCCGCGCCCTCGAGCACTTCGGCTACCGCGCGGCCTGCCTTTACGGTGGCGGAGCAGTCGCACTTCCAACGGCGGATCGCTACCGCCTGAGCCGCCTTGCCATCGGCTTTGGCAGTGATGTTGTCGCCGAGCTGGCAGTTGGCGATGGCGTTCGGGGATCACCAGCGGAGAGCAGCGCCTCGACAAAGCGCTCATAGTCCCACGACTCCGAGCGAGCCCGCTCCGCGAGCTTCGGCAGCGCGATCGCGGCCGGCGAGGCCTGCAGCGCGCGAACGAGCCCGAGTTCCGCAGTAGGTAGGCACGCGCAGGGTGCGCAACCCGGCATCCAGAGGGGGATTGAGCCCCTCCGTGGGCCGGGTGCCGCGTGTCCACGCGTCAGGAGGGCTCGAGCCAGGTCAGCGGCGGCGGCTCGACGTCCAAGTAGGCGAGAATCTACTCGCCTCGAGTAGAAATCATTGATCTAGGAAGGGGCGAGGCGACCGCAGATGGAGCCGCAAGGGACGGGGACGAGGCGGGCGATTCCGGACCGCGAGCTGCTCGCCGAGCTGGGCCACCAGCTCGATGGGCGCCGGATCGTGGGCCTGCGCCGGCGGCCGTACCGGTATGCGACCAGCGCACCGCTCGAGGAGGTGACGGTCGCGGTCGAGGGCGGCGAGGAGGTGGCTCTCATCCTCAAGGACCTCTCCCGCGATCGGCTGATCGGCGACGCCCGCACCGCGAAGCCGAAGTTCCTCCACGAGCCGCGCCGCGAGCTGGAGACGTATCGCCGCATCCTCGCCCCGGCGGCGATCGGGCCGCGGTGCCATGCCGCGGTGGCGCGACCGGGCGCCGCGGGCTGCTGGCTGCTGCTCGAGAAGGTCCCCGGGGTCGAGCTCTGGCAAATGGGCGAGCTCGCCGTCTGGGAGCGCGTCGCGAGGTGGCTCGGCGAGTTCCACGGTGGCTTTGCCGGTCGGCTCGACGAGCTGCGAGCCGCCAACCCGCACCTGCTCGAGCACACGGCCGACTGGTTTCGCTCCTGGGGCGAGCGGGCGATCGCCGCGCTCGCGGGGTCCGCCGACCAGCGCGGCAGGGCGCTCGCCGCCGCCCTGAGGCGCTACGGCGAGGTCGTCGATCCCCTGGCCGGCCTGCTGCGGACGTTCGTGCATGGCGAGCTTTATCCGTCGAACGTGCTCGTGCGCCGCGAGCGGCGGCCCGGGGTCTATCCGGTGGACTGGGAGATGGCGGCGGTGGGGCCCGGGGCGATCGATCTCGCCGCGCTCGTGGGGGGTTGGGGCCCCGATCAGCGCCAGTCGCTGGCGCTCGCCTACCTGGAGGGGCTCGGCGCGGCCGGCGGTCGCGCCCCGGAGCTCGAGGAGCTGATGACGGACCTCTCGCGCTGTCGGCTAGCCCTGGCGCTCCAGTGGCTGGGCTGGTCGAGCGACTGGCTGCCGCCACGCGAGCATGCCCACGACTGGCTGGGCGAGGCCCTGGCCCTCGTCGGCGAACTGGGCCTGGCGTGAAGATCGCGTCGCCGCCACTGGGTCGACGCCGCGCGAGGTCGGCAAGGGTACCGTCCGCTGCCTGATCGGCTGCAGCCGTCCCTGTATCCTCCGCCGTCGCTCATGGCCAAGAAGGTCCTCACGATGATCAAGCTCCAGATCCCGGCTGCAGCCGCGAACCCGGCGCCCCCCGTCGGTCCCGCGCTCGGCCAGCACGGGGTCAACATCATGGAGTTCTGCAAGGCGTTCAACGCCCGCACCCAGGCCGACGCCGGGACGATCATCCCGGTTGAGATCACGGTCTTCGAGGATCGCTCGTTCGACTTCATCACCAAGACGCCACCCGCGGCGGTGCTGATCCGCGAGGCGCTCGGGATCGAGAAGGGCTCCGGCGAGCCCAACCGTGAGAAGGTCGGCCGCCTGACCAAGGCCCAGGTGCGCCAGATCGCCGAGCGCAAGATGCCCGACCTGAACGCCAACGATCTCGACGCCGCCTCGAACATCATCGCCGGCACCGCGCGCTCGATGGGGGTCACGGTCGAGGGGATCGACGGCTGATGGCCGGTCGCTCGCGAGCAGCGATCGTGCCGGCCGACGGGAGGCGGCGCTGATGGCCGGCCGGCGCGGCAAGCGCTACCGGGAGGCGATCGAGGGCGTCGACCGCACCCATGCCTACCCGCCCGCCGAGGCGATCGGGCTGGTCAAGCGCACCGCCTCGACCAAGTTCGACGAGACGATCGAGGTGCACCTGCGCCTCGGCGTCAACGTCCGCCACGCCGAGGAGCAGCTGCGCGGCACGCTCGCGCTCCCGCACGGCCTCGGCAAGTCGATCACCGTGGCGGCCTTCGCCGAGGGCGACGCCGCCCGCGCCGCCCAGGAGGCCGGCGCCGAGTTCGTCGGCGGCCAGGACCTCGCCGAGCGCATCGAGGAGGGCTGGACCGACTTCGACATCGCGATCGCGACCCCGGCGCTGATGGGCCCGGTGGTCTCGAAGCTGGGCCGGATCCTGGGCCCGCAGGGCAAGATGCCGAATCCCAAGGTCGGGACCGTCACCGATGATGTCGGGCGCGCGGTGAGCGAGGCCAAGGCCGGCAAGGTCGAGTACCGCACCGACCGCCAGGGCAACGTGCACCTGACCCTCGGCAAGGCGAGCTTCGACGAGCGGGCGCTGCTCGAGAACTACGCCGCGGTGATCGACGAGATCGTGCGCGCCAAGCCGGCGGCGGCCAAGGGCCGCTACCTGATCTCGATCACGCTCGCGTCGGCGATGGGCCCCGGCGTCCGCGTCGACGCATCGCGCACCCGCGAGGGGGAGATCCTCGCCGCCGGGCCGATGGGCGACGGCGACTCCGCCGCCGCGCCCGAGCCCGCCGCCGCCTGAGCGAGCCCGCCGCCGCCTGACCCGGGCCTCGAAGCCCTCCCGAACGTGGCCGGCACCGGGCCTCGAAGCCCTCCCAGAACGCCGCCGCCACGGGCCCACGGAGCCAACCGATCGGAGGGGTCGGCGCCGACCGGTTGGGCCGGTCCGCGCGGGCCGATCGCGGCTGATACGTTCCCGCGCGGGGGGACTCCGGATCACTCCGATGTCCCGTCGTCTCGTCCCCATCCTCCTCGGTTTCCTGTCGGCGCTGGCGCTCGTCGCGGTTGTCCCTGGGCGCGCCGTGGCCGCCCCGGCGCCGCCGATGGCCGGCGGGGCCGACTGCGTGCCGCCCAACAAGCTCGGGGTCGCGTTCGTGATGGACGACTCGGGCTCGAACCTGACCACCGACTTCGACGAGCTGCGCCGCGACGGGGCGCTGGCGGGCGTTGCGAGCCTTCCCGACGGCAGCGCGATGTCGGTCTCGACCTTCTCCGACGAGGCGGAGACTCGGGTCGGCACCACCGACCTGACCGCCGCCAACCGCGCCGCGCTGCTGGCCGGCGTCCGCGACATGCCGCTGAGCGCGCTCGGCGGGACCAACTACGAGGCCGCCTTCGTCGACGCGATCGCAAAGCTCGGGCAGATGTCGAGCGCCGACAAGCGGATCGTCATCTTCCTCACCGACGGGCAGCCCACCGAGTCCTTCTCCTCCGACGCTCAAATCGGCGCCATGGGGGTGCCGATCTTCTCGCTGGGCTACGGCAGCTCCGACCAGTCGATCCTCCAAGGGATCAGCGCGAAGACGGGTGGGAAGGCATACTCGCTGCAGAGCTCGGCCGACGCGCGCACGGCCTTCTCGGACATCCTCGACACCCTCACCTGCCGCTCGGTCTTCGATCCCACCGATCCCACCCTGCCGCCCGGCGAGACCTACGAGCGGCCCTTCTCGGTCGGCACGATGACCACCTACTTCCGGGCCACGGTCGCCTGGGACACGGGCACCCAACCGCAGTCGATCGAGTTCGTGCGCCCGGACGGCACCCGCTTTCCGATCTCCGGGCCGGCGCGGCCCAACGAGTCGCTGGTCGAGGGGGAGGGGAGCGTCCAGCTGGCCGTCGACGATCCCACGGTCGGCAAATGGAAGGTGCGGGTCAAGGGCGACCCCTCGCAGCCGGTCGAGCTGACGGTCGACGCGGCGACGGCCTCCGACGTCGACGTCGGCACCTGTCCGTCCGGGGTGAGCGGCACGCAGAAGGTCCAGATCGGCGAGGCGACGGCGTTCGGCTGCTTCACCGACGAGGGCGGCGGCCGCTATACGACCGCCTACCCGGCGCGGATCGGCGGCTTCGACGCCGACCCCGACAACGACAACATCGCCCCCGGCAACGGACCGAGCCTGCTGATCCTGAACACCGCCGAGCGCAAGATCGAGACCCAGGGCCACGTCTCGCTCGGCCTCGGCGGGGCGCTGCTGCCCGGCAGCCCGAAGCTGCTCCCGATCCGCGAGAAGTCGTTCGAGCTGACCCTCGACAAGGCGATCAAGTGCGCACCCAACAAGCCCGACTGCGTGCTCGGCCGCTCGCCGGTCTCCGACCTCGAGGCCGCCGACGTCGACCTCTGGGGCTTCGACGTGGCCGGCAAGGTGAAGGCATCCTGGATCGGCGACGGCAACGGCGGCGCCCAGCTCCAGCTCTCACCGTCGATCGACAAGATCCTCGGGCCGCTGGCGAGCAAGATCTTCAGCGGCAAGGAGCCGGTGCTCGCGAGCCCGGGGGGTGCGCCGCTGGTCAACGCGACGCTCAAGGTCACGGCCACCAACGACAAGGGCTTCGACCTCGGGGTCTCCGAGCTCAAGATCAGCCCGTTCGAGCTCGTCGACAAGGCGAGCGGCAGCGGCACCGCGACGACCCGTCTCAATTGGCCGGTCGGGCTCTCGGCGACGGGGGACCGCGCCAGCTTCGGCGACACCGAGGGCTACCTGTGGCGGTTCGAGGTCGCGGTCGGCTTCCCGCAGTCGGCCGGGCTGAAGATCTCGCGGCGGGTCACCGCGGAGGGCTCGCCCGAGCTCGGGGTCGCCGGCCGCGTCTTCGTCTTCGACGGCAGCGTCGCCGGCGGCGGCGCCGAGGCGAGCGGGCTCAACATCCCGCTCGGAACCTCACCGGTGTTCCTGCAGCGGGCGTCGCTCGACCTGCTGTTCGCGCCCGGCTTCGGGCTTGACGCGCAGGTCGGGCTCTCGGGCGGGCCGAAGTTCGCCGGCGCCTCGGTGATCGAGGGGGACCCGATCGCGGTCCGGGTCGGGACGCTCGCCAAGTGTCAGACCAGCGCCTCGCCCGACAACCTCCCGTTCCAGGTCGCGGGCACCCTGAAGATCCCGGCGGCCGAGGCGGCCGGGGCCACGACGGAGCTGACCGCGGACCTCTGCTACATCGCCGGCGACAACGCGATCGAGGGCAAGGCCGGGGTCAAGGTGCTGTTCCTCGGCGACACGGCCGGGATCACCGGTGAGATCACGGGCTGGATCGACGACTCGAAGTTCAACCTCGACGGCAACGGCGCGATCAAGATCCCCGGCCTGCCCGACCCGGAGGGCTCGGTCGTCCTCTCGAGCGTCGGGGTGGCGGGCTGCGGCGGGGTCGCCTTCTTCAAGGGCGGCGTCGGCTACAAGTGGGGCGAGAGCGTCGATGTGTTCAGCGGCTGCGACCTGTCCCCGTGGCAGCAGCCGCGGCCCAGCAGGCTCGTGCCCAACGCCCGGATCGCCCGCGTCGGCGGCGATCCGAACACCTTCAAGGTCCGCAAGGGGATGAAGTTCGTCGGCTTCCGAGTCAACGCCGCCGGCGGGGCGCCCGTGGTCCGGGTCACCGGTCCCGACGGGACGGTCTACGACTCTCCCTTCGGAGCGCAGGGGACGATGACCGAGACGCTGGTCACGACGCGCGTCGACCAGCTCGGCCAGGCCTTCGTCTTCATCAACAAGCCGAAGCCGGGCAAGTACACCGTGAGCCAGCTCGGCGGCCCCGCGATCACCTCGATCCAGGCGACCCGCCCGCTGGCGGCGCCGAAGGTGCGCGGGAGCGTCAAGCGTGGGGGCAAGGGCAAGCGCACGCTGCGCTACCGGGTCCGCCCGATCGATGGCCAGCGGGTGATCTTCTACGAGCGCGGGCGCGGCAGCGCGAAGCGGCTCGGGACCGCCAAGCACCGGCACGGCAAGATCCGCTACCGCCCGGCGCGCGGCGGCAGCGGCAAGCGCCGCATCGTCGCCGAGGTGGTCCAGGGCGGGCTGCCCCGCACGTCGCGGAGGCTCGACCGCTACAAGGTGCAACCGCTCGGCCGCGCGCCCGGGAAGGTGCGCCGGATCTCGCTGCGCGGCTCGGGCAAGCGCGGCTACACGCTGACCTGGTCGAAGGCGCGGGGCGCGAAGCGCTACTACGTGCGCGTGCGCTACCGGGGGCGCACCCTGAGCCGCGGGGTGTCGAAGCGCAGGCTCCGCCTCGGCAACGTGAGCCGCAAGGCGCTGCGCGCCGAGGTCCAGCCGGCGCGCGGCTCGCGGGTCGGCAAGCCGACCAAGCGCGGGTTCAAGAAGCGCGGCGGTCATCGCGGCGGCGGGCACGGTGGGCATGGCGGCGGCGGGCACGGTGGCGGCTGAGCTGGGCCCCGCCCCGCCGCGTGCCTAGACTGCGCCCGGTGGCGGGTGCGGTGACTCGAGCCCGGTTGCCGGGGGTCGCGCTCTGCCTGCTGCTGAGCGCCGCCTGCGCGCCGGCCCCGGCGGCGGCCAAGCAGCGGGTCGGCCTCGAGGTCGCGCCGCGCAGCGGGCGGATCGAGCTGCGTGGCCCGGGCGGCGTGTCCCTCGTGGAGTCGGATCGCGCCACCGACGGCCCGGGCGGGCGGGTCGGCTTTCGGACCGCCGCCGGCTGGCATCACGCCACCCGCCTGATCGAGCGCTCCGGCGGGGCGCGCCGGCCGCGCCTCGTGCTCGCCACCGACGACCCCGCCGGGCGCCGGATCCGGCTCTCCGCCCGGGTCGGGGGCTCGGTCGTCGATCTGCGGGCCCGGGTCATCGGCGGCCCGACCGGCGACGTGGAGGCGACCGGGATCGGCTTCGCCGCCGGCCCGGGCGAGCGTTACCTGGGATTCGGCGAGCGCTCGAACGCCGTCGACCAGCGCGGCCGCGTGGTCGAGAGTTACGTCGGCGAGGGCCCCTACCAGCCCGGCGAGTACGCGGTCCCCGCGGCGACCCTTCCCCCCTGGGCCTTTCACGAGCGCGAGGACGCGACCTACTTCCCGATGCCGTGGCTGGTCTCGACCCGCGGCTACGGAGCGCTGGTCAAGAACTACGAGACGAGCTACTTCCGGCTCGCCAGCGAGGCCGCCGACGAGTGGAGCGCCGAGGCCGAGTCGCCGCGCCTCGGGCTCGCCTTCTTCGGCGGCCCGGACCCCGCCGACGTGGTCGCGCGGCTGACCCGTCGCACCGGCCGTCAGCCCGAGCCGGCGGCCCCTTGGCAGCTCGGGCCCTGGTTTCAGAGCGGGCACGACAACTTCGAGCCCGACGAGATGAGCTACGTCGAGATCCTGCGCGCCGCTGACGCCCCGATCTCGGCGATGGAGACCCACAGGCACTACATGCCCTGCGGCGTCGATCAGGGCCACGAGGCGCAGGAGCGGGCGCGCGCGGAGGCGATCCACGCCGCCGGCCTGGCGGCGGTCACCTACACGCGCGAGGCGCTCTGCTCGTCCTACGCATCCGCCTTCGACCGCGCGCTGGCCGCCGGCGCCTTCCTCGAGCACCCCGACGGCCGTCCCTACCTCTTCCGCGCCTTCGCCGGGGGCGGGGTGACCGAGATCGGGATGCTCGACTTCTCAAGTCCCGCGGCCCAACCGGTCTACACCTCGATCCTCGACCGCCCCTACGGCAACGGCTTCGACGGCTGGATGGAGGACTACGGCGAGTACGTGCCGCCCGACTCGGTCGCCGCCAACGGGATGATCGGCGCGCAGATGCCCAACTACTACCCCGTCGTCTATCACCGCGCGGGAACGCGATACGCGAACTCGAAGAAGCGTCCCCTGGTGCGCTTCGTGCGCTCGGGGTGGACCGGCGTCCATCCCTACGCGCCGATCGTCTGGGGCGGCGATCCGACCACCGGCTGGGGCTTCGACGGCCTGCGCTCGGCGCTCACCGAGGCGCTCACCATGGGTCTCTCGGGGATCTCGAGCTGGGGCTCGGACATCGGCGGCTTCTTCACCTTCTCCGAGCAGCGGCTCGACGAGGAGCTGCTCGCCCGCTGGATCGAGCTCGGCTCCGTCTCCGGCGTGATGCGGACCAAGGCCGAGGGGATCGGCGTGGTGAGCAAGGCGGATCGGCCGCAGATCTGGGAGCAGCCGACGCTCGAGGTCTGGCGCCGCTACGCGAAGCTGCGCACGCAGCTGTACCCGTTCCTGGTCGCCGCCGACCGCGCCTACCGGCGCACCGGGATGCCGCTCATGCGCCACCTGGCGCTCGCCTACCCCCGCGATCCGCGGGCGACGGCGCGCGAGGACGAGCTCCTGCTCGCCGGCCGCCTGCTCGTCGCCCCGGTGCTCGAGCCCGGCGCGACCGAGCGCGAGCTCTATCTGCCGCGCGGGCGCTGGGTCGACTTCTGGCGCGCGCTCGAGTACCGCGAGGGCAGCGGCGCCCTGCGCCTCGACCGGGCCCGGGTGCTGCGGGGCGGGCGCGACCTCACCCTCCCCGCGCCGCTCGCCGAGCTGCCGATGCTCGCCAAGGCCGGCACCCTGCTGGCGCTGCTGCCCGCCGACGTCG
This sequence comes from Solirubrobacterales bacterium, assembly GCA_009379895.1. Classification (GTDB taxonomy): domain Bacteria; phylum Actinomycetota; class Thermoleophilia; order Solirubrobacterales; family 70-9; genus WHSW01. The sequence goes on from WHSW01000012.1 coordinate 37,997, forward strand.
ACACGCTCGCGCGCTACGGCAGGCGCGCGCCGGGGGTGGTGCGCCTGCGCGACCGCCGCCACCGCCTGCACCTGATCGCGCTGCCGCGCGGCGACTCGCACGCGCGGTTCTACGAGCGCGGGCGGCTGCGCTCGCGGGAGGGCGCGGGCTTCGGTCCGGCCGAGCGCGGGCACCGCGCAGGCGGCCGCGCCTGGCGGCTGCGGATCGACTCTCCGCGCGACTTGCGAGTCACTCTCGAGGCCTCGATGCGCACCCTCAGGCACCCCTTCGGGCCGCGGTCGGTGACCCTCGACGGCCGCGAGCTCGAGTCGTGGAGGTACGACCGCGGCACGGGCGTGCTGCACGCCGAGCTGCGCGCTCGGCGCGGCGAGAGCGAGCTCGTCGTCCGGGCCTAGATGAGTAATTCCACGACGCCCGTGCGTGCGTGGTGGTTCCGCGGAACCGCGTCAGGCGTCGTGATCGAGGGATTTGAAGAGGAGAGGCCGAAGTCGGCGGTGATCAAGTCACCGTCGACCAGGAGGCCACGATGCACGCCGACCTCGACACGCTCCTCATCACCGTTTATTGCATGGCGGACGATCTCCTGCCTTGCAAGCCGGATAACGCCCGTCGCCGAGTCACCGACGCCGAGGTGGTCGCCCTCTGCGTCGCCCAGGCGATCATGGGCGTCCCCGAGGACGAGCGCTTCCTCGACACGGCCCCGAAGCAGATCGGTCACCTGTTCCCCGAGCTCCCTCGCCAGTCCGGCTACTGGAAGCGTCGCGGCAAGCTCACGCCGGAGATCGAGCGCCTCATCGGCGTCTTCGCCGCCGAGTGCCCCGGGGCCCACGACGACCTCGTCCT
>WHSW01000130.1 GCA_009379895.1 Solirubrobacterales bacterium
GGTGGAGGTCCTGACAGGGGCGAAGGCGGTGGCCGCGTCACGAAGCGACACCGTTCGCCTGGAGCTCGAGGACGGCCTGACGCTCGAGGGCGACGAGCTGCTGGCGCCGTTCTTTCCCGGCGGGGTGCCCGAGGAGCACCGCGCGCACGTCACCGCGTGGTGGTCGGAGGTCTTCGGGGGGCCCGCCCGCTACAGCGCGGAGCTCGGCGGCTACGAGGGCATGCTCGCCCACCACCGCAACCTCGGGATCACTCCCGAGCAGCGCTCTCGCTTCGCCTCGCTGTACGGCCTCGCCGCCGACGACGCCGGCCTGCCCGACGACCCCGAGTTTCGCGCCGCCCTGGTCGCCTACGTCGAGTGGGGCACGCGCATCGCGCACGCCAACTCCCAGCCCGACGCCGAGTTGGTCGAGCACGCCCCGGTGCCGCGCTGGGGCTGGGGCGAGGCGCCGCCCTACGACCCCGACGGCTGAGCCCGGCCGGCGACGAGGCCGAACGCCTCGCCCAGGCCGCGCCGGCCCGGCGAGGTCGCCCGCACCGCGCGCTTGACCACGGTCCGTTCGAGCCACCCGAGCTCGAACAGGCGGCGCGTCAGGTCGACTCCCAGGCGGCCGGCGAGGTGCGGCCGGCGCTCGCTCCAGTCGTTGCACGCCTTGCCCGCCCGCGCTGGGTTCGTGATGCCGAGCTCGCGAAGTCGCTCGCGCCCACCGTCGGTGAGCAGGAAGGCCTCGGCCTCGCGCTCGATCAGTCCGCCGGCGCTCATCGCGTCGGTGAGCCCGACCCCGAGCGCGCCGGCGAGGTGGCCGTAGCAGGTGCGCGCGGCGCCCAGCGCCCCGGCCCGGGTCGCCCCGCGCAATGAGCGCACCGGGCGCCGCGGGGCGATCGACGCCAGCGCCTCGACCGCGTCGGCCACGCCCGGGCCGGCGAGCCGGAAGTAGCGGTTGCGGCCGCCCCGCTCGACCTCGACGAAGCCCGCCCGCCGCAGCTTCGACAGGTGCTCTGAGATCGTCGAGCGCGAGACCCCGGTCAGCTGCGCGAGCTCGCTCGGGGGCAGCGCCCGTCCGTCGGTGAGCTCGGCCAGGACGGCGGCGCGGGTCGGGTCGGCGATCAACGACGCGGCGGCGGCGAGGTCTACTTCCCCATCCATGCCCTACAGCGTAGCGGCGAGAGGATTCGGTGAGCGCCGAACCATTCTCATCCTACGCTGGGCCGATGGAGGCCACGCACGCAAGCGCCACCGGGCGCCGGGCCACCGCCCTCGCCGTGGCCAGCGCCGGCTACTTCTTCGTCCTTCTCGATGTGACGATCGTCAACGTCGCGCTGGCCGGCATCGGCGCCGACCTTGGCTCGCCGCGCGCCGGCCTGCAGTGGGTGGTCGACGGCTACGCGCTGGCGCTGGCCTCCCTGATGCTGAGCGCGGGGGACCTCGCGGACCGGCTCGGGGTGCGGCGCGTCTTCATCGCAGGGCTCGGGGTCTTCGCGCTCGCCTCGGCGATCTGCGCGCTCGCGCCGACCGCCGCGGTGCTGATCGGCGGGCGGGCACTGCAGGGGCTCGGGGCGGCGGCCATCCTGCCCACCTCGCTGGCGCTGGTCAACGAGCTGTTCCCCGACCCCGGTGAACGGCCGCGCGCGATCGGGGCCTGGGCCGCGCTCGGCGGCAGTGCGCTGGTCGCCGGCCCGGTCCTCGGCGGGATCGTGGTCGGCGGGCTCGGCTGGCGGGCGATCTTCTGGCTCAACGTGCCGCTCGCCGCGGCGGCGCTGCTCGCCGCGGCGGCGGTGCTCCCCCGGCAGGGCCAGACGAGCGGTCGGCGTCTCGACTTCGCCGGACAGCTGCTCGGCGCGACGGCTCTGGTGGCGATCGTCTTCTGCCTGATCGAGGGGCAGGGCTCGGGCAGCCTCGCGCTGCCGATCGCCTGCGCGCTGATCGCGGGCGCCGCCGGGGCGGCGTTCCTCACCGTCGAGCGGCGCCGGCGCGAACCGATGCTCGAGCCGCGCTGGTTCGCGCGCGCCGACTTCTCGGCGGCGAACGCGGCGGCCGCGCTGATGAACCTGGGGACCCTGGGGGCGCTGTTCGCGGTCAGCCTCTTCCTCCAGCAGGACGAGGGGCGCTCGGCACTGCAGACCGGCCTCGCGCTCATCCCGCTCGCCGCGCCGCTCGCGCTGCTCACCCCGCTCAGCGGCCGGCTCGTCGCCGCCGTAGGGCCCCGCCGGCCGGCCGGTCTCGGCCTGATGCTTTGCGGGCTCGCATACGCGGCCCTGTCGATCTCCGGCCCGCGGCTGACCGGCGTCGTCGGGTTCTGCCTGCTGGGCCTGGCCGGGACGGGGATGGCGGTCGCGGTCCCGGCCCTGGTCGCGGGCGCGACCGAGGCCTTGGGAGCGAGACGGGCGGGGATCGCGTCGGCGATCAACAACACCAGCCGTCAGGTAGGCGGCGCGATCGGCGTCGCCCTGATCGGCGGGCTCTCCTCGTTCGGCGCCGCGCTCGCCCTCAGCGCCGGCGCGCTGGTCCTCGGCGGGACGATCGCGCTCGCCTTCCTCGACCCGTGAGCGGGCGACCGTCAGCGCCCGGACCGGTGGATCGTCACCGACCGAGCAGCTGGCCGATCAGCCCCGCGGGCGAGCTGCGCTTCTGCAGGTAGCACTGGTGGTACTCCTCGGCGCGCCAGAACGGCTTCGCGGGGGTGATCTCGGTGACGATCGGGGCCGAGACGCTCCCCTGGGCGCGCTTGAGGACCCGGCGTGCGGTCTCGGCCTGCTCGTCGGAGTTGGTGAAGATGACCGAGCGGTACTGGTAGCCAACGTCGGGGCCCTGGCGATCGAGCTGGGTCGGGTCGTGGATCTCGAAGTACTTGGAGACCAGGTCCTCGAAGCTCACCCGTGAGGGGTCGTACTCGACCTGCGTGACCTCGACGTGGCCGGTCGTGCCGCTGCAGACCTGCTCGTAGGTGGGGTTGTCGACGTGGCCGCCCTCGTAGCCGACCGCGGTGTCGATCACGCCGTCGAGCTCGCGGAACGCCTCCTCGACCTGCCAGAAGCAGCCGGCCCCGAACTCGGCCGTCTCGGTCGCTCGCGGGGTCGTGGTCGCGTCGCTGTCCGCCATCGTGGCTCCTTCGCTGGTCGTCTTCGCGTCAATCATCGCACCCATTCAGTCTCGGCTCGGCGGGCGACGTTACGCGAGCACCGAGGGGTCGAGGTTGGCGCCGCAGACGAGCACCCCGACCCGCTCGCCGGCCGCCGGTGCGTAGGCGCCGCTGAGCAGCGCCGCGAGCGCGGTCGCGCCGCCCGGCTCGGCGGCGACCCGGACCTGGTCCCAGAGCAGCCGCTGCGCCGCGCGGATCGACTCGTCGGAGACGAGCACGGATTCATCGGCCCAGGCCTCCAGCGCCCGCCACGGGTGCGCGCCGATTCTCCGCGCCCCGAGCGAGTCGGCCGCCAGGCCGCCGACCTCGACCTCGACCGGCGCGCCGGCGGCCCGCGCCCGGGCCAGGGTCGGCGCGCGCTCGGGCTCGACGGCGACGATCCGGGCGCGATCGGTGTACCAGGCGCAGGTGCCGCCCGCGAGCCCGCCGCCGCCGACGGCGACCAGCACGGTGTCGAGGCCGGGCGCCTGGCGGTCGAGCTCGCGCGCGCAGGTGCCCTGGCCGGCGACGACCAGCGGGTCGTCGAAGGCGTGCAGCTCGAGCCCCCCGGCGCGCGCCGCGCGCTCGCTGCAGACGGCCAGCGCATCGTCGTACAGCGCGCCGACGACGACCACCTCACAGGTCCCGCGGCGCAGGCGCTCGACCTTCGCCGGGGGCGAGGCCTCGGGCACGAAGATGGTCGCCGGGTGCCCGAGCCGCGCGGCCGCGTGGGCCACGGCGAGCGCGAAGTTGCCGCCCGACGCCGCGTAGACGCCCGCCGCGGGGACGTCGGCGGCGAGCATCGCGCTGAACGCCCCGCGCGGCTTGAACGAGCCCGTGTGCTGGAGCAGCTCGAGCTTCAGGGTCAGCTCGGCGTCGACGCCGAGCGCCCCGGGCTCGAGAGCGATGACGGGCGTCTCGCGGACCCGGCCACCGATCCGCTCGGCGGCCGCCTCGACCTCGGCGGGCCCGACGCCCGCCGGCGAGCCGCTCGCGCCGTCAGGTGACGGCGACATGGGCGCTGCGCGGCTGGTCGAAGGCCAGGGTCGCCACCAGCACCGCGACCAGGGCCAGGAGCTGGGCGACCGCCGAGATCTCGGTGCCGATCGGGATCGTCGCCAGGGCGAGCGTCGCGGCCGCGAGCCTGCCCGCGATCCGGGCGATTCGCAGGGTGCGGCGAAAGAGCGCCTCGCCGAGCATGAAGAGGGTGATCCCGCCGGCGAGGGCGAGGGCCCGCGCGAGCTCGAGCGGGTCCGAGGCATGGGCGATCCCCACCTCCAGGGCGGAGGAGCTGAGCACGATCCCGAGCAGGATCGGGATGTGCCAGTAACCGTAGGCGGCCAGCACCATGCCGGGGCGACGCGCTCGGGGAGCGGCGACGAGCGCGCGCTCCGCCCGGGTGTCGTCGCCCCCGAAGTAGGCCCACCACAGGCAGGCGCTGAGGGCGAGCCCGAGGATCGCGATCGCGATCACGCCGGCCTCGAGCGCGAGCTCGGCGGCCCCGATCCCGACCGCGATCACCGACTCGCCGATCGCGATGATCACGACCAGGCCATGGCGCTCGACGAAGTGCGCCGGCCCGATCTCGAAGCCCGAGTCCTCGCCCCACTTGGGAACCAGCCAGGCGAGCGCGAAGGCGACCGCGAAGCACGCGTACTCGACCGGGTCGCCGATCGCGCCGCCGGCGAGCACCAGCCCGGCGATCGCCAGGTTGAACGGCACGATGCCCCGAAACGCCTCGGCCACCGAGGGCGACGAGGAGCGCAGGAAGAGCGTCGCGTGGACGCCGATCACGACCAGATAGCCGAGCCCGAAGATCAACCCGTCGCCGTCGAACGCCGTAGGGATCGCGAGCGCGACGACCAGGAAGCCCGCCATCCCGCCCAGGAGCAGGAGCCTGCGCCCGGCGCGGTCGGCGCGCACGGCGTTGGTGAGCCAGGCGTAGCCGCCGTACATCCACCAGATCACGCCCAGCATCAGGAAGGCCTGGGCGAGGCCCTCCCAGGTCGGGTGGTGCGCGAGGACCGCGGTCAGCTGCGTGATCGTGAAGACGAAGACGAGGTCGAAGAACAGCTCGAGCGTCGTGACGCGCTCGATCGCCTCCCCCGGGGGACGCGCCTCAGTCAAAGCCGGCTCAACGGCGCCGGGCCTCGGCTTCGGCCTTCGGCCTCCGCCTCACTGGTGCGGACGGGCGAGCCTGCGATGGTCGAGCGCCTCCTCGAGGACCGCCTCCTCCACGCCCTGCTCGCGCGCCACCTCGCGCAGCGGCCGGCCGGACTCGACGGCCTCCTTGACGATGTCCGCGGCGCGGTCGTAGCCGATGTGCGGGTTGAGCGCGGTGGCCGTGGCCAGGGTGTTCTCGGCGTGTCGCTCGAGCATCTCGGGGTTCGGCTCGATGCCGCTCACGCACCGCTCGTTGAGCAGCCGCGAGGCCGCGGCGAGCAGCTTGATCGAGTCGAGCAGGTTGCGGGCGATCAGCGGGACGCGCACGTTGAGCTCGAACTGGCCCTGCGAGCCGGCGATCGCGATCGCGGCGTCGTTGCCGATCACCTGGTCGCCGACCTGGATCACGACCTCGGGCATCACCGGGTTGACCTTGCCGGGCATGATCGAGGAGCCCTTCTGCAGCTCGGGCAGCCGGATCTCGGCGAGCCCGGCGCGCGGGCCGGAGCCCATCAGGGCGAGGTCGTTGGCGATCTTGATCAGCGAGACGGCGACCACCTTGAGCGCGCCGGAGAGCTCGACCAGCGCGTCGCGGTTGCCCTGCGCCTCGAACGGGTCCGCCGGGGCGGAGATCTCGAGCCCGGTCGCCTCCGCGAGCCGGCGGCGAACGCGCTGGGCGAACTCGCGGTGCGTGTTCAGGCCGGTGCCGGTCGCCGTCCCGCCGAGCGGGATCTGGCCGACCCTGGCGAGGGTCGCGCGAACGCGGTCGCCGCCGAGGCGGACCTGAGCGGCGTAGCCGCCGAACTCCTGGCCGAGGGTGACCGGCACCGCGTCCATCAGGTGCGTGCGCCCGGCCTTCACGTGCGTGGAGAACTCCTCGGCCTTGGCCGCGAGCTCCTCGGCGAGCGCGTCGAGGGCTGGAAGCAGGTCGGTCGAGACCTCGCCGAGCGCCGCGAGGTGGACGGCCGACGGGAACACGTCGTTCGACGACTGCCCCATGTTGACGTGGTCGTTGGGGTGCGCCCCGTCGCCGGCGAGGTTGGCGATCACCTCGTTGGCGTTCATGTTGGACGAGGTGCCCGAGCCGGTCTGAAAGCAATCGACCGGGAACTGCGCGTCGTGCTCCCCGGAGGCGACCGCGTCGCCGGCGGCCGCGATCCGCTCGGCGACCGCGGGGTCGAGCTCGCCGAGCTCGGCGTTGACCCTGGCGGCCGCCGCCTTGACCCGCCCGAGCCAGCGGACGACCGGGGCGGGGATCGGGTGCCCCGAGACCGGGAAGTTCTCGACCGCCTTGGCGGTCTCCGCACCCCAGAGATGATCGGTCTGGGTCTCAACTGTCATCGCGCTGCCTCCGTCTTCGGCCCACCTCGCCTGCGCCTCGTCTGAGGCTATCGGTCCGCGGCTCGCCGTCGGCGCTCTCGGTAGGCGCGGGCCTTGGCGCGGTTGCCGCATTCCTCCATCCGACACCAGGTCCCGGAGCGGTTGCGCGAGTGGTCGTAGAAGGCCCAGAGGCAGTCGTCGGCCGGGCATACCTTGAGCCGGCGCCAGGTCCCGTCGCGCATCGCCTCGTGGGCGACCGAGAGCAGCCGCGCGATCGCCGAGTCGACGCCGTCGCAGCGGGTCACCAGCGCGGCGCCCTCGGCGTCGAAGCGGAGCCCGATCGCCGCCTCTGCTGCCTGGCCGTTGAGCGTCTCGAGGGCGTCCGGGGGTGGGGAGACGCCGGAGTTGTTGGCGAGCAGCAGCGCGCGCAGCGCCTCGCGAACCGCTGCCAGCCGCTCGAGGTCGGACCCGGCGAGCGGCTCGCCGCCGCCCGGCACCCCGTGCTCGCCCATCCACGCGGCCGCCGCGCGCGGGTCGGCGAGGCGATCCGTGCCCAGCTCGGCGTCGCGGGTGTTGACGAACTCCCGCACCAGCTCGAGCGCGCCGGGCGCCGCCTGGTCCGTGCCGTGTGCCATCACCAACATCATACTAACGCCGGTTATGCTATAACCACCTACGTCACTTTATCGGTTAGTGCCAAGGAGGCAACATGAATCCCGTTCTCGCAGCCCTCTACTTTGAGACCCAGCGAGCCGACAGCCTGCGCCGCGCGCGCGAGCGGCGCATCGGCCAGCCCGGCAACGTTCGCCGGTGGCACTCGCGCAGCGCCCGTCGCTGGCTCTAGCGGGCCTCAGCCGCCCGTCTTGGCGGCGGCGTAGCCCTCGCCGAACGCGCGCTCGAACTCGGCCCCGAGGGGCCGCCCGTCGGCGGGCGTGAAGCGGGCGGCGGAGTTGAGCCGCAGCTGCAGGTCGCGGTGGATGCCGCCGGTGGTCGAGGCGCCCGCGTCGACGGCACCGACCAGGTAGCCGAGGCGGACGGTCGCGCGCCGATCCTCACCGCGCCGGGCCTCGTGGTTGAGCGCGGTCGCCGACTCGATCAGCGCCCGGCCGACCGTCGCCAGCGCACCGGGCCCCTGCTCCTCGACCAGGCAGCCGCTGATCGGCGTCCCGTCGGGGAGCCTCACCTCCCCGGGCGCCGCCCGCAGCGCCTCGAGGTAGGCCGCGGACCGCCCAGGCACGCGGCGGGGGTCTCGGGTGGGCCGTTGGAGCCGCAGGCGGCGAGCGCGCAGGCCGCGAGCGCCCCCGCCAGGACGAGCGTGATCCTCACGGCTCCATCGTAGGGACGCGGGATACGCTGCCCAGCTGTGACCGACGCCTCGCCCCCGGTCCCCGCGGCACTTGGCGGCGTCCTCGTCGCCGACTTCAGCCGTGTCCTCGCCGGCCCGCTGGCGACGATGACGCTCGGCGACCTCGGCGCCGACGTCGTCAAGGTCGAGGCCCTCGCCGGCGACGAGACGCGGGGCTGGAGCCCCCCGGCCGCGGGCGACGGCAGCGCCACCTACTTTCTCGCCGTGAACCGCAACAAGCGCTCGATCGCGCTCGATCTCACCGATGCCGGCGACCGCCGGCTCGCGCTCGAGCTCGCTGGGCGCGCGGACGTCATGGTCGACAACTTCAAGCCCGGCGGGCTGGCGCGCCTGGGGCTCGACCCCGACGCGCTGCGCGAGGCCAACCCGCGGCTCGTGCACTGCTCGATCACCGGGTTCGGCGCCGGCGCGGGCGCGTCGCTGCCGGGTTACGACCCGCTCGTCCAGGCGCTCAGCGGCCTGATGTCGATCACCGGGCCCGCCGGGGGCGAGCCGGCGAAGGTCGGCGTCGCGCTCGTCGACGTGATCGCGGGCCTCGGCGCCGCCGTCGCGATCCTCGCGGCCCTCGCGGCCCGCGAGCGCACGGGCGCCGGCCAGAGGATCGAGGTCGACCTGCTCTCCAGCGCGCTCGCCGCGCTGGTCAACCAGGCCTCCGGCTACCTCAACGCCGCGGCGATCCCCGCGCGGTTGGGCAACGTGCACCCGAGCATCGAGCCGTTCGCCACCTACGAGGCGGCCGACGGCCCACTGATGATCTGCGCCGGCAACGACCGCCAATTCGCCGCCCTCGCGGGCGCCCTGGGCGCTCCCGAGCTCGCCGCCGACCCGCGATTCGAGACGAACCCGAGCCGGGTCGCCAACCGCGCCGAGCTCAGGCGGCTGATCGAGGCGCGGCTTGGTGGGGAGACGGTGGCCGAGTGGGCCGAGCGCCTGCGAGAGGCCGGCGTGCCCGCCGGGCCGGTCAACGACGTCGCCGGCGCGTTCGAGCTCGCCGAGGCGCTCGGGCTCGCGCCCGTCGACGAGCTCGACGGCGTGCGTACCGTCTCCTCCCCGCTCGGGCTGCGCGCCACCCCGCCCGCCACCAGGCGGCGCCCGCCGCGCCTCGACGAGCACGGTGCCGAGATCCGCGCCTGGCTGGCCGGCGGTTGACGGCCGCGCCCCGAACGGCCCGGTAGTTCTCCGAACCCCGGACTCCGTGCATTCCCCGATGCGACCTCCGGGATCCCATGCGAGGGTCGCGCAAGAGAAGGGGGTGCAGGCGACGCTACGCGCCGCGCCCGAGATCGTCACGCGCGCCGGCAGCAAGCCGGCGCCGCGAAGGGGAGTCACACATGATCCGGAATCATCTGCGGTCGAACGCGATCGCCTACCTGGCGCTGTTCTTCGCATTGAGTGGCACCGCGATGGCGTTGCCGGGCTCCAACACGGTGTTCAGCGACGACATCACCAACGGGGAGGTCAAGACCCCCGATCTGGCGAACGCCGGGGTGACCGGCCCGAAGCTGAGCAACAACGCGGTCAACTCGCCGAAGATCCTCGACCAGGGGGTGAAATCGATCGACATCGGCAACGACCAGGTGCTGAGTGCCGACGTCCGCGACGACACTTTCGCCAGCGGAGGCCTGGCGGCCGTTGACCTGCAGGCGAACTCGGTGGGATCGGCCGAGATTCAGACCGACGCCGTGCAGGCGACCGAGATCGCCAACGACTCGATCGACTCGGGTGAGATCGTCGACTTCGGTCTCAGCAACCAGGACGTCGGAGTGCTGTTCGCGGAGGTGAGCGCCACCGGCGCGCTCGACAACTCGAGCGGCGGTGTGAGCGTCATCAAGCTCGGCGGGTCCGGTAACTACGAGGTCGACTTCGCCCGCAACATCACCGCCTGCTCGGCGGTGGCGACCATCGGTCCCTCAGGCGGCGGCTCGGCCCTGGGCGAGGTCAACGTCGCCGATCGCGGCGGCAACGTCGAGGCCGTGTTCGTCGATACGAACACGAGCGCCGGCGCCGGCGCCGACCTGCCCTTCCGCCTGGTGGTGGTCTGCTAGGTCGAAGCCGGTGCGAGAGCGTAAGCACGTGAACGGATGGGGCGGCGAGAGCCGCTCCATCCGCGATGTGCCGGGCCGACGGCCCGGGCGAGGGGTGGCGGTGAGGACCGCGATACACACGATCAGCGAGCGCGCGAGAGCGTGAGCAGGCTCTGGAAATCCCGGCGAGGGCCACTTCTGTTCGGGCTCTTCGTCGCCGCCGTGGTCGCCGCCTCCACCATCATGGTCGTCGTGGCGACGTCGGGGAACGAGACTCCGCGGCCGGCCTCCGCGGCCCTCTCGATCTCCGCCGGGACGCCTACCGATCGCTCCGACGGCGATCCAAATCAGGCCTCCGGCGGCGGCTCGGCAGGCGCGGGCGGGGGCTCCGTCGGGGGCACCAGCGGCCCAGCCGACGGGTCCGCGGGCGCCGCCGACGACGAAGGCGCCCAGATGGCAAAGCTGCGACGCGAGATGAACCGGCGGATGCTCGGCAAACGGCTGGTGCGCCAGACCCGTCGAACTCGACTGCCACTTCGAGACGATCTGCGAATCATGCACCTTCTTCGTCACCACCAT
>WHSW01000131.1 GCA_009379895.1 Solirubrobacterales bacterium
AGGAGGACGTTCTGGCGGCGGCCGACGGGCGGACGCCCGCGGAGCCCGGGGCGCAGGCGCCCAAGCCCGCCGGCACCGGACCCGAGGCGGGGGATCTCGGCGGCGGCGCACCGAGTCCGCTGCGCGGTCCCGCGGCGATGCTCGCCGCCGCGATGAACGAGAGCCTCGAGGTGCCGACGGCGACCTCGTTCCGCACGCTCGCGGTCGACACGCTCGACGCCAAGCGCAAGGCGATCAACGCGGCGCTCAAGGAGCGCGGGATGAAGGTCTCCTTCACCCACCTGATCGCCTGGGCGATCGTCGAGGCCGCGACCGAGTGGCCGGCGATGGTGCGCGCCTACGGCGAGCGCGACGGCAAGCCCCAGGTGATCCGCAACGAGCACGTCAACCTCGGGATCGCGGTCGACGTCGAGCGTCGCGACGGCTCGCGCGGCCTGATGGTCCCCTGCGTCAAGGGCGCCGAGACGCTCGACTTCTCGCGCTTTCACTCCGCCTACGAGGAGCTGATCACCAGGACCCGCGAGAACAAGCTCACCGCGGACGACTTCCAGGGCACGAACGTCACCCTGACCAACCCGGGCGGGCTCGGCACCGTCGCCTCGGTGCCCAGGCTGCTCAAGGGCCAGGGCACGATCGTCGCCTGCGGCTCGCTCGCCTACCCGGCCGAATGGGCGCACGCGCCCGCCGAGAAGGTGAGGGCCCTCGGCGTCTCGAAGGTGATGACGACCAGCTCCACCTACGACCACCGGGTCATCCAGGGCGCCGAGTCGGGCTCGTTCCTGCGCCGGATCGACCAGCTCCTGCAGGGCGAGGACGGCTTCTACGAGGGCATCGCGGAGGCGCTCGGGATCGCGGCCAACCAGGTCACCAACGCCCACCCGGCCTCGGCCTCGGCGCCGCCGCTGGCCGCCGGGGCGCCCGCGACCGCGCCGGCCGCCGCGCCGCCGGCCACCGCGGTCGATCGCGAGCTGCTGCAGGCGGTGCAGGCCGCGACCTCGCTGCTCAAGGCCTACCGCACCCACGGCCACCTCGCCGCCCGCGTCAACCCGCTCGGCGGCGAACCGAAGGGCGACCCGGCGCTCGAGCCCGAGAACCTGAACCTGACCCCGGAGCTGATGGCGAGGATCCCGGCCTCGATCCTGCGCTGCGGGGTCGAGGGCGAGACGCTGCTCGACGCGCTGCCGCGCATGCGCGAGGCCTACTGCGGCACGATCACCTACCAGGTCGAGCACCTCTCCTCACACCAGCAGCGAGTCTGGCTGCGCGAGATGATCGAGACGGGCTGGCACCGGGCGCCGCTCTCCGACGAGGAGAAGCGCGGGCTGCTCTCGCGGCTGATCGAGGTGCACCAGTTCGAGCGCTTCCTGCAGAAGGCCTACCTGGGGCAGAAGATGTTCTCGATCGAGGGCCTCGACGCCACCGTGCCGATGCTCGATGAGATGGCGACCCTGGCGCGCCAGAACGGCGCCGAGGAGGTCGTGCTCGGGATGGCACACCGCGGCCGCCTGGCCGTCCTCGCCCACAACCTCGGGCGCTCGGTCGAGTCGATCCTGGCCGAGTTCGAGGGCGCCAAGGCGCTCGACCGCGTGAAGGCGATCGCCCACCTTCCCCACTCCGGCACCGGCGACGTCAAGTACCACCACGGCGCCGAGGGCATGCTCACCACCGGCGACGACGAGGAGGTCAAGGTCCGGCTGTACCCGAACCCGAGCCACCTCGAGTACGTCGACCCGGTGGTCACCGGGGGCGCGCGCGCCGCCCAGACCGAGCACTCCGGGCCGCGGCTGGGGCACAACCCGCATGTCGCGCTGCCCGTCCTGCTGCACGGCGACGCCGCCTTCCCGGGCGAGGGCGTGGTCGCCGAGACGCTCAACCTGCAATCGCTCGCGGGCTACTCGACCGGCGGCACGGTGCACCTGATCACCGACAACCAGGTCGGTTTCACCACCGACCCGCCCGAGGGCCGCTCGACGCCGTACGCGAGCGATATGGCGAAGGGCTTCAACTGCCCGATCATCCACGTCAACGCCGACGACGTCGAGGCGTGCATCTCGGCGGTGCGCCTGGCGATGGCCTACCGCGAGCGGTGGGGCCGCGACGTGGTCATCGACCTGATCGGCTACCGCCGTTACGGCCACAACGAGACCGACGAACCCGCCTACACGCAGCCGAGGATGGCCGCCCAGATCAAGGAGCACCCGCCGGTCTCCGAGATCTACGCTCGTCGCCTGGTCGCCGACGGCGTGGTGACCAACGAGCAGGTCGCCGACGAGGGCAAGCAGCGGCTCGCATCGCTGCAGTCGGCGCTGCACGAGCTGCGCGGCAAGATGGAGGCGGGCGAGTACGAGGACCCGAGCTCGACCGCGATCGGCACCGGCGAGCTCGACCGCACGAAGAGCCCCGAGGTCGAGACCGCGGTCTCGAGCGAGCGCCTGCGCGCTCTCAACGAGGAGCTCCTGCGGGTCCCCGACAGCTTTACGATCCACCGCAAGCTGCGCAAGCCGTTGCTCTCCAGGGTGGAGAGGCTCGAGCAGGGCGAGATCGAGTTCGGCCACGCCGAGAGCCTGGCCTTCGCCTCGCTGCTCACGGAGGGCACCCACATCCGGCTCACCGGCCAGGACACCGAGCGCGGCACCTTCTCGCACCGCCACCTCGCCCTGCACGACGAGAAGACGGGGTTGCGCTACGTGCCGATCCAGAACCTCTCCGACTCGCTCGCACCGTTCGAGCTCCACAACAGCCCGCTCTCGGAGGCGGGCTGCCTCGGCTTCGAGTACGGCTACTCGGCCGCCTCGCCGGAGAGCCTGGTCCTCTGGGAGGCGCAGTTCGGCGACTTCGCCAACTCCGGCCAGGTGATCATCGACAGCTTCATCGTCTCCGGGGAGTCGAAGTGGGGTCAGACCACGCGGCTGACGCTGCTGCTGCCCCACGGGTACGAGGGCGCCGGCCCCGAGCACTCCAGCGCTCGGATCGAGCGCTTCATCCAGCTCGGCTCGGAGGGCAACATCCGGCTCGCCAACCCGACCACCGCGGCGCAGTACTTCCACCTCCTGCGCCGCCAGGCGCGGATCGCCAAGCCGCGACCGCTGATCGTCTTCACGCCGAAGGGGCTGCTGCGGCTGCGCGCCGCGGCCTCCTCGCTCGAGGAGCTGACGCAGGGCTCGTTCCAGTTCGTGCTCGACGACCCGCGCGCCCCGGCCGACCGCGAGTCGATCGACCGTCTCGTGCTGACCAGCGGCAAGCTCTTCTACGACATCGACCAGCACGAGCGCCGCGAGTCGGCGAGCTCGGTGGCGATCGCCCGGGTCGAGCTGCTCTACCCCTTCGCGCGCAACGAGCTCGAGCGGCTGCTCGCCTCGTATCCGAACCTGCGCAAGGTGGTCTGGGCCCAGGAGGAGCCGAAGAACATGGGCGCCTGGAGCGTGATGGCCCGGCGGATGCCCGAGCTGGTGCCCGATGGGGTCGAGTTCGCCTATGTCGGGCGCCCGCAGCGATCGAGCCCGAGCGAGGGCTACCCGGCCGCCCACCGCCTCGAGCAGGAGCGGATCGTGCTCACGGCCCTCGAGGGCTGACGGCTAACAGGAGCGCCGCTCGTCCCTGCCGGGACCGCCGCGACAGCGATCGGTGCCGCGCCCGCCCGCGAGCCGGTCGCGCCCCTGCCCGCCCCGAAGCCGGTCCTGACCGCGACCCCCGCCGAGCCGGTCCTTGCCGCGACCGCCGGTGAGCCGGTCCCTGCCGCGCGCGCCGCAGATCCGGTCCCGGCCGCCTCGCCCGCGGATCCGGTCGGCGCCCGGGCCGCCGGCGATCACGTCCGCGCCCGCGGTCCCGATCGTCGGCGAACCGGGCGTGGCGACGATCGTCGCCGGCCGCCCCGCACAGCGAGGCGGGCCCGGGTTGGTCGGCGGTGGGCTGGCGGCGCCCGGGGGGCTCGGCGAAGATGCGCCCACGCAGGCCGACGGCGTGGCGCCGACGAGGCGCTCGACCGGGCCCAGAAGCGAGACGACGTAGAGCCGCCCGCACGAGTCCTCGCCGAACGACACGGGGCTCGGGACACCCAGGCCCTCGGCGCGGTCGCCGATCGCGTCGGGAAGCCCGGGCACCAGCGAGCGGATCTGCCCGACCGCGAGATCGGCGTACAGGTAGCGCCCGTAGACATCGCCGAGGCTCGGATCGCGCGCCACGTAGCCTCCCGTGATCGCGACACCCGGCGGATGCGGGTACTCGAGGATCGGGTCGGTGAGCCGGGATGCCGCGGGGCAGCCGGCGGGCTCGAGGGGATGGCGGCCCTCTCGGCAGTCCCAGCCGTAGTTGACGCCGGCCCCGGCGCGGGGAGCGCGCGCGTAGTCGACCTCCTCCCACGCCCCCTGCCCGACGTCGCCGATCAGCAGGTCGCCGGTGGCGCGGTCGAAGCTGTAACGCCAGGGGTTGCGCAGCCCGTAGCTCCAGATCTCGGCCCTCGCTCCGGCCACGCCCACGAAGGGGTTGTCGGCCGGCACGGTGTACGGGGCGCTGCCGGACCGGCGAGGATCGATCCGCAGGAGCTTGCCGAGCAGGCTCGACAGCGACTGCGCGTTCTCGAGCGCGTCGTTGGACCCGCCGCCGTCGCCCGTGCCGATGTAGAGATAACCGTCGGCACCGAACTGAAGCTGGCCCCCGTTGTGGTTGGCGAACCGGGAGTGCGCGATGCTGAGCACGGGGCGGCGGCTGGCGAGCGCGACGATGCCCTGCGAGGCGGTCAGCTCGTCGATCTGCAGATCGCCGGAGGGCGCCCGCGTGTAGAAGACGTACAGGTGTCCGGTCGCCTCGTAGTCCGGCGCCAGGGCGACCGAGAGCAGGCCCCGCTCGCGCCCCGAGACGACGAGGTCGCCGAGGTCGAGGAAGGTGCTGCGAACGCCACGGTCGACGAGCTGGATGCGTCCCGCCTGCTCGACCACCAGCAGCCGGTTCGGGTCCGACGGCATCGAGGTCACGAACACGGGCTGCTGGAACTCGCCGACCGGCTCGAGGGTCACAGCGCCGGCTCGGGCAGGGACGAGCAACGCCGCGAGGACCCCGATCAGAAGCGTCGCACGCAGCACGCGCCAATTGTGGCGACTCGCGCCGCTGCGCTATGACTCGACCAATGAGCGCCGAGCCGCAGACCGTGCTTCGGACCCCGCGACCGGGGCCCCTCTGGCGCTGGGTGAAGCTGGCGTCCTGGGTCGAGCTGGCCCTGTTCATAGGGCTGCTGGTGGTCTGGATCGCACCGGGGGCCGAACACGCGACCGCGATCCTCGGGCTCGCCCACGGGCTCGGGTTCGTCGCCCTCGCGCTGCTGATCTGGGTCGCGATCCTGCGCCACGAGGCGCCCTACACGCTGCTCGCCGCGACGCTCACCCCGGTCGGCCCGGTCGGCAGCGTGATCGCGATCGCCTGGATCGAGCGCAAGCGCTCGGTCGCCCACACGAGCTGAACGCCGCCGCGGGTTTAGGTGGGGCGGGACCGCGAAGGGGGTCACGCGGCCCGCCCCGCGCTGGGAGTCCCCCTTGGACCTAACCCCTTACGAGCGAGTTATACCTGTAATCCGGGCGTCGAACGCAGCACAACTGGTGCTTTGCCGCACAAGCCGTGGGCGGCCCGGAGGCGGCGCGAGGCAGGCCGGGCGCGAGCGCACCGACGGAGAGGATCTCGCGGCTGGGGATCGGGCCGCCGCGGCCGTCGTTGATAGCTTCCCGAGCCGTGTCCAGGGCGGACCTGCGAGCGGGACTGACCGTCGCCATTTCCGGCGCCTTGGCTGTCTTCGCGTCGGCGGGTAGCGCCGGTGCCCAGGGCCCGCCCGTGAAGCTCCAGATTCCGGCGCTGTCGGGGCCGTTCGAGGTGGGGACGAGGAACATGCTGATGGTCGATCGCTCCCGCAGGGCCGGATTCGGCCGGCCCGGCCCTCGCAAGCTGATGGTCAGCGTCACCTATCCGCGCGACCGGAAGGTGGATGCTGCCTGCAAGGACGCGCGCTATCTGCCGAAGGCGATCTACCGACGCCTGCAGACGATCATCGCCGAGCAGCGAGACGCGGACATCGACTCGCGGATGTGCACCGGTGGGCCGGTCGCTCGTGGTGAGAGGCCGATCCTGATCTTCTCCCACGCCTACACGGCCGACCGATTCGTCTACACGTCCCTGACGGCTGACCTGGCCAGCCGGGGCTACATCGTCGTCTCTCCCGATCACACCTCGGACGCATTCGCGGTGCGGTTCCCGGGCGGCGATGTCGTCGATGGGGTCTTCGGCACCCCGTTGGACTCGGAGCCGATTACCGCGAGCCGGCTCGCCTCCCTGGTCACGGTCCGGACCCGGGATGTGCGCTTCGTCCTGACCAGGATCGAGCGGATGGGCAGGGGTTCCCACGGATTCCTGCGAGGCCACGTCGACCGGGGCCGGATCGGGATCTTCGGCCATTCGCTCGGTGGCGCCACCGCGACCCAGGCATCGCTGCGCGATCACCGCTTCAAGGCGGCCGCCGATGTGGACGGGTCGCTGTGGGGCAAGTGGGTGACCCGAGTTCACCCCCGGACCCCGTTCATGCTGCTGGCGTCCGAGGGCGGGATCGGCGGCGACTACCGCGAGCAGTCGATCTGCACGTACTACTCGCATCTGCGCGCGCCCCGGGACGCTTTCGAGCTCACCGGCTCCCAGCATCTGAGCTACTCCGACTTTCAGACGCTGGCGCCGCAGATCGCCGAGGCGGACCCCGATTGGGCCTTCGCCGGCCTCTACCAGGCAATCGTCGGCTCGCTCGACCCGGAGCGGTCGATCACGGCGCAGCGCCGGGCGCTGGCCCGCTTCTTCGAGGTCCACGTCAAGGGCAAGGGTCATCGTGTCTCGCCACCGGCAGGGTTCACCCGGCTGCCGACCGGTGACGGCTGCGCCGCACCCCGTCCCGGGTGATCGGCCGGAATACGCGGCCGGCCCGATCGCGCCCGTGCGCCGCGCGAACGGGTGAGCCGCGAGCCGAACGGTGAGGCCCCGAGCGGCTCCCCGCGGAGCGGATGGAGGTAGTTGGCGGGGCGGGGCCGTGGGAGGCAGGGGGTCCACACGGCCCACGCCACCGCCAGCGCGTCGGTAGCCAGGGAGGGATGCCGACGCGATCGCCCCCGGAGGCGGGACTGGCCGGGGGCGAGCTTTGAAGATCTCCCTCCCGCGGGTCACGATCATTCTGACCGATCGCGCTCCGTGGTGTCAACCGCGCGTTCGGCGTCGCCGCCGGGAGCCGGGCCGATCACCGACCGCCGGCGACCGAAATCAGCCAAACGTGAAGCGCGGCGCGGGTCAGCGCAGGTCTCGCAGGACCCGATGCAGGATGCCGCCGTGGGCGAAGTAGCGGACCTCGTTCGGAGTGTCGAGGCGGACCCGGGCCTCGAACTCGATCGGCTCGGCGCCGTCGCGCGCGGCGGTCACCGCGACCGATTGCGCCTCCCCGCCCTCGAGGTCGCCGACGGCGAAGGTCTCGGCACCGGTGAGGCCGAGGGACTCGGCCGTCTCGCCGTCGGCGAACTGCAGCGGCAGCACCCCCATTCCGATCAGGTTGGAGCGGTGGATGCGCTCGAAGCTCTCGGCGATCACGGCGCGGGCTCCGAGCAGCGCCGTGCCCTTGGCCGCCCAATCGCGCGAGGAGCCTGAGCCGTACTCGTTGCCGGCCAGCACGACAAGCGGCACGCCCTCGGCGGCGTAGGCCATCGCGGCCTCGAAGATCGTCATCTCCTCGCCGTCGGGGAAGTGGCGCGTGAAGCCGCCCTCGCGATCGACGAGCGCGTTGCGCAGGCGCACGTTCGCGAACGTGCCGCGGATCATCACCTCGTGATTGCCGCGCCGCGAGCCGTAGGAGTTGAAGTCGCGGGGCTCGACGCCGTTGTCGATCAGCCAGCGACCCGCCGGGCTGTCGCGCTTGATCGCCCCGGCGGGAGAGATGTGGTCGGTTGTCACGCTGTCTCCGAGCACCGCCAGCGCCCGGGCGCCCTCGATCGGCTCGATCGGCCGCGGCTCGCCCTCCATGCCGTCGAAGAACGACGGCTTGCGGACGTAGGTGGAGGCGGGCCACGTGTAGCGATCGCCCTCGGGGGTCTCGAGCTCGCGCCAGCGCTGATCGCCGGCGAACACGTCCGCGTAGCTGCGCTCGAACATGTCCTGGCGGACGGCGTCGGCGATCGTCTGCTTGATCTCCTCGGAGCTCGGCCAGAGGTCGGCGAGGAAGACCGGGTTGCCGTCCGCGTCGTCGCCGAGCGGGGCCGAGGCGATGTCGACGTCCATCCGCCCGGCGAGCGCGTAGGCGACGCACAGCGGCGGTGAGGCGAGGTAGTTGTTGCGGACGTCCTGCTGGATTCGTCCCTCGAAGTTGCGGTTGCCCGAGAGCACCGCGCAGACGACCAGGTCCTCGTCGTTGACGGCCTTCGAGATCGCCTCCGGCAGCGGCCCTGAGTTGCCGATGCAGGTCGTGCACCCGTAGCCGACCAGGTTGAAGCCGAGCTCGTCGAGGTACTCGTCGAGGCCGGCGCGCTCGAGGTACTCGGTGACCACGGTGGATCCGGGCGCGAGCGATGTCTTCACCCACGGCTTTTGCTCGAGCCCCCTCTCGACCGCCTTCTTCGCCAGCAGGCCGGCGCCGATCATCACCGAGGGGTTCGAGGTGTTGGTGCAGCTCGTGATCGCGGCGATCACCACCCGGCCGTGGTCGAGCTCGACCTCGGTCCCGTCCTCGAGGGTGACCGAGACGACATCGTCGGCGCGCGCCTCGGTCGTCGCGGTCGGCGCGTCGCGGTCGAAATGTCGTGGTCGCCCGCGCTCGTCGTTGCGATCCTCGGCCGGAGAGTCCGACGCGGGGAATGACTCGGCGACCGCCTCGTCGTAGCTGTTGCCGAGCTCCTCGGCCGCGTCGGGGTCGTGCTCGCGCAGCGACTCGAGGAACGCCGGCCTGGCGTCGGCGAGCGCGATCCGGTCCTGGGGGCGCTTGGGCCCGGCGATCGACGGCTCGACCGCCGACAGGTCGAGCTCCAGGGTGGCGGAGAAGGTCGGGTCCTCGGAGTCGGGCTCGTGGAACATCCCCTGCTCACGGGCGTAGGCGTCGACGAGCTCGATCGTCTCGGTCGGGCGACCGGTGAACTCGAGATAGCGAAGCGTCTCGGCGTCGACCGGGAAGATCGCGCAGGTCGAGCCGAACTCCGGCGACATGTTGCCGATCGTCGCCCGGTCGGCGAGTCCCAGGGTGTGCAGTCCCGGGCCGAAGAACTCGACGAACCTCGAGACCACCCCGCGCTCGCGCAGCATCTCGGTCACCCGCAGCACCAGATCGGTGGCCGTGGCCCCCTCGGGGAGCTCCCCGTCGAGGCGGAAGCCGACGACCTGCGGGAGCAGCATCGAGATCGGCTGGCCGAGCATCGCCGCCTCCGCCTCGATCCCGCCGACCCCCCAGCCGAGCACCCCGAGGCCGTTGACCATCGTCGTGTGCGAGTCGGTGCCCACGAGGGTGTCGGGATATGCCTGCGTCACGCCGTCGACCTGGCGGCTGAACACGACCTGGCTCAGATACTCGAGGTTGACCTGGTGGCAGATGCCGGTCGCCGGCGGGACGACGCGGAAGTTGCCGAACGCCTGCTGCCCCCAGCGCAGGAAGGCGTAGCGCTCGCGGTTGCGCTCGTAGTCGCGGTCGGCGTTGACGTCGAAGGCGCGCGGGTTGCCGAATGCGTCGACCTGGACCGAGTGGTCGATCACCAGATCGACGGGGACCAGCGGGTTGATCCGCGCCGGGTCCGAGCCGAGCTCCTCGATCGCGTCGCGCATCGCGGCCAGGTCGACGATCGCGGGCACGCCGGTGAAGTCCTGCATCAGCACCCGGGCGGGCTGGAACGGGATCTCCTCGGAGGGCTCGGCGCCGGCGTCCCAGGAGGCGATCGCCTCGACGTCGGCGGCGGTCACGGACTCGCCGTCCTCGAGCCGCAGCGCATTCTCGAGCAGAACCTTGAGCGAATAGGGAAGGCGGGCGCTGTCGAACTTCTCCTGCAGCGCGTCGAGGCGGTGGATCTCGTATTCGCGACCGGACACCGAGAGCGTGTCCTTGGCTCCGAAGCTGTCGCTCATACACCCAGTATTCCTGATCGCCACGTTCGCGCCCCGCGACCGCCGCCGGCGGCGGTCCACGCGGCCGACGGAGCTAGCGCTTGTCGGCCTGGCCGCGCGCCACCGCCACGGCGGAGCAGTCCTTCACCGCGAGTCGCGGCCCTTCGCGCTCTGCGGTCAGCCGCAGCAGCCACGTCGTCATCGTGTTCATCCTGCCGCACATCGGGGCGCC
>WHSW01000132.1 GCA_009379895.1 Solirubrobacterales bacterium
CCAACCTGCGCCTGCAGCGAGCCCTCGGGCGTCCGGGCCGGGTGACCGCGGTCGACCGCGCGCTCTCGATCGTCCACTGGGCGTGGTTCTTCGAGCCGCACGTGACCCTGCTCTACGTCCAGGCGCGCCACGTCGACCACTTCCCCCGCGCCGCGCGCCAGATGGCCGCCACCTACGACATCGGATGCGCGCTCTACTTCGCGCTGCCGACCGCGCCGCCGTGGTGGGCCTCCGAGCAGGGGTACCTCGCGGGCCCCGTCGAGCGGGTGGCCGACGAGGTCGCCACCGAGGCGGCGCCGGAGGAGGTGCGGCGGATCATGGTCGACGTCGGCGAGGGCGTTTGGGGTCCCGCCTGGGCGCGGCTGTACGACTCGCTCGGCGGCAACCCCTGGGCCGCGATGCCCTCGCTTCACTTCGCCACCTCTCTGATGGCCGCCCTGCTCCTCGCCGAGATCCACCCGCTGCTCGGCGGCGTCGGCGCCGCCTACGCGGCGACGCTCGCCGTCGCGCTCGTCTACCTGGGCGAGCACTACGTCACCGATCTGCTCGCCGGTGCGGCCGTGGTGACCCTGGTCCGCCGCGGCGAGCCGCTCGTCGAGCCGCTGGTTGAGGCGATCAACGGCGTCCTGCGCCGGCTCGAGCGGATCGCGGCCGGGGCCTGAGCGCGGCCCGGTCGCTGCCGGGCCGTTTGTCAGGATACGTGTGGACATGACTCGTTCGGTGTCGAGCGATCAGCACAGGGAGGATCGGGAGCGCGACGAGCTTCGCGACCCGTCGAGCGCCGACGAGGAGCGCCTGGAGGCCGAGCAGGACGAGGACGAGGCCGTCGAGCCGAGCTTCTTCGAGGATCCGAAGCGGCTCGCGCAGACGGCCCTGTTCGTCGTCCTGATCGTCGCCGGCATCTACTTCCTCTTGCCGCAGGTCGCCGGCTTCGAGGACGGGCTGGCGAAGCTCGGCGAGGGCAACAGGGTCTGGCTCGCCGTCGCGTTCTTGTTCGGGGTCGGGATGTTCATCTCCTACGTGGCCCTGTTTCGCGGGGTGGTGGGCGAGCGTGTGCGGCTCACCTGGGGCGAGAGCTATGAGGTCACGATGGCCGGCCTCGCCGCCACCCGGCTGTTCTCGGCCGGCGGCGCGGGCGGGATCGTGCTCACCTACTGGGCCCTGCGCAAGGCGGGTATGCCGCGCAGGGAGACCGCGGCGCGCATGGTCGCCTTCCTGGTCCTCGTCTACGCGGTCTACATGCTCACCGTGCTGATCAACGGCGTTCTGCTGCGCGTCGGCGTCTTCTCGGGCCCCGCGCCGGCGGGGCTGACCATCGTTCCCGCCGCCGTCGCCGGCGGGGTGATCGCGATCTTCCTGCTCATCTCGCTCGTGCCCGGCGACCTCGAGCGGCGCATCTCCGGCGCCACCCAGAAGAAGCTCTGGGGCCGGCTGGTCCGGCGGCTGGCGACCCTCCCGTCGACGGCCGCGGTCGGCATCCGCGAGGCCCTGGCGTTCGTTCGAGAGCCCTCCCGCGGCGGCGTCGCGATCGCCGGCGCGATCGGCTTCTGGGCGGCGCAGATCGGGATCCTGTGGGCCGCCTTTCACGCCTTCGACGCCGAGGTCCCGATGGCGGTGGTCGTGCAGGGCTTCTTCGTCGGCATGTTCGCCAACCTGATCCCCCTGCCCGGCGGCGTCGGCGGGGTGGACGCGGGGATGATCGGCGCCTTCTTGCTCTTCGATCTCGAGGTCGGCAAGGGCACGATCTTCGCCGCCGTGCTCACCTACCGGCTGATCGCCTTCTGGATGCCGCTGGTGCCGGGTGTGATCGCCTTCTTTCAGCTGCGGCGCACGGTCCAGGGCTGGGAGGAGCGGCGGCGCCGGGCGCCGGTCGGCAGCGACCTCGCTGAGTCGCTGCCCGGGCCCATCACTTCAGAAAGTAAAGTATGATCTCCTGTAGAAGATCTTCATGCCCTCAGAGCAAGGGGACGCAACGGCGGGTCGGCGCGACCCGGAAGCGGAGCAGGAGATGAGCGAGAACAAAGTCGAGAACCTGATCATCCTCGGCGGCGGGCCGGCCGGCTACACCGCCGCCCTGTACGCCTCGAGGGCGAACCTGGAGCCGCTGGTGATCGAGGGCTTTCAGTGGGGCGGACAGCTGCAGAACACGACCGACGTCGAGAACTACCCGGGCTACCCCGAGGGGATCATGGGCCCGGAGATGATGAACGAGTTCCGCACCCAGGCGGAGAAGTTCGGGACCCGATTCCTCACCGACGACGCGACCCGGGTCGAGCTCTCCGAGGGGGGCGTGCAGCGCGTCATCGTCGGCGACGACGAGTACGCGGCCAAGGCGATCATCCTGGCGATGGGCGCCGAGCCCCGGCGGCTCGGCATCCCCGGCGAGATGGAGCTGGCGGGCCGCGGCGTGTCGACCTGCGGGGTCTGCGACGGCGCCTTCTTCAAGGGCGAGAAGGTGGCGGTGATCGGCGGTGGCGACTCGGCGATGGAGGACTCGATCTTCATCTCCAAGTACGCCTCCGAGCTCGACGTGGTCCACCGCCGCGACGAGTTCCGCGCCTCGAAGATCATGCTCGACCGCGCCGCCGAGCAGCCCAACATCAGCTTCAAGACGCCGTACGTGCCCGAGGAGTTCGTCGCCGGCGAGGACGGCAAGGTCCGCGCGGTCCGGCTGCGCAACGCCGACACCGGCGCCGAGTCCGAGCTCGAGGTCGGCGGCGCCTTCGTCGCCATCGGCCACATCCCGCGCTCCGAGCTGGTCGCGGGCCAGGTCGCGACCGACGACGAGGGTTACGTGCTCACCGACGCAGGCTCGACGCGCACCGACAAGGACGGTGTGTTCGCGGTCGGCGACCTCGTCGACCGCACCTACCGCCAGGCCGTGACCGCCGCCGGGACCGGGTGCATGGGCGCGCTGGACGCCGAGTGGTACCTGCGCGACACGCCGCCCTCACCCGAGGCGCACTGGCGGCCCGGCGGCGAGCCGGTCGAGGTCGCGCCCGAGCTCGCCCACTAGCCGTAATTCTGGTCTTACAGCCAGCCCGCCGGGCGCGGATCAGGTGAGCCGGTAGCCGCGATCGGCAACCCTAATGGGCGGGGCTCGAGTGCCCCACTACCCTCGGTTTCGTGGACCGTCGCTCCTGGACACTGCTGCTCGTGCTGGCCGCGATCTGGGGGGCCAGCTACCTGCTGATCAAGATCGCCGTGCGGGACCTCTCGCCGGTGATGGTGGCCTGGGCGCGGATCGCGCTCGCCGCCGGGATCCTCGTCCCGCTCGCCGCGCGCCAGGGGGCGCTGCGCGTCCCGCGCGCGAGCGTCTGGTGGCTGGCCCTGCTCGGGATCTCGCAGGTGGCCGGGCCGTTCGTGCTGATCGGCGCGGCCGAGGAGGAGATCTCCTCCGGGCTGGCGGGGACCCTGGTCGCCTCGGCGCCGCTGTTCACGGCCCTGCTCGCGATCCGCTTCGACGCCGGCGAGCGATCGACCGGCCTGCGGCTGGGCGGCATCGTGCTCGGGCTGGCGGGGGTCGCGGTGCTGCTCGGGGTGGACCTCGGCGGCAGCGGGCGCGAGCTGATCGCCGGGCTCGCGGTGCTGCTCGCGGGGCTCGGCTACGCGATCGGAGGGTTCATCGCCAAGCGCCACTTCGCCTCGGTGGCGCCGCTGGGCCTGGCCGCCTGGGTGGTTGTCGCGGGCGCGATCCTGCTGCTTCCCGCGGCGATCGCGACGGTGCCGTCCGAGGCTCCCTCGCTCGGGCCGGTCGCCTCGGTCGTCGCGCTGGGCGTGGTCGGCACCGGGATCGCCTTCGCGATCTTCTATGAGCTGATCGGCACCGTCGGCCCGGCGCGGACCTTCATCGTCACCTACCTGGCGCCGGGCTTCGCCGTCGTCTACGGGGCGGCGTTCCTCGACGAGCGCATCACCGCCGCGATCCTCGCCGGCCTGGCGCTGATCCTGGCCGGCTCCTGGCTCGCGGCCGGCGGCGGGCTCGGGCGGCGCTCGCGAGCCGGGCCGCCGGTGGCGGCGCCCGAGCCGCCCGTCACGCCCGAGCGGGTGGCCGCTCAGCTCCCTGACTGATCGGTCGCCGCCCAGCGGCGCAGCAGCGGCGCCGCGCGGTAGCGCTCCTGGCCGAGCTCCGCGGCGAGCGCGTCGAGCACCGCGAGCACACGCTCGGGACCGATCGCGCGCCCCCATTCGAACGGGCCGCGCGGGTGGTTGAAGCCGAGCCGCAGGGCGGTGTCGAGGTCCTCGCGCGAGCCGACCCCCTCCCCGACCGCGAAGCAGGCCTCGTTGACGAGCTGGCAGACGATTCGCCCGAGGACCATGCCCGGGGCGTCGCCGGGCAGGCACTCGACGTGCTTGCCGAGCGCCGCGAAGTGGCGGCCGGCGGCGCCCAGCGCGTCGTAGGCGGTCGCCGGGCCGGCGTTGATCTCGACCGCGGTAGCGGTCGCGAGGTCGGGGAGCGCGAGGAAGCCGACCGCGAGCGCATCGTTGGGCGCGAGGGCGGCGAGGCTGCCACGTTCGAGGCTGTGGGCGCGAAAGCCCGCCCCCTCGATCAGGGTCGGGGTCCCCTCACCGTCGCCCTCGCCCGCGCGCCGGCCGCCGCCGTCCCCCTCCTCCTCGGGCGAATGCCCCGGCGATGCGACCGGCTCGGGGTCGTCGGCGCGGTGCGGCCCGTCGCCGTACTCGTAGAAGCCGCGGCCGGCCTTGCGGCCCAGTCGGCCGGCGGCGACCAGGCGTTGCTGAAGCGGGTGCGGGCGCCAGCGCGGCTCGCCGAAGGACTGCTCGTGGAAGGAGCGGGCGACGCCCAGGTTGACATCGACGCCGATCAGGTCGATGAGCTCGAACGGCCCCATCCGATAGCCGCCGCCGATCCTGACGATGCGGTCGATCTGATCGACGGTCGCGACCCGCTCGCCGAGCAGCCGCAGCGCCTCGAGGCTGAACGGTCGCGCCCCGCGGTTGGCGAGAAACCCGATCCCGTCGGCGGCGCGCACCGGGGTGCGCCGCATGCGCTCGGCGACCGTGGTGGCGAGGTCGAGCGTCGCGGGCGCCGTCTGATCGCCGGCGACGACCTCGACCAGCGGCATGAGCGCCGGCGGGTTGAAGAAGTGCATCCCGACGACCCGCCCAGGACGCTTCGACGCCGCCGCAATCGCGGTGACGAACAACGACGACGTGTTGCTGGCCAGCACCGCCTCCGGCCCGCAGGCGGCGGCCAGGGTGGCGAACAGCTCGCGCTTGAGCTCGAGCCGCTCGGGAGCGGCCTCGATCACCAGCTCGCAGCCGGCGAGATCGTCGAGCTCGGGGACGATCGCGAGCCGGTCCTTCGCCGCCTCCGCGTCGCCCTCGCTCCAGCGCCCGCGCTCGGCGCCGCGGTCGAGGTCCGCGCGCACTCGCTCGCCGCCGGCCGCCAGCGCCGCGGGGTCGGGGTCGGTGAGTCGCGTCTCGAGCTCGCCCAGGCAGGCGAGCTGGGCGATCCCGGCGCCCATCGTCCCGGCGCCGGCGACGCCGAGGCGCTCGACTGTCACCGTGCGGGCGGGGGAGGAGGCTGGGCCTCGCCCTCCCAGAGCGCGACCGCGTCACGGCGGAAGTAGGCGTCGTGAAAGCCCTCGCCGGCGGCGCCCGGGGCGCGGCCGAAGGCGCTGATCTTGTTCGACTCGGGCCGCACGACGACGTCCGGCGCGTTCATCTCGCTGACGAGCAGCACCCGAACCGGATCCTCGCCGCGGTTGACGACCTGGTGCGCGCCGCCCTCGCCGGCCGGGAAGGCCACTACCTCGCCCTCGGCGAGTCGTCGCTCGCCCGCGGGCGTGCGCAGGCTCGGCTCGCCGGCGATCACGACCAGCAGCTCCTCGTTGCCGAGGTGGTAGTGCATCGGGAAGGGAGCGGACCCGGGCGCGAGCTCGTAGAGGCTGCCTCCGAGGTGCTCGGCGCCCGCCTGGCGTCCGATCCGGGCGCGACGACCCGCAAACCCCGCGCGCTCGCTGCGGTCGCCGAAGGCCGGGTCGAACACGTTGGCGGAGCTCATGGACTCGCCGGAGGCTCCTCGCCCTCCCAGTAGTCGATCGCGTCCTCGGCGCGGAAGTTGAGCCGCAGCCCCTCGCGGCCGGGGGCTCGCTCCCGCGCGCCCACCTTGCCGGAGTCCGGGTAGACGACGACCTCGGGGCGACGCATCTCGCTGAACATCAGAAAGCGCGCGGGCCGCGCGCTTCGGTTCAAGACCTGATGGGCGCCACGCTCACCGCGTTCAAATGCGATCACCTCGCCCTCGCCGACCTCGCGCCAGCCGTCCGGGCCGCGAACCGCGACGCTGCCCCGCAGGACCAGGAGCATCTCCTCGTTGCCGGCGTGCCAGTGGTAGGGAAACGTGGCCTGTCCGGGCTCGACCTCGTACAGGCTCACGCCGAGCCGCTCGCTCCCCGCCTGGTCGCCCAGCCTCGCCCCCCGATGGGTGAAGCCGGGCCGCTCCAGGTCGCCGTCGAATCGGGGCTCGTAGACGTTCGGGCGCGCGCTCATCGTCCCCGGAACTCGGGCTTGCGCTTCTCGAGGAACGCCCGCATGCCCTCGACGCGGTCCTCGGTCGCCATCGAGAGCTCGTAGAGGCGCCGCTCCTGCTCGAGCCCGGCGCTGAGCGGCGTCTCGGCCGCGGCCAGCACGGCCTGCTTGGCGAGGCGCGTCGCGATCGGCGGCCGCGAGGCCACCCGTCCGGCCAGCTCGGTGGCCCGCGCGAGCCACTCGCCACGCTTGGTGACCGCGTTGACGAGCCCCATGCGCTCGGCCTCACGGGCGTCGAAGCGCCGGCCGGTGAGCACCAGCTCCATCGCCCGCTGCTTGCCGATCGCGCGCGCCAGCCGTTGCGTCCCGCCGCCGCCGGGAATGATCCCGAGCGTGATCTCGGGCTGGCCGAACTCGGCGGTCTCCGAGGCGACGATCAAATCGCAGAGCAGGGCCAGCTCGCAGCCGCCCCCCAGCGCCCAGCCCGAGACCGCGGCGAGCAGCGGCGTGCGGCAGTCGTACATCCGCCGCCAGAACGCCGCCGCCGGATGAAAGACCGCCTCGTGTAACTCCCGCGCGGCCAGCGCGCCGATGTCGGCTCCCGCGGCGAACACCTCGTCGGAGCCGGCGATCACGATGCAGCGCACCTCGGGGTCCGCGTCGAAGCCCTCGACCGCGCCGGCGAGCGTCTCCATGAGCTCCGGCGAGAGCGCGTTGCGCGCCTCGGGGCGATCGAGCCGGCAGAGCGCTACATGGCCGTCGACCGAGGTCTGGACGAGCTCAGCCACGGCCGCCGAGCAGCGGGGGACGGGCCGCGGGCGCCGGGCGGCTCATCCCGGCGGGACCATCGCGTTGATCCCGGTCGCGTCGCGGCCGATGATCAGCTTCTGGATCTGCGAGGTGCCCTCGTAGAGGGTGGTCACGCGCGCGTCGCGCAGGTAGCGCTCGACCGGGTAGTCGTCGACGTAGCCCGAGCCCCCGTGGACCTGGATCGCGAGGTTCGCGCACTCGACGGCCGACTCGGTCGCATAGAGCTTGGCGATCGAGGTCTCGACCGTCGACGGCTCGCTCGCGTCCTTGAGCAGCCCGGCGCGTCGAACCAGCATCCGCGCCGCGTCGCGGCGGACGATCATGTCGGCGATCATCTCCTGGACGAGCTGGAAGCTCGCCAGCGGGACGCCGAACTGCTTGCGCTCGGTCGAGTAGGCGACCGACGCCTCGACGCAACCCTGGCAGATCCCCACACAGCCTGAGGCGACCGAGTAGCGCCCGCTGTCGAGCGCCGACATCGCGATCTTGAAG
Source organism: Solirubrobacterales bacterium (assembly GCA_009379895.1). Classification (GTDB taxonomy): domain Bacteria; phylum Actinomycetota; class Thermoleophilia; order Solirubrobacterales; family 70-9; genus WHSW01. Next base: position 7,795 of record WHSW01000132.1, read on the forward strand.
CCGTCGCCGACCTCGCCCATGAGCGCGTCGTCGCCGACCTCGACCGCGTCGAGCGCGATCTCGGCCGTGTCGGAGGCGCGCAGGCCGAGCTTGCCGTGGATCTCGTGGGGGGTGAAGCCCTCGCTGGCGGTGGGGACCAGAAAGCAGGCCAGGCCCCTGTGCTTTCGCTCGGGCTCGGTCTGGGCGAAGATCAGCGCCACCTCGGCGACGTTGCCGAGCGAGATCCACATCTTCTGCCCCGAGATCCGCCAGCCGCCGTCGACCTTCTCCGCGCGGGTGCGCAGCGCCGCCGCGTCGGAGCCCGTGTCGGGCTCGGTGAGCCCGAAGCAGCCGAACGACTCGCCCGAGGTCAGCCCCGGCAGCCAGCGCTGCTTCTGCTCCTCCGAGCCCCAGCGCTCGATCGAGCCGCAGACGAGCGAGGTCTGCACCGAGACCACGGTGCGCATCGCGGAGTCGCCCCGGCCGACCTCCTCGACGATCAGCCCCGTAAGTGGTGTAGTCGAGCGCCCGCCCGCCATAACGCTCGTCGACCGGAGCGCCGAGGTAGCCCATGTCGCCCAGGCGGCGGGCGAGCTCGGCGTCGAAGCTCTCGGCGCGGTCGCTGTCGCGGGCGCGGGGGACGACCTCGTTGTCGACGAAGTCGCGCGCCGTCTCGCGGATCAGCCGCTGCTCGTCGCTGAGCGCCTCGTCGATCATCCCCGGCCCGCCCGAGCGCCCAGCTCACGTTCGAGCCGTCGGCCGAACCCCGCCTGGGCCTCCCGGGTGCGGGGCCCCGGCGCGGTCAGCTCTCGGCCGTCGATCGAGGAGACGGCCTGGACCTCGCGCGTCGTCGAGGCGAGGAAGCACTCGTGGGCGGCGAGCAGGTCGTCGAGCTCGAACTCGCCCTCCTCGACGTGAAGCTCGGCGACCACCTGGGCCCGGGTGATCGACTCGAGGATCCCGGTCGAGAGCGCCGGCGTGCGCAGCGGGCCCTCGGCCGAGACCCAGAAGATCGCCGAGGTCGGCGCCTCGAGCACCACCCGATCGGGACGGACCAGGATCGCCTCGTCGGCGCCGCGCGCCCGGGCGATCCGCGTCGCCTGCATGTTGGCGGCGTAGGAGAGCGACTTGACGCCGGTCAGGATCACGCTGGGGGCATAGGTGACCGTCGCCACGCTCAGGGTGAGCTCGTGCGTGGGCAGCTCCTCGGTGAGCAGGATCCGCCGACCGCCGCGGGTGAGGAGGATCCTCAGCTGGCCGTCGGCGTCGCCGACCCGCTCGAGCAGGGCCTCGATCTCCGGCTCGATCCGGTCGCGCTCGGTGGCGAGGTCGATCGCCGCGGCCGAACGTTCGAGGCGCTCGAGGTGCTCGGCGAGGGCGAAGGGATGACCCCCGTAGAGCCGGATCACCTCGAACACGCCGTCGCCGCGGTACAGGCCGTCGTCTCGGAGCGCGATCGTCGCCTCGTCGGTCCGGTCGATCCGGCCGTCGACGGAGGCGAGCTCTAGCTCTGAGACGCTCATGGCTCGAGGCTATCCGAGCGGCGGCGCCGGGGGCGGGCCCGCCATGATCAGGGGACGATGTTGATCAGGGACGCCAGCGGCGAGGACTGGGCCGCGATCTGGCCCTTCTTTCGGCGCATCGTCGCCGCGGGGGAGACCTTCTCCTATGACCGCGACCTCGACGAGGAGATGGCGCGCAAGCTGTGGATGCTGCCCCCACCGGGGCACACAGCGGTCGCTGTCGACGGGGACGGGGTCGTGCTCGGCACGGCGAACGTGGGGCCGAACCACGGGGGCCCCGCGGCCCACGTCGCCACCGCGAGCTTCATGGTCGACCCCGAGCACGCCGGGGAGGGTGTCGGGCGCGCCCTGGGCGAGCACGCCCTGGGCTGGGCGCGCGGCGAGGGCTACCGCGCGATGCAGTTCAACGCCGTGGTCGAGAGCAACGCCCGCGCGGTCGCGCTCTGGCGCTCGCTCGGCTTCGAGATCCTGGCGACCGTGCCCGAGGGCTTCGACCACCCGGTCGACGGCTACGTGGGGCTGCACATCATGTACCGGCGTCTTTAGGGCACAGACGCCGGAGCCGCTCCAGCCCCTGGCGCGGCGCCCCGGCGCGCTTTATGGTGGGCGTGTGGGCTTCCTGCTGATCACGGTCGGGGTGATCGCCCTCATCGTCCTCTGCCTGGTGCTGCTGGCGCGTGCCTACCCCGGAAGCGGCGCCGACCTGGTCGACTGGAAGCCGACGCGCTCGCCCGAGCTCGAGGCCCAGCTCGAGCTCGACGACGTCCAGCAGATGATCGACGCCCAGAACGAGTACCGCCGCCGTCGCGGCGAGGCCGACCTGACCGAGGAGGAC
>WHSW01000133.1 GCA_009379895.1 Solirubrobacterales bacterium
GCGCGAGGCCGGTCGCGAGCACGGTCTTATACGTCCTGCCTTGCGTCATCCGTCCTGCTCCTTCCTCGAGCCCCCGGGCGCAGGGTAGCCACTGCGGCAGCGGATCGCCGCCCAACCCCCGCGCCGAAGCGGGTGAGCATGTTCTTGCATCCGCGAATCAACGGGCGGGTCGCTAACCGACGGGCGCACCGCTCGGGTCAGCGGCGGCCTGACCTCAGGAGGTCAGGCATCGGATAGAGTCCCGCGCCGGCCGCGCGCGGGCGTGGCGAGAAACGGGAGGTTAGAAGTGACGATTCGTCGAGTCGTAGGCGTCGCGTGCGCGCTTGCCGCGCTGCTCGTCGCCCCCACCACCGCGTCCGTGCCGGACGGTAAGCCGCGCGTGAAGAGGCTCACCCTGTTCACCGACAGGTCCGAGACGGAAAATGGCGGCGTCGACCTGGGTCCGGCCGGGCTCAGCAAGGGCGACGTCTACGTCCAGGCGAACCCGGTCAGAAACAAGGACGGCAAGGTCGTCGGGACCTATGACCTCAGCTGCACCACCATCGACGAGGACAACGGCGCCGGGCAGGTGCGCCAGCTCTGCGACACCGCGACCTCGCTCCGCCGCCGAGGCCAGATCGTGACCACGGGGATCGTGCTGGCCGTTCCGCACCCGTCAGCCACGCGCTTTCCCGGCCTGCTCCCGGTGAGGCGCTTCACGATGCCGATCGTCGGCGGCACCGGCAAGTTCCGAGGCGCGCGCGGGGTCCTGCAGAGGACGTTTGGGGATCCCAGAACCACGTTGCGCTTTCGCTACCGGCGCTGATCCGGACCGGGACTCGCCCGCGGCCCGGGTGGCCTCAGCGGCCGGGCCCGTGGGCGGCACCAGTAGGCGCGAGGTGCTGGTGAACCCAGGCGCGATCGTCCGCTCCACCACCCCAGGACCGGCGCCCGAGCCCCGAACGTGGGGATCGTTGGGCCTTGCGACCCGGACCCTGACCGTCCGCCGCCGAAGCTCTCGACGGGATTCCCGCGAGTGGTAGGCGCGGTCGCCGCAGACGCGCTCGGGCCTTCGCCTCGGGCGCCCGCTCGCGCAGCCGCCGCCAGCACGTAACCCCCGAGCCGCATCCCATCTCCTGGGGCAGGTCCTCCGATGGGTTCCGGTCCGCAAGACGAACACGATGCCCGTCAAGACCTGGCGGTCGGCGATCCGCCTGCGGCCCGGATAGCGCCGCCGCCGCTTTCACCTTCGGGATCTTTTCGAAAGGGGTTCTAATCGGCAAGCCGGCTGCCCGGAGCCGGGTTCGTATCAGCCGCGTCTCGCCACTCAGTCGAGCGGCTCGACCGCGAAGCTCGCAACCACGCTGCCTCCGACGTGGACGTTCGTGATCTCGTCGAGGCTGAGGCGGGTGAGCACGCCCCCGGCCCGGCCCCCGAACAGGAACGGATCCGTGTCCTCGAAGTAGGTCAGCCGCGATCCCGGCGCCTCCATCGTCGGGTAGTCGGCGCGGTGCAGCGGGACCCGCTGCTGGACGATGTAGTCGGCCTTCACCGCCGCTTCCACGGACCGCCGCCAGCCGCCCTCGTCCTCGCGCCAGCCGAGCCGCACGCCCCTGCCGCCGAACTCGTGGGCGGGCTTGAGGACCAGGCGCTCGCGCTCCGACAGCACGTGCTCGATCAGGTCCACCTCCCGGCCGCCGGCGTCGGTCGTCCGCCCGTCCACGAGCGGGCGTCCCCACGGAACGTGATCGCGAATCGCCGCACGCTCTGCGGCGTCGAAGCCGAACTCATACGCCGGGTCAGACATCAACGCGAACAGCGCCTTGTGACCGAGCAACTCGGAGCGAAACGGGTTGACCATGCAGACGGCGCCCGCTCGCACGGCGGAGAAGAGCGCCGTCATCTCGTCTCGGTGATCGAGGCATTGGGCGATCGGCATCACCCGGTAGAGGAGCTCGACCTCGCGCTCGCCGGCGCGTAGGCGCCCGCCCTCGAAGCTGAGCCCCCGAAAGTCGCAGATCGTCGCCTCGACGCCGCGGGCCCGGTATCGCTTCGCCTCGGCCTCCAGGCCGGCAAGCAGTGCTGGGGCATCGGTCGCGGTCATCACCGTGATCGAGGGCGGCCCCGACCCGCCCCACTCACGCCAAGTCTCGAGCAGCGCCGGGACCAACTCCAGCGGGCGGACCCGGTACTGAGAGGCGAACGCCCGAAAGGCCTCGAGCTGAGCGAAGAAGTCGAGGATCGAGTCGTGGTGACCGGCGCCTTGTGGTGAGTCAGCGTTGAGCTCGAGGAAGTGCAGCCGGGTGCGGGCGAGCGAGGCGTCGAGGCGGGCGAGCGCCCCGTTGACGATCGGGGCGGCGTCGAGCTCGACCAGATCCCCGACCCATTCCATGAACGCGCCGAGGTGGAGCCGGTGCAGCCGCTGGTCGGCGAGGACGGCGTCGCGGACCTTGGTCGCGGCCGAGTACACGAGCCGCGCCGCCCGCGCCTGGCGTGCCAGCAGCTCCTCGGTGATCAGGTGTGGTCGCAAGACCGTGCACAGCGGCCGCTCGCCGCCGACGATCCCGAGCTCGATCAGCTGCTCGCGCAATGCCGCGAGCTCGACCACCTCCGCCTCGACGAGCTCGTCCCAGCGCTGGCGCGCACGGTCGAGGACCTCCCAGCTCACGCGCGCGATTCTCGCCGATCGGCGCCGGTCGCGAAACCGCGACGGCGTCAGCAGCGGCGCCCGATCACCGCGGTCAGCGCGTTCACCTCGCACGTCTCGGCCGTGTGCTCTTGTCTCTGCTCTGCCGGGGCGGGAGCGGCAATCATGACGTCCGGACGCGACCGCTGTCTTGGTTAGGGTCGCCGGCCGTGAGCGCCAAGCCGCGCGTCTTCGGGGCCGCGCTGTTGCACGTGCCGCATCCGCACGGTCGGGCCGACGCTACCGCGCGAGTCGGCGTCCACCCGGGTGCGGTCCTGGCGACGATCTGCGCGGTGGTCTTCCTGGTCGGCGTCAATACGACGGCGATCAACACCGCGCTCACCTCGATCGCCGACGACCTCGCGATGGGGGCTGGCGAGGGCGGCTGGACGGTGGGGATCTACATGCTGGCCACCGCGGCGTTCGTGGTCCCCGGGGGAAAGCTCGGCGACGTCCTCGGCCAGCTCCCGGTGCTGGTGATCGGGCTCGTCATCTTCGGGGTGTCCTCGGTGCTCGTCGCCGTGGCGGACTCCGCGCCCCTGGCGATCGCGGGCCGGTTCGGGCAGGGCGCCGGCGCTGCGCTGCTGATGCCGGCGACGATGGCCGCCCTGCGCCAGGCCTACCCGCCCGAGCGGCAGGGGTTCGCGCTCGGGATCTGGGGGGCGGCGGGTGGGATCGCTTTCGCGTTCGGGCCGCTCGTCGGCGGCGTGGTCACGGACGCGCTCGATTGGCGGTGGATCTGGTGGGGGACCGCGGCCCTCTGTGCCGTCGTGGCGTGGGTCGCGCGCTCGACCCTGCGCGGGATGCGGCGCCCGACCGAGCGGGCGCCACTCGACCTGCCCGGGGCCGCCCTGCTCGCGGTCGTGCTGTTCGCGATCGTGCTCGCAGTCCAGCAGGGCCCCGAGTGGGGCTGGGGCTCGCTAGGCACGCTCGCCAGCTTCGCCGTCGGCGCCGCCGGGCTCGTCGGCCTGGTCGCCCTCGAGACTCGCCGGGCCGACCCGCTGCTCAACCTGCGGCTGCTGCGCGTCCCGGCGATGGCCGCGGCCAACCTGGTCACGTTCGTGAACGCGTGCGGGGCGTTCGGGACCCTCTACTTCTTCAACCTCTACGCGCAGGCGGTGTCACCCTCGACTACTCCGCGACCACCGCGAGCCTCGCCCTGCTGCCCTACGGCATCTGCCTGGTCGCCACGTCGATGGGGAGCGGCGGGCTCTGTGACCGGTTCGGCTTTCGCTGGCCGGTCGCCGCGGGGCTCGTGCTGATGGGGGCCGCGAGCCTGCTGCTGGCCGGCGTCGACGCCGGGTCGGGGTACGGCCGCCTCTGGTGGCCGCTGGCGATCATGGGGGCGGGGACGGGGATCACCTTCGCGAGCCCGTCGGCGGCCGGCCTTCGGGCGATCGCGGTGCGCCAGGCCGGCGAGGCGTCCGGGATCATCAACGTCGTCCGCTACCTCGCCGCGGCGCTGGTCGTCGCGATCGGCACCGTGGCGTTCACCGAGGTCGGTGCCGACGACCTCAACCGGCGCCTCGACGCCACCCGCGTGGTCCGCCTCGAGGATGCGACCCTGGACCGGACGCTGACCGGCGGGCCCGGCCAGCTCCGGGCCGCCGAGGCCGGGCTGGACCCGCGCGACCGGACCGCGTTTCGCACCGCCGCCGGCGAGGGGACCGTCGGCGGCTTTGGCGCGGTGATGCTGGGCCTGGGCCTGCTCGCACTCGGCGCCACGGTCCCGTGGATCGCGCTGATCCGCCCGGGGCGGGGGCCGTAGCCGCGATCGTCGCTCGGGGGCGGCGGCTCAGATCCCGGCCGCCGCGGCGACCACGCCCTCGACGGCGCTCTCGAGCTCGCCGCCGTCCGGCACCGCGACGCGGTGCTCGCCGCGTTGCGGGGTCGACGGCTCGGCCCCGCTCTCGACGACGAGGCAAGGGATCGCAAGCTCCTCGGCGAGGACGACGGCCCGGAGGGCGTCGACGCTGCCATCGAGCAGCACCGACGCTCCCCGGCGCAGCAGCCGCCGGGTGTCGTCGAGCGCCGCCGCTGGGCGGTCCTCGAGCCCCGGTCGCACGAGCCCGAGCCGGCGGGCGAGGGCGCCAGGGAGCTCCGAGCCCGCCCGCCGGCCGGCGGCGAGCACCAGCAGCGGGCGCGGGGCTCCGCCAGCGTAGGCGTACCGCGCGAGCGCGAACGCGTTGCGCGCGCCCGCCTCCCGTGCGGCGCGCGATCCCGCGTCCAGCGATCGGTCCTGGGCGGTAATGGCCCAGATCACGCCGAGGACGGCGGAGCGGTAGCAGCAGTAGAACGGCAACAGGTCGCGCACGCCCTCGTCGCCGCTGTCGTCGACGTAGCCGTCGACGAACTCCGCCGCAAGCCCGGCGTCGCCGCTGCCGTCGAGGTCGCAGGCGAGCGCCGCGATCTCGGCCGCGACGTCCAGACAGCGCAGCGCCCGGCTGAACTCGATCCGGTCGAAAAGCACGAACTCGCCGTCGACCCGGCAGATGTTCTCCGCGTGGAGGTCCCCGTGTCCGTCGCGGACGCGCCCCCGGCGCGCCCGGGCCCGCAGAAGCCGGGCGTGCTCCTCGATCCAGCCCCGCATCCAGGCGACGAGCTGCGCGTGCGTGTCGGCGTCGAGCGTCGCTCCGATCAGCGGCTCGGCGGCCGCCATGCAGTCGTCGATCCGGTGTCGGATCGCCGCCGGGGATCCGTAGCGCGCGACGCTCGGGCCGCCCGGCGCCCCGGCGTGGAACTCCGCCACCCGGGCCGCCAGCTGCCGCATCTCCGCCGGCGCGATCTCGCCGCGCGCGAGCAGCGCGGGCATCATCTCCTCCGCCGGCAAGCGCCGCATCACCACCGCGTGCTCGACCGCACGGCCGCGCGCCCCCAGCCGCGGCCGACCATCGACCTCGACGATCGGGGCGACGCCGAGATAGAGGTCCGGGGCGAGCGTCCGGTTGAGCTCGACCTCCCGCCGGCACCAACGCGCCCGCTTGGCGGGCGTCGAGTAGTCGAGCCATGTGGTCTTGAGCGGTTTCTTGACCTTGTAGGCGCGCTCGCCAGCCAGCAGCACCCACGAGACCTCGGTGGGAATCAGCTCAACGCTCGGCGGACGGTCCGGATAGGCCTCGGGGTCGAGCAACCCGCGGACCACCGGCGGGAGCCCGTCGCCCGCGGGCTCCTCTCGGCTCGCCACACCCACGTCCCCTCACCTCCCTACGCTTAGAGTCCGTCCGGAAACTCCGCGTGTGCCCGGGGCGGTCCAGGACCGAGCGGGATGGTGCCGGCGGGAATCCCGCATGGCAGCGCCATGTGGGGTTTCCGACGGTGCCGTATCCGCGAAGTGTCCTGGGCCGCATCCGGGTGCGCGAGGGGTTTTCGGACGGACTCTCAAGCGGCGAGCAGGAGGTTCGGCGCCATCGCGCAACGCCGGCATCCGCAGCTGGACGACGTGCGGGACGGCGAGCGGCGTCGGCGCCACCGCGGGTCGCAACGCGAGGCGCTCGATCGACATGGCGGGCCGGATGGTACCGTCGCCCGCAGCCCATCCGAGGGCACCGATCGCAGCGACGAGGAACCTCGCGCTCTCGCCCTGGACCGCACCAACCAGGCCGGCGATGGCGACCAGAACACCGGCGACGCGGAGGACGGACGAGCCGAGCAGGAAACCGTGGAGCGGCTCGAGCGGGCCACGGCCAGCGCGAGCCGCCGAGCGGCGAGCACACGGCAGCCGAACGCGGCAGCACCGGACGGGCGCCAGCCGGCTAGCGGCGATCTCGAGTCCCGTCCCGCTACTGGCATCGCCATGTGGCGCCGAGGGTGGATCCGAAACGGGCCCGACAGGATTCGAACCTGTGACCTTCGGTTTCGTAGGTCGCGAGTCATTGGCTTGACCAAGCGCTGTTCGCACCGGATGCAACCAGGATGTGACCTGGAGATCACCCGATCACCTGCCTGATTCGGTCGTAGCTCCGACCGAGTGGGTGCGTGTAGTGGGCCAGCATCGTTTCCACCCGATGACCGGCGATCGCGGCGAGATCGGCGTCGTCCACCCCCGCGGCTCGGAGATGCGTCACGTAGGAGTGGCGCATCTCGTGGGGTCGGATGTCGAGTCCCGACGCGTTGCGGGCCGGCTCCCAGACATCGCGATAGAAGTTCCGGTTGCGCCAGAGACGACCCGTCTTCGTCGGGAAGAGGAGCTCGGTGTCGATACGGGCCGGCATCGCCTGGATGAGCTCCGCGAGCTCAGCCGGGCACGGAACGGCGCGGCCGGCCGAGGCCTCGCCGTGATCGGCCTTTGTTCCCCGCTCGATCCGCCCCTCGTGGGCCGTGCGCCGGACACGGAACATGCCTTCGTCCAGATCCTCCCGCCGCAGCGGCAGGACCTCGCCGAGGCGCATGCCGGTGTCGGCGAAGGTGCGGACCATGGGCTCCCAGCGGCCCGCGGCGCGAGCGAACGCGTGCATCTGCTCGAAGCTCCAGACGCGGGTCTCGCGTGGCGACTTCTTGATCCGCGGATCGTTCGCGCGGACCTTGACGCCCTTGAAGGGATTGGCTCCAGCGACCTCGTCGGTGATCGCGTCCTCGAACAGCGTCGAGAGCGCGCGAAGGATGCCGATCGCCCCGAGCTGTGCCCGGCCCTGCTCGCCGAGCATGTGATCGACCAGCGCGAGGACGTGGCGGCGGCGCAGCTCATCGAGGCGCCAGTGACGAAGGGGCCGGCCATCGATCTCGGCCTCGAGCACGCGCGAGATCCGGTGATCGTTGGTGGCGTTGGTCCGCTGCGAGCGCGGGTGCCGCGCAGTCCAGGTCTCGAAGTAGCCGCCGACCGATTCCCGCCGGGGCGAGAGGCCGAACTCGACTTCGTAGGCTTCGACGATCGCGCGCTGCGCATCGGCCTGCCGCGTGAACGTCCCACCACCTCGGTTCCACCGCGGCTTCGCGATCTTCCGCCGACCATCGCGGCTGGTGTAGCGGGCGAGCCAAACGACCTTGCCTGAAGGGTTGACCCGGCGGATTGGCTTCTCGGCTCGGCTGGGCGGTCGCCGCCTCGGCTCGGTCATACCGCGACTCTCCTCTCGTGCTTGCGCTCGGCCAGAAACGCCTCCACATCGGCCGGATCAATCCGGCGCGAGCCACCGAGCTTGTAGGACGCGATCTCGCCGCGCCTCAGCCAGTCATAAATCGTCCGCTCAGAGACGGCCAGGTACCGGGCGAGCCCCTCCGGGGTGAAGAACGCTCGGCGCGCCGAATTGGGTTGAATCTCGCTCATGGCGCCTTGGACCATGATCAGAGGGGCAGACCGACCTCGAATATAGTCACGGAATTGTACGCCGCGGTCATGGGTCAATGGCGATGCGTCGCTGCAATCGGGCCAAATAGCGCCGCGTGACCGAGAGCCTGGCGTGCCCGAGCCGATGGCTGATCTCGTCGACCGACGTGCCCTCGCTCAGCAACCGTGCCGCATACGCGTCCCGCATACCGTGAGCGTGAACGCGCGCGTCGATCCCGCTCTTGCGAACCAGGCGCGACAAGAGGTGTCGCACGTAGCTGGGCTCCATTGCCCCCCCGGTGAGAGTGCAGAACAGTGGAGCACCCGGAAGAGGTGCCAACGACGCTCGCAACTCGATCCATCGCTCCACGGCCATCGCCGTCGAGCGTCCCATCTGAAGGCTTCGTTCTCCATGAGACCGCGTCGCGCCCACCGTTACCACCCCAAAGAACGGGTCGACGTCGGCCGGACCAAGCTCAAGGGCGTCGGTGAGCCGGAGCCCACAGAAGTAGAGCGTTAGCAGGAGCGCCCGGTTGCGGACCCCGGTCGGAGCGGTCGCTGAGCAGGCCGCCACGAGCGCCGCTACGTCGTCGGGGGTGATGAGCCGCGAGGTCGCGGGCGACGATGATGATCGACGCTCTCTGCGGGGCATCACGCATGCACCAGGGATCTCACGGGCTTGGGCATCCCGCTCCTCGGGCTTCCGAGGGCGCTTTCAGGCGAGAACCCAGCCAAACCGCGACCTGTGAGTGATAAAACGGTGGTCGGTCAATTGCGCGGCATCAAGCTCAGATCCTTGTGACGGGTTCGCAGCATCGTGCGATCTGGATTGGCTGGTGGATCGGCACTCCTTTGGCCTTGCTGAATGTAGTCGTGGCGCTCCCTGCAGCACCCGTCCTGGCCGTCTTTGCTGTCTGCTTTGCCTCTTATGCGTATGGTCTCCGCAGCCTGGCTGCCGGCTTCCTCGCGCTTCTCGTCGTTGCTGCATTGCCAGCGGACGCGCTGTTGTCGTGGGGCGACGCCGACACCAGGACGATCGTGCTCACAAGTGGGCTCATACTGGTCGTCCTGCTTGTGATCGATGTCCGCAATCTTTGGAGGCGGGAACGGGCCACATAGGAATCGCGGCGGATTTCCGCCAGCGGCACGGCTTGGAGGGCCGCGCTGGCGTCGATCTTGCGGACGACTGGTCGAACGGCGCGCCCGATGCTTACGGGCCATGCTCCCGGTGATCGTCGAACGGGGAGCGAGCGGGTCCACCGCCGCCGTGCTCCGTGCATCTCGGACCTGGCCGTTACGTCAATTGCCTAGAAGCACGTCCAACCGCCGTCGACCGTGAGCACCTGTCCCGTGAGATAGCTCGACGCGTCGGTGGCGAGGAAGAGAAGCGCGCCGTCGAGCTCGTCGATGCGCCCCGGGCGCCCCATCGCGGTGCGTTCCGAGATCCACGAAACCAGGTCGGGGTCGCGCAGGCCCTTGGTCGTCTCGGCTGGGAACCAGCCGGGGGCGATCGCGTTGACGCGCACGCCCCGGCGCCCCCACTGCGCCGCCAGGTCGCGGGTGAGTCCGACGACGCCGGCCTTGCTGGCCACGTACCCCGCGAGACCGGAGCGATCGAGGCTCGCGTATGCCGCGATCGACGCCATGTTGATCACCGAGCCCGAGCCGCGCTCGAGCATGTGCCGCGCGACGAGCTGAGTCAGGGCGAACAGCCCGACCGTGTTCGTCTCGAGCTTGTCGCGAAACGACTGGAGCGGCTCCTCCTCGGGCGGGTGCCCGGAGGTCACGCCGGCGTTGTTTACGAGCACGTCGATGCGGCCGAAGCGCTCGAGCGCCGCCGCGACCAGCGCCTCGCGGTCCTCGCCTCGGCGGATGTCGCAGGGCACGGCGAGCGCGTCGGTCAGTTCGGATGCGAGCTGTGCGTCGCGGTCGCTGCGACGCGACGCGAGGACGACCCCCGCCCCGGACGCATCGAGCACCTGGGCAAAC
>WHSW01000134.1 GCA_009379895.1 Solirubrobacterales bacterium
CTCGGCGCCCGAGATCAGCATCACCAGCCGGTCGAGCCCGATCCCCAGCCCGCCGGTCGGCGGCAGCCCGTACTCGAGCGCCTCGACGTAGTCGTCGTCGACCGGCTCCGCCTCCTCGTCACCGCCGGCCTGCAGCTTTGCCTCGTCGGCGAAGCGCTGCGCCTGGTCGACCGGGTCGTTGAGCTCCGAGTAGGCGTTGGCGAGCTCGCGGGCGGCGACGACCATCTCGAAGCGCTCGGTCAGCGTCGGGTCGTCGCGGTGCGGGCGCGCCAGCGGCGAGACCTCTCGCGGGTGGTCGATCACGAAGGTGGGCTGGATCAGCTTCGCCTCGCAGGTCTCGTCGTAGACCTCGGCCATGATCTTGCCCGAGCCCCAGACGTCGAGCCAGTCGACCCCGAAGCGATCGGCGATCTCGCGGGCGGCCTCGACCGGCATCGAGGGGTGCATCTCGACCCCGGCGTGCTCGGCGATCAGCTCCGCCATCGTCGCCCGGTGCCAGGGCGGCGCCAGGTCGACCTCGCGCCCCCCGACCTCGACCACCGTGGTCCCAATCGCCTCGGTGCACGCGCTCGAGACGATCCGCTCGGTGAGGTCCATCATGTCGTGGTAGTCGCCGAACGCCTGGTAGGCCTCGAGCAGCGTGAACTCCGGGTTGTGGCGCGTGTCGAGGCCCTCGTTGCGGAACACACGGCCGATCTCGAAGACCCGGTTCATGCCGCCGACGATCAGCCGCTTGAGCGGCAGCTCGAGCGCGATCCGCAGCGTCATCTCGATATCGAGCGCGTTGTGGTGGGTGACGAACGGCTTCGCCGCCGCGCCGCCCGCCTGGCCGAGCAGGACCGGCGTCTCGACCTCGCGAAAGCCGCCGTCGAGCAGCACCCTGCGGGTCGCTGAGATCACGGCCGAGCGGATCGCGAAGACCCGGCGCGAGGGCTCGTCGAGGATCAGGTCGAGGTAGCGGCGGCGGTAGCGGGACTCGGCGTCGGTGAGCCCGTGACGGATGTCGGGCACCGCCCGCAGCGCCTTCGAGAGCAGCCGGAAGGAACCGATGCGCACCGAGAGCTCACCGTGGTCGGTGCACACCACGGTGCCCTCGACCCCGATCCAGTCGCCGAGGTCGAGGTCGCTGAAGTCGTGCAGCGCCTCGGCACCGACGACGTCGCGGGTGACCATGAGCTGGATCCGGCCGGTTTCGTCGCGCAGGTCGGCGAAGTCGAGGCCGCCGTGGCGGCGCTCGCGCATCACCCGGCCGGCGACGTGGACGACGTCCGCGGTCACCGTGCCGGGGGCGAGCTCGCCGTAGCGGTCGATCAGCTCGGCGGCGGTCGTGTCGCGGTCGAAGCGAACCGGGTAGGGGTCGATCCCGCGGGCGCGCAGGGCATCGAGCTTGGCGAGCCGGCGGGCGCGGGTGCGCTCCTGAAAGGCGGCGGGATCGCCGCTCGCGGTGCCGCCGTCCTGGGGTCCGGCGGGGTCCTCCGCCGCGGCGCCATCCTCCTCGGTGACAGCGCGGTCCTCCGCCGCGGCGCCGCCCTCCTCGGTCGCAGCCGGGTCCCTGTCGCTCACGGCCGAATCCTCGCAGAAACCTGAGAGGATGCCGCCGTGGCGGAGCGGGATCTGGACGCGATCGTCACCCAGGCCGAGCGGGACCGCAAGCGGCTCGACTCCGGCGCGATCGGGCCGTTCAGCCTGACCGCAATCGGGATCGCGAGCGTCGTCGGCGCCGGGATCTTCGTCACCACCGGCGACGCGGCCTCCCAGTACGCCGGCCCGGCGGTGGTGATCTCGTTCCTGCTCGCCGGCTTCGCCGCCGGGGTGACCGCGCTCTGCTACGCCGAGCTCGCGGCGATGATCCCGGCCGCCGGCTCGACCTACTCCTACGCGTACGCGACCTTCGGCTCGTTCCTCGCCTGGTTCATCGGTTGGGACCTGCTGCTCGAGTACCTGTTCGCGGCCTCGACCGTTGCCGTGGGCTGGTCGGGCTATGCGAACGCGGCGCTCGAGTCGCTCGGCATCGGCCTCCCCGACGCGCTCGTCAACCCCCCGTTCGGCGACGACGCCGGGGTCATCAACGTGCCCGCGATCCTGATCGTGTTTCTCACCTGCGGGCTGCTCTTCCTCGGCATGCGCGAGTCGGCGCGCGCCAACAACGCGATGGTCGCGCTCAAGATCGGCGTCCTGATCGCCTTCGCGATCGCGGGCGCCTTCTTCGTCACCGGCGCCAACCTGGAGCCGTTCGTGCCCCCGAACGAGGGCGGGTTCGGCGACTACGGGGTGAGCGGGATCCTGCGCGCCGCCGGGGTCGTGTTCTTCGCCTACGTCGGCTTCGACGCGGTCTCGACCGCGGCCGCCGAGGCGCGCCGGCCGCAGCGCACGATCCCGGTCGGCCTGCTGGCGACGGTGGCGATCTCGACCGCGCTCTACGTGGTCATCGGCGTCGTCATGACCGGGCTGGTCGACTACCACCGGCTCGACGTCCCCGACCCGATCGCCGAGGCGGCCCGCGCCGCCGGCCCGTCGCTCGCCTGGCTCGAGACGGCGGTCTCGGTGGCGGCGGTGGTCGGGCTCGCGGCGACCGTGCTCGTCACCTTCTACGGCCAGACGCGGATCTTCATGCGGATGTCCTCGGACGGGATGCTCCCCGACGCGCTCGGCCGGGTGAGCGGCAGGCTGCGGACGCCCGGCCCGGCGACGATCGTCTGCGCGGTCGCCGGCGCCGCGGTCGCCGGCCTGCTGCCGATCGACGTGCTCGGCGAGCTTGTCTCGATCGGAACCCTGCTCTCGTTCACGATCGTCAGCGCCGCGGTCGTCGTCCTGCGCCACCGCCGCCCCGAGCTCGAGCGGCCCTTCCGCGTCCCGGCGGTGCACCTGGTCGCGGGCGTCGCGATCCTCGCGTCGGTGGCGCTGATCGCGACCCTGCCGCCGACGACCTGGCTGCGGCTCGCGGTCTGGCTCGCGATCGGCCTGGTGATCTACTTCGGCTACGCGCGGCGGCGGACCCTGGCGCGGATGGAGGCGCTAGGGAGCGGCGGGGGCCAGTAGGGCCGCCGCATCGGAGCCGGCGGCGGGCTTGGCGGCCGGGGGCCCTGCCTGCGTCCGGGAGAGGATCGCGATCCCGACCAGCGCCGCCGCGAGCGAGGCGATCGTGGCGGCGGTCCCGAGCGGCGTCTCGTGCAGGGACTCCTGCAGGAGCGTGGTCCCGAGCACGACGCTGGCGATCGGGTCGAAGGCCATGCTCGTCGCGACGGCCGGAGCCAGGACGCCGGTCGAGAGCGCGAGCTGGTTCAGGGTCATCGAGACGTAACCGACCGCGAGCAGCGCGTAGAGCCGCCAGTCGACGAACAGCTCGAGGACGCCGTCGTCGAGCCGGTCGGTGACCGCCTTGGTCAGCGCGGCGCTGAGCGCGAACAGGATCCCGGTTGCGATCCCGAGCACGGCCGCCCTCGGCGCCGGGCCGAGACGGCGGGCGACCACGACCATCGGAGCGACGACCGCGGCGATCACCGCCGCGGCGACCAGCCACTGCCCGAACGGGGCGTCATCGCGACCGTCGGAGGGGTTGGCGACCACCAGAAACGCGATCAGCGCACCGAGCACGAGCAGGGCCGCGCCGACGTCGATCGGGCGCACGCGCTGGCCGGTCAACCGCGCTCCCAGTGGGAGCGCGAAGACGACGCTCGAGACGAGCAGCGGCTGGACCACGGCGAGCCGGCCGAGGCTGAGCGCCGCGGCCTGGCCGACGAAGCCGAACGCGTCGGCGAGGATCCCCGCCAGCCACACCGGGCGCCTGGCCATCCGCAGCAGCAGCCCGCTGCTCGAGCCGGTTCGCGGCTCGGCGAGTCCGGCCTTCTGCTGGAGCACGGACCCGAGCGCGAACAGCAGCGCGGCGACGAGGGCGAGGGCGACGGCCACCGCGCAACCCTACGTACTCTCGCCGGCTCAGCCGGTGGGCCGGCGACCCGTCAGTGCGCTTCGTCGGCCGCGTGGGCCGGGGGGCGCGACTCCTCCGCGAGCGAGGTCAGCTCGAGCGTGCCGCGGGAGGCCTCCTCGAGCACGTCGGTCGCCTCCTCGGCCGAGCGCGCGTAGAGCTCGACCAGCAGGTGGACGACGATCAGCTCCTCGTCGTGCTTGTGGAAGCGCACGTGGGTGAAGAACTCGCGGGTGCCGGGGTCGCCGAAGGCCGCGTAGGTCAGGCTGTCGGCGGCCTCGGGCCCCGAGCAGGTCTCGACCTGGTCCTGGTCGACGGTGACCGTGCACGAGGCGACCCATGGGGTGCCGGCGACCATCCGCTCCCAGCGCTCGGAGATCGGGACCACGCGGCCCTCGTCGATCGTCAGGTGAGGCTGGTCGTGCATGCAGTCGAGGCACTGGACGACCGCCTCCTGGACCTCCTCGACCCGCTCGGCCGTCTCGCCGGAATCGGGGTCGACGCGGATGATCGCGTCGTAATGGACCTGGGCCTCGAGCCGGGTCGACCAGCACCGATAGCAGCGAAGCCAGGCGCTGCGGTCGCCGTTGAGCTCGCTCATCAGGAATGAGCGTAGCTCGCTCGCCCGGAGATGTCGCTCAGCGCAGCTCGCCCGGCAACAACGAGTACATGAGCATGTCCCGGCGGACGCCCTGGATCGGCATGAACGAGCGCAGCAGTCCCTCGCTGCGAAAGCCCACCCGTTGGGCGACGCGACGCGAGGGCTCATTCTCGGGCTCGATCCAGAGCTCGATCCGCTCGACGCCGATCTCGTCGAAGGCGAACCGGCAGAGCAGCCACAGCCCGCGGGTGGCCACACCCCTGCCGCGGGCCTCGGCGGCGACCCAGTAGCCGGCGGAGGCGCGGCCGTTGGCCGGGTCGAGGCCGTGCATGCCGACCGAGCCGAGCAGCTCGTCGGAGCCGCGATCGACGACGAGCGCCCCGATGTCCGTGCCGGCGGCCTGGCCGGCCTCGGCGCGAAGCTGCCATTCGCGCGCGTGGCGGGGCTCATAGGGCGCCGGGATCGTCGTGTAGCGAACGATCTCGGGGTCCCGGCAGGCCGCGGCGATCGCCGGCAGGTCGGCGTCGGCGATCAGCCGCACGCGCACGGTGCCGTCGCTCAGGCCCTCGACCGGGAACTCGATCGGGCGGGGGCTCAAGCCGGCCGGCGCTCAGGCGGGCGAGCCGGTGGCGGCGCCGGCGCCGCTGCGCTCGGCGACCAGGTCGGCGATCTCGGCCATGATCCGGTTGACGTCGAAGTCCTTCGGCGTGTAGACCCGCGCGACGCCCGCCTCGAGCATCCGCCGAGCGTCCGCCGCCGGGATGATCCCGCCGACCACCACCGGCACCTCCAGCTCCTGCTCGGCCAGCAGCCGCACCGTCTCGGGGACCAGTTCGCCGTGCGAGCCGGAGAGGATCGAGAGGCCGACGACGTCGACGTCCTCCTGCAGCGCCGAGGCGACGATCTGCGCCGGGGTCAGGCGGATGCCCTGGTAGATCACCTCCATGCCCACGTCGCGGGCGCGGACGGCGATCTGCTCGGCGCCGTTGGAGTGGCCGTCGAGCCCGGGCTTGCCGACCAGGATCCGCAGCCGATGCCCGAGCCGCTCCGAGACATCGTCGACGCGCTTGCGGACGTCCGCGAGCAGGTCCTCGTCGCCGCGCGCGGCCGAGCCGCCGACCCCGGTCGGCGCGCGGTAGTCGCCGAACACGTCGCGCAGCGTCTGCGCCCATTCGCCGGTCGTCGCGCCGGCCCGCGCCGCCGCGAGCGTCGCGGGCATGATGTTCTGCGACTCGTCGGCGGCGACCTCGGCGAGCGCGGCCAGGGCGCGCTCGACCGCCTCGGCGTCGCGCTCGGCCCGCCAGTCCTCGAGCGCTTCGCGACGCTCGCGCTCGACCTCGGGATCCGGTCGCAGGATGCCGCCGTCGGCGTCGGCGGTCAGCGGCGAGTCCTCGGTCTCCGTGTACCTGTTCTGGCCGACCACGGTGATCTCCCCGCGCTCGATCCTCGCGATCCGCTCGCGGTGCGACTCGACCAGGCGCGCCTTCATGTAGGGCACGGCCTCCACGGCGCCGCCCTGCTCGTCGACGACCCTCATCTCCTCCTTGGCGCCCTCGACCAGTTCGGCGACCAGCCCGTCCATCACCTTCGAGCCCTCGAACAGGTCGGGGTAGTCGAGCAGGTCGGTCTCGAAGGCGAGGATCTGCTGGATGCGCAGGCTCCATTGCTGGTCCCAGGGGCGCGGCAGGCCGAGGGCCTCGTTCCAGGCCGGGAGCTGGATCGCGCGGGCGCGGGCGTCGCGGCCGAGCGTCACCGCGAGGGCCTCGAGCACGATGCGCGGCACGTTGTTCTCGGGCTGGGCCTCGGTGAGCCCGAGCGAGTTGACCTGCACCCCGTAGCGCATGCGCAGGAGCTTCGGGTCGGTGACGCCGTAGCGATTCCGTCCGATCCATTCCCACATCTCGCCCATCGCGCGGAGCTTCGCGTGCTCCTCGACGAACCGGACGCCGGCGTTGACGAAGAAGGAGATGCGCCCGAAGACCTTGGGGAAGTCTTCCTCGGCAACCTGGCCGCGCGCCTTGACCTCGTCGAGGACGGCGATCGCGGTGGAGAGGGCGTAGGCGATCTCCTGGACCGGCGTCGCCCCCGCCTCCTGGAGGTGGTAGCTGCAGACGTTGGTCGGGTTCCAGCTCGACATCTCGTTGACGGCGAAGGCGACCGTGTCGGCGATCAGCCGCATCGACGGGCCGGGCGGGAAGGCGTAGGTGCCCCGGGAGAGGTACTCCTTGATGATGTCGTTCTGCGTCGTGCCGCGCAGCGCGGCGAGCTCCACCCCGTTCTCCTCGGCGACGGTCGCATACAGGGCGAGCAGCCAGGCGGCGGTCGCGTTGATCGTCATCGAGGTGTTCATCTCGCCGAGCGGGATCCCGTCGAGCAGGGCGTGCATGTCGCCCTTGTGGGCGATCGAGACGCCGACCTTGCCGACCTCGCCGCGGGCGAGTACGTGGTCGGGGTCATACCCGGTCTGGGTCGGTAGGTCGAAGGCGACCGAGAGCCCGGTCTGGCCCTTGGCCAGGTTGCGCCGGTAGAGCTCGTTCGAGCGGCGGGCGTCGGAGTGGCCCGCGTAGGTGCGCATCACCCACGGGCGGTCGGGCCGGTCGAGGCGGTGGTCGCTCATGCCGAGATTGTCCCAGGTGGGCGCCGCGCTGCCATCGGCGCCACAGTCGCGGGGGGCGAACCCGACCGTCGCGCGGCTCAGATCCCCAAATGTCGATCCGGATCGCCGCCACCCTGACCGGCGTCGTCGCGCCCGCGGTGCCGCGCGCGCTCGAGGCGCTCGCGCTCGGAGCCCTCTACGCCGCCACGTACCTGATCCTCGGCGACGAGGACGTCGCCGAGCTCGCGCTCGGGCTCTCGCTGTGCACGGTCGCGGTCGCGATCACGCTCACCGACCTCGAGCGCCGCCTGATCCCGAACGCGATCGTGGCCGCCGGCGCCGGCGCGGCGATCGTGATCGTGGCGCTCGGCGAGCCCGCGAGCCTCGGCGATCGCGCGCTTGCCGCCCTCGCCGCCGGCGGGGCGCTGCTCGTGGTCGCGCTCGCGCATCCGCGCGGGATGGGGATGGGCGACGTGAAGCTGGTCGCGATGATGGGCCTCTACCTCGGCCGCGCGATCGCGCCGGCGCTGCTGATCGGCTTCGCGCTCGGCGCCGCGGTTGGGGTGTCGATCATCGCGCGCCACGGCGCCCGGGCGCGCAAGTACGCGATCGCGTTCGGGCCCTTGCTGGCGATCGGTGGGGTGATCGGGCTGTGGTTCGGTGACCGGCTCGTCGACTGGTACCTGGACGAGCTCGCCTCCGCCGGCTGAGCCCGCGCCGCGACCACGGGCCGAGCGAAGTAGGTTGCCCGCGTGGCCCGCGAGATCGACCTCATGCACCTCGGCAACGACCGGGTGATCGCCGCGCACGAGGTGCGCGGGCTGGTCGTCGATCCCGGGCCTGAGTCGACCCTCGGCACGCTGCTGGAGGCGCTCGGCGACCAGACGCCCCGGGCGCTGCTGCTGACCCACATCCACCTCGACCACGCCGGGGCCAGCGGGTCGCTGGTCCGGCGCTTCCCGAGCCTGCGGGTCTACGTGCACGAGGCCGGCGCCCCGCACCTGGCCGACCCGGCGAAGCTGCTGGGCAGCGCCGAGCGCCTCTACGGCCCCGAGATGGAGCGCCTGTGGGGCGAGGTGCTGCCGATCCCGGGCGAGAACCTGGTCGTGCTCGGGGGCGGGGAGGAGGTCGAGGGATTCCGCGTCGAGCACACCCCCGGGCACGCCGGCCATCACGTCTGCTACCTCGACCTCGACGAGGGCGATGCCTACGTCGGTGACACGGCCGGGGTCCGGATCCCGCCGGGCGACTACACGGTCGCGCCGACCCCGCCGCCCGAGATCGACGTCGAGGCCTGGCTTCGGTCCGCCGACCTGATCGAGGGACTCGAACCGCGGCGCCTACGGTTGACCCACTTCGGGGCGGCCGAGGACGTGGGCGCGCAGCTCGATCGCCTGCGCGCGAGCCTGCGGCGCGAGTCCGAGCGCGCCCGCCCGGGCGACCGCGACGCCTTCCTGGCGGCGTTCGAGGCCGAGCTCGAGCGTGGGGCCGACGGCGATCGCGCCGCGCGGCTGCTCCAGGCGGTGCCGCCGGAGCAGACCTGGCTCGGCCTCGAGCGCTACTGGCGCAAGCGCGACGGTGCCTGAAAGACGCCGACCGCTCCATCCGACGGACGCCGGTGTTCAAGCACGAAGGCGGCTACGCTGCGCGGGCCGGAACCGATGATTCGAACGATTACAGGCAAGGCGCTCGCCCTCGTCGCGGCGATCTCGCTGGTCGCCGCCGCCGCGGCGCTCGCCGAGGTGTCCGTCTATGACAACGACTTCTCCAGCAGGGCGGAGTTCTCGGAGATCTTCAAGTCGGGCGGCGGCAAGGAGTGCCATCGCCGCTACCGGGCCAAGGGCCGCGCGATGCTCGTCTCGGTCAAGGACGGGGACACGACCTGCTCGTTTCGAGCGCCCGTGATGGGCGACGCGGAGCTGCCCGATCACAGCGTGATCGTCGACGGCAGGGTTCTCAAGCGGACGGAGAAGTCGGTGCGCGGCGGCGCCTTCGTCGAGCTCACCGTCCGCGCCGGAGGCGGCGGCGTCGGCTACTCGCTGCGCGTCTTCCCCCAGAAGCGCCGCTTCGAGCTTCGGCGCGGCCCCGCGGGCGCCGGCTTTCCGGCCGCGGGCACCAGCGAGGCGATCAACAAGATCAACGAGCGCAACCAGCTTCGACTCGTGGCCACCGGCGCGCGGGTGCAGGCGTTCGTCAACCGCGAGGAGGTCGCCAACGTCACCGACCCCGATCCGGCGCAGGTGAGCGGGCGCAAGGTCCGCTTCGCGGTGGGCAACGCCAAGCAGAAGTCCAAGGACGTCGTGGCGACCCTCAAGCAGGTCGCCGTCGCGGTCCCCGAGCGCTGAGCCCGAGGCGGCGGGGCCGACGAACGCGACGGAGACGCTGGAGCGGCCGCGAGTCGCCGGGCCGGGCTCGGGGCGCGGCGGCGATTGGCGGGTGATCGTCTTAAACGACGACCACAACACCTTCGAGCACGTCGCCCAAACGCTGGCCAGGGTGATTCCGGGCGTCTCGATCGATCAGGGTCACCGCCTCGCCGACCGCATCCACTCGAGCGGCAGGGCGATCGTCTGGTCGGGCCCTCGCGAGCCGGCGGAGCTCTACTGGCAACAGCTCGAGGGCGCCGGCCTGACCATGGCGCCGCTCGAGCGCCAGTAGCGCGCCCGCCCCCGCGCCCGCTCGGACCGCCCGCCGCCGGCAGCGACCG
>WHSW01000135.1 GCA_009379895.1 Solirubrobacterales bacterium
GATCAGCGCGACCGAGGCGCGGACGTTGCCACGCCAGGGCTCGGGGACCTGCAGTTGCTCGAGCAGCCGGCGTCCCTCGACCCCGAACAGGTCGGTGACCGGTCAGGGCCGCCCGAAGTTGATCAGGGTCGAGTGGATCCGGCACTTAAGCGCCGTCTTGTGCTTGACCAGGTGCATGCGAAACCTCGCGAGCTCGCGCTCCTCACGGACCCGAGGATCGGGCAGCCAGATCGCCGGCACCAGGTCGCGGTGGCTGAGCACCGCGAGCACCATCGAATCGATCTTGTCGGTCTTGCAGGCCAGGGGAGCCAGTCCCTTGACCCTCTGGGCGTCGGCGATCTCGACGTCCCAGCCCTCGGCCTCGAGCGTGTCGTGGACGAGACGAGCGCCGGTCATCGACTCGATCACGGCGCAGACGGGCTCGGCGTGGACCTCCTCCACCCGGCGGGCGAGGGTCTTCAGCGAGTCGGCATCGGGGGGGACGGCGAGTTGGTCGAGATGCTCTCCCTCGCCGGAGAGCAGGCAGACGTCGAGCTTCTTGCGACTGAGATCAAGTCCAGCGTGCAACATGTCGAGCGGGTCCTCCTCGGTGCTCGTTTTTCGGTGAACACGGCAAGCGTGTCACCGAAGGGGGACCCTTCTTCATGGCAGTCCGGAGCGCTGGTGCCGCTGCGCGTCAGCCCGGCGGCATCTCGGCGAACTGCGGCGCGTCGTCGCCGATCTGGTGCCAGCTGGCCTTGTACGCGACCTGTTGGTGAAAGCTCGGCTCGAGGTCGAGGTCCGGCATCAATCCGGCGGCCACGAAGTACACCTCGCCGAGGTCGTCATAGAGGCTGGAGCCGCAGTTGCTGCAGAAGTTGCGAGGCGCGAGCTCGCTCTCGTAGGTCTTGACCAAGTCCTCGCCCTTGGTGAACCTGAAGTTCTCCTTGGCCACGACCACACCTGCAAGGCTCGACCCCGTCCACCGCTGGCAGCGACTGCAGTGACAGTAAGCCAGTGCCTGCGGATCCTGAACCGCGTACTCCACGCGGTCGCACAAGCAGCTTCCCTTGAGCGTCTCAGTCATCACGGCCCCTTCTCGAGTTGGCGGACGTCCGATCCGCGGCAACGCTACCACCGCTATCACCGGCAGGCCGACGCGGGGCGATCCGTTCCTGAAAGACGCCCGCTGTGCGCCGACTACGGCGCGTAGCGCAGCATGCGCAGCCCATTGGCCGGCTGCAGGCCGACCCGGTGGTACTCGGTGGCGTCGCGGGTGAGCAACGGCTTGGAGGCGCCGACCAGGTTGAGATAGAGGGTCACCGGCTGGCCGGCGGCGTCGACCGCGTCGTGGGTGAACTCGGTCGCGCCCGCCTTGACGGCGGTGCACGGGTCGCGGTAGCCGCTGCGGCCCTTGGTGCAGTTGAAGCCGTTGGACTCGGTCGCCTTGCCGTGAAACTGGGTCGCCGCCTTGGCGACGCCGGTCGGCTCGATCGAGGTCGGGGTCTCGCCGACGATCACCCGGGACGAGATGTAGGCGTTAAAGGAGAAGGCGGCGATCCCGGTCACGTAGTCGCCGTCGAAGGCGAGCACCTCGCCCTGCTTCGGCGCCGGGATCGGGACCGAGTAGACGACCCGGCGCTTTACCTTCTTGCCCTCGGTGACGGGCAGGGTCGGGTTGAGCAGCGTCGCGCTCGAGCTCTCGCGCGGGGCCGGGACGTCGGCGCGCGCCTGGATCACGTTCAGGCGGCCCTTGTCGGCGACGGTCGTCCCGTTGGGCCGGTCGGCGCCGACGACGACGACGTTGCCCGCCTGGGCCGCGGGATGCGAGGCGCCGACGACCAGGTTGACGTAGCAGCCGGTGGTCGGGCAGGGAAGGGTCCAGGGCTCGCCGATCGTCGTCTCGAGGTTCGGGAGGGCGAGCGTGCAGTGGTGGTTTCGGTTCGGCCGCTTCTGCTTGCAGCGCACCTGGCGCGGCTCGGACAGCGGCACCGACGGGACGCCCGCGTCCGGTGCCGCGGAGAGCACGATCTGGGCGCCGACGATCGGGTTGAAGTCGTAGCGCTTTCCGATGCAGCGCGAGCTCTCGGTGACGCAGGTGGTCGAGACCTGGACCTCGCCGCTGACCCGCAGCCGGTCGCCGGCCCGGAAGGTGCGCAACTGGTCGGGGCCGAGCGACATGACGACCTTCTGAGCGAACGCCGGGACGCTCGTGATCGGGACGGTCTCGACCAGCTCCGAGTGGTTGCCGGTCGTCGCCAGGCTCGCCCTCGGGGTCGTGTACTCGGGCCCCTGCGCCGACGCCGGGGCCACCGCGACGGCAACCGCGAGCAGGCTGGCGAGCGCCGCGCAGAGCGCGGCGGCCCGGGCGCGATGCTTGTCGGACCGCGCGGCCACCTCCCCGATCTCAACACGCCGGCGGCCACAACGACGCGGCGCGAGCGATCGATGAAGGACGACGTGCAGAAGCGCGATACTGCGTCGCCGTGATCGCGCCCAGTCGAATCCCGCGTTGACAGCCACGGATTCCCGGCACCGGGACCTCGGCCTGACCGACGCCGAGTACGCGCGGATCAACGAGCTGCTCGGGCGCGAGCCCAACGGCGTGGAGCTGGCGATGTTCTCGCTGCTGTGGTCCGAGCACTGCGCCTACAAGCACTCGCGGCCGCTCCTCGGTCGGCTCCCCTCCACCGGCGAACACGTGCTCGTCGGCCCAGGCGAGAACGCCGGCGCCATCGACATCGGCGATGGGCTCGCGGTCGTCTTCAAGGTCGAGTCGCACAACCACCCGAGCGCGGTCGAGCCCTTCCAGGGCGCGGCCACCGGGGTCGGCGGCATCCTCCGCGACGTCTTCGCGCTCGGCGCCCGACCGATCGCGGTGCTCGACTCGCTGCGCTTCGGCGAGCTCGACTCCGAGCGCTCGCGCTATCTGTTCGAGCACGTGGTCGCCGGGATCGGCCACTACGGCAACTCGATCGGCGTGCCGACGGTCGGCGGCGAGGTCTACTTCGAGCCCCCGTACGAGCAGAACTGCCTGGTCAACGCGATGTGCGTCGGCCTCGCGCGGGCTCCGGAGATGGTTCGCGCGGCCGCCACCGGGGCCGGCAACGCGGTCGTCCTGTTCGGCGCCTCGACCGGTCGCGACGGGATCGGCGGCGCCTCGGTGCTGGCCTCGGCCGAGCTCGCCGAGGGCGACGACTCGAAGCGCCCGACGGTCCAGATCGGCGATCCGTTCGAGGAGTCGAAGCTGCTCGAGTGCTCGCTCGAGCTGCTCGGCGAGGACCTGCTGGTCGCGCTCCAGGACCTGGGCGCCGCCGGGCTGACCTCGTCGGCGGGCGAGATGGCATCGGCCGGCGGCGTCGGGATCGACATCGACGTCGCCCGGGTGCCGCTTCGCGAGGGCGACATGGAGCCCTTCGAGATCATGGTCTCCGAGTCGCAGGAGCGGATGCTGGCGGTGGTCGAGCCCGGCGACGTCGAGCGCGTGCTGGCGCTCTGCGAGCGCTGGCAGACCGGCGCCGCGGTGGTCGGCGAGGTCACCGACACGGGCCACTTCCGGGTCCTGCGCGAGGACGAGGTCGTCGGCGACATCCCGGTCGCGGCGCTCGTCGACGGCTGCCCGCTCTACGACCTGGCACCCGTAGAGCCAGCAGGCTGGCTCTACGGGAACAACGTTCCGCCCACCTCCTCGGCTTCGCCTCCGGGGGCGGCCGGGTCAGCCGCGGCACGGGGCGCTCGGCTGTCCCCCAGCGACATACTGACGACGCTCTTGGCCTCACCGAGCATCGCGAGCAAGCGATGGGCGTTCGAGCAGTACGACTCGATCGTCGGGTCGCACACCGTGCGCCGGCCCGAGACCGCCGACGCCGCCGTCCTGAACCTGCCCGAGGCCGGCACCGCGATCGCGGTCGCGATCGACGGCAACGGTCGCCGGGTCGCCTGCGATCCCTACGCCGGCACGGTCGAGGCGGTGCTCGAGGGCGCTCAGAATCTCGCCTGCGTCGGCGCCGAGCCACTCGGGCTGACCAACTGCCTCAACTTCGGCAACCCGGAGGGGTCGCACGTGGCCTGGCAGCTCGACCGCTCCACGCAAGCGCTCGCCGACGCCTGTGAGGCGCTCGGCGTGCCGGTCGTCGGCGGCAACGTCTCGCTCTACAACGAGACCGCGGCCGGCCCGATCTACCCCACCCCGGTGATCGGCATGGTCGGCGAGCTCGGCGACGTCGAGCGAATCGGCGGGATCGCGCTCCGAGCGAACGATGCGATCGCGCTGGTCGGCCCGTTCGCGCCCTCGGTGGCGGGCTCGGAGCTCGCGAAGCTGCGCGGCGAGCTGGGGCTCGGGCTGCTGGCACCGCCGATCGACCTGGTCCGGGCGGCGATCGAGCTCGTCCGCGAGGCGGTGCGCGCCGGCGCCGTGCGCTGCGCCCACGACGTCAGCGACGGCGGGCTCGCGTGCGCGCTGGCCGAATGCGCGCTCGCCGGCGGGGTCGGGCTGCGGGCCGAGCTCGGCCCGCTGTGCGAGTCGCGCGACCTGTCGGCCGAGGCCTGCCTGTTCGGTGAGGGGTCGGGCGGGTTCGTCCTCGCCGGCGACCGACCCGCGATCGAGCGGCTGGTCGCCGACCTCGGCGAGGCGGGGGCGATCCTGCTCGGCGAGGCGGGCGGGGACCGCATCGAGCTCTCGGCGGTCGGTGCCGAGATCGATCTTCCGCTCGCCGACGCCGAGCGCGCCTGGCGCTCGCTCGAGGCGCGGATGGCGGGCCCGGCCGGTGGGGCCTGATCCGACCCCGCTGCTAGCCTGCGAATGCAGGCATTCGCCTGCCTCGCACGACGATCCTTGCGCTCGAGCGAAGCTCTCATGAACTCCAGCCGGCGGCTCCACCCGGACCGCGATCAACCCACCGTTTCCGATCGCGACGGCCCGCGCGACGAATGCGGGGTGTTCGGCGTCTACGCGCCCGGCCGCGACGTCGCGCGCCTCGTCTACTTCGCGCTCTACGCGCTTCAGCACCGCGGCCAGGAATCGGCCGGGATCGCGACCTGCGAGGGCGGCCACATCACCACCCTGCGCGACACCGGTCTGGTCTCCCAGGTCTTCGACGAGCAGAAGCTGCGCGCTCTCGACGGCGACATGGCGATCGGCCACGTGCGCTACTCGACCACCGGCGGCGGCTCGTGGGAGAACTCGCAGCCGGTCTGGCGCGACGACGGGCGCGAGGTCGCGCTCGCCCACAACGGCAATCTGACCAACGCCGTCGAGCTCTACAACGAGCTGCGCGAGCGCGGGATCGACTTCCGCGGCACCTCGGACTCCGAGCTGATCGCGGCGCTGCTCTCGGTCGAGGAGGAGCGCCCGATCGAGAACGCGGTCGCGGCGGTCATGCCCCGGCTCGAGGGCGCCTACTCGACCGTGGTGATGACCAAGCGCGCCGTGGTCGCCTTCCGCGACCCGCACGGCGTGCGCCCGCTCTCGCTGGGACGGCTCGGCGACCGCTGGTGCGTCGCCTCCGAGAGCTGCGCCTTCGACATCATCGGCGCCGAGCTGGTGCGTGAGGTCTCGCCGGGCGAGGCCGTCTCGCTGACCGCCGACGGGCTCGAGAGCCGCCAGGTGGTGCCCTCCGAGCAGCCCTCGCATTGCGTCTTCGAGCACATCTACTTCTCGCGGCCCGACTCGCGGCTCGAGGGGCGGGTGCTCCAGCAGGTGCGCGGCAGGATGGGCGAGATCCTCGCCCTCGAGGCGCCGGTCGACGCCGATCTGGTGATCTCGGTTCCCGACTCGGGCAACCCGGCCGCGAACGGCTTCGCTCGGGTCTCCGGCCTGCCGAAGGACGACGGGCTGATCAAGAACCGCTATGTCGGGCGCACCTTTATCCAGCCCGGCCAGGAGCTGCGCAAGCACGGCCTGCGGATGAAGTTCAACCCGCTGCCGGAGATCGTCGCGGGCAAGCGGGTGGTCGTCGTCGACGACTCGATCGTGCGCGGCAACACCACCCGCCAGATCGTCGGCATGCTGCGCGAGGCCGGCGCGACCGAGGTCCACCTGCGGATCTCCGCCCCTCCGATTCGCCACCCGTGCCACTACGGGGTCGACATGTCGAGCCGCGAGGAGATGGTCGCCCACGACCGCACGGTCGACGAGATCGCGCGCGAGCTGGGCGCCGACTCGCTCGCCTACCTGACCCTGGACGGCGTCTACGAGGCGGTGGGCACGCCGCGCGAGATGCACTGCGACGCGTGCTTCAGCGGCGAGTACCCGCTCGGCGACGGCGGCGAGGTGGACGGCAAGTTCGCCCTCGAGCAGATCGCGGTCGCGTCGCCGGGTTGAGCCCTCGCGGCCCCGATCGGCGAGCGCGCCCGCCGCGCCGGCCCGTGGCGTGGGGGGAGAGCTCTCCGCCGCCGCGGCCTGGATCCTGTCGAAAGTGAACGAGCTCGACCTCAGCGCGGCGCTGCGGCGCCACTTCGGTCATCCGGGGTTTCGCCCCGGTCAGGAGCAGGCCGTGCGCGCGGCGATCGCCGGGCGCGACGTGCTCCTGGTGATGCCGACCGGCGCCGGCAAGTCCGTCTGCTACCAGCTGCCCGCGCTCGTCGACAACGCCCTGAGCGTGGTGGTCTCGCCGCTGGTCTCGCTGATGCAGGATCAGGTCGAGGGCCTGGCCGGGCGGGCGGGGCTGGTCAACGCCCAGCGCGATCGGGCCGAGAACCAGCGCACGCTGCGGCGGGCGGTGGAGGGTGAGCTGGCAATGCTGTACGTGGCGCCGGAACGCTTCGCCGCGCCGGGCTTCATCGAGGAGCTGCGCGCGGCGCGGATCGGCCTCTTCGTCGTCGACGAGGCCCACTGCGTGAGCCAGTGGGGTCACGACTTCCGGCCCGACTACTTCCGCCTCGGCGAGGTCGCGCGCGCGCTCGGCGCGCGGTCGCTGTTCGCGGCGACCGCGACCGCGACCCCGCGCGTCGCCCAGGACGTCGTCCGCCGGCTCGGGCTGGACGACCCGCTGCGGATCACGACGGGCTTCGAGCGCCCCAACCTCTCCTACGACGTCGTGCCGGTGCCGTCGGCCCGCGCCAAGCGCGAGGCGACCCTGGCGCTGCTCACCGAGGCCGGGTCATTGCCGGCGATCGTCTACGCCGGCACCCGCAAGAAGACCGA
Organism: Solirubrobacterales bacterium; assembly: GCA_009379895.1. Taxonomy (GTDB): domain Bacteria; phylum Actinomycetota; class Thermoleophilia; order Solirubrobacterales; family 70-9; genus WHSW01. Next base: position 7,124 of record WHSW01000135.1, read on the forward strand.
CGAGACGGCCGCCTGGCTGACCCAAGCGCTGCGCCAACCGGTGCCCGCCTACCACGCGGGGATGGAGCGCGAGCCGCGCGCCGCCGCGCAGCGGGCCTTCATGTCGGGAGAGACGCCGGTGGTGGTGGCGACCAACGCCTTCGGGATGGGGGTCGACAAGGCCGACGTGCGCACCGTGATCCACGAGGCGGTCCCGTCGTCGCTCGAGGCCTACTACCAGGAGGCGGGGCGCGCGGGACGCGACGGCCTCGCCTCGCGCTGCGTGCTGCTCGCCGAGAACCGCGACAAGGGCCTGCACGTGTTCTTCATCAACCAGGTCGACGACCCGGAGGCCAAGCGCCACCGCTGGCGCCAGTACCGCGAGGTGTGGGGGTTCGTCGAGGGCGAGGTCTGCCGCCGGGCGGCGATCCTGCGCCACTTCGGCGACCGCACCAGCCCGCACGCGAGCGGGCGCTGCTGCGACGTCTGCGACGGGGCGCTGATCGACGCGACGCCGCGTCGGGCCGCGCCGCGCTCGGAGGCCGGGGCGGCGGGCGCCGCCGGCGCGGGCGAGCGCGGCTCGATCGAGCGCGCGATCCTGACCGTGGTCCGCGAGGCGGAGCCCGCGGTCGGCAGGACCCGAGCCGTCGAGATCCTGCGCGGCGGGCGCAGCAAGGTGATCGTCCGCTACGGCTACGACGCGCTGCCCGGTTACGGCGACTTTCACGACTGGCGCGCCGACGACGTGCTGCGCGAGGTCGACGCGCTGATCGACGGCGGCATGCTGCGCTCGACCGGCGGCCGGTTCCCGAAGCTCGGGTTGACCGCGCGCGCGGCCTGAGCCCCGGGCGCGTTCAGACGCCGCCGAAACGGCGGAGGCCGGCCGCGGGCGAGATCATCAGGCGGCCACCCTGCGGCCGACACCCTTCGCGCGCTCGAGCTGCTGGGCGAGCTCGCCCGTGCTCGCGGTCGCGTTTGCCTCGAGCTCGATCGGGATCCCGCGAACCGTGAGGGTGAGGTTCTTGCGCAGGCCGGTCAGCTGCACCTCGACCGAGTCGACGTCGGCGATCGGCACGACGCTCAGCACCTCGTTCACCCTGCCGCCGATCCCGAGACCGAGCGGCGATCCGATCCCCAGCGTCAGCAGACGCCCCGCGGTCAGCACGACAGCCATCGGAGCGGCGAGTCGGACCCCCGCCCGATCGGCCTCCCATTCGGCCCGCTGCTGCTCGCCGATCCCCATCAGCCGCTCGCCGACCCCCACCGTGGAGACGTTCAGAGCCGGCCTCGAGACCGTCGCCTTCGCGAACCCGCGCGGGGCGGCGATGCAGGCCGCGAGGACCGCCTCGCCGGGGTCGAGGAACGGCTGGACGTCTTCTCTGATCTTCCTCTCGTGGAGGCCCATCTCCATCTCCTCGGCGCTTGGTGGTCTCAGCCGGTCGGCGAGCGGAGATCTCGTCCGATCCGCCTCCCCGGCAGGGTCCGCGACGCCGGTACGGGGACGGTTAAGGCGCGGTAAGGCGCCGGTACGGCTCACGGCTGGTAGCTTGGACGGCGACGCTGGCGCCGGGGGTAGAGATCGAGTTCGCAGTCCTCGGCCCACTCGAGGCTCGCCGTGATGGCAAGCGGCTGCGACTCGGAGGGCCGAAGCAGCGCTCCTTGCTCGCGATCCTCCTCCTGCACGCCAACGAGGTCGTCGCGGCCGATCGGCTGATCGACCTGATCTGGGGGGAGCGGCCGCCGGCGACGGCGCCGAAGGCTCTGCAGGTCCACGTCTCGCAGCTGCGCAAGGTCCTCGCACCCAAGGATGGCGAGCAGTCGGTGCTCGTCACCGCGCCACCGGGCTATCTCCTGCGTGTGCGCCGCGACGGCCTCGACCTGCATCGCTTCGAAAACCTGGTCTCCGCAGCGCACCGGGCGCTCGCCGAGGGCGCCCCGGCGGATGCCGCCGAGGCCCTCGCCGAGGCCCTTGCCCTGTGGCGTGGCGAGCCGTTGGCCGACTTCCGCCTGGAGCCGTTCGCGCAGCTCGAGATCGCCCGTCTCGAGGAGATGCGGCTGGCCGCCAAGGCGGACGCCGCCGAGACCAACCTCGCGCTCGGGCGCCACTCGGATGCGATCGCCGAGCTCGAGGCTCTCCTGGCTCGGCACCCAACGAGGGAGCGCCTCGCACACCTGCTCATGTTCGCGCTCTATCGCAGCGGCCGGCAGGCGGATGCGCTCGACGTCTACCGGCAGGTCCGCGCCGCGCTCGTCGGCCAGCTCGGCATCGAGCCGGGAGCCGACCTGCAGGAGATGCAGCGGAAGGTGCTTGCACAGGACGACTCCCTGCGCTGGGTGCCGGCCCGATCGCGCTCGGTCCCCAACAACCTGCCGATGCCCAGCACCAGCTTCGTCGGCCGCGCGAGGGAGGTGGCCAGGGTCGGGGAGCTCCTGCGGACTCATCGCCTGGTTACGCTCACCGGGCCCGGAGGCTGCGGCAAGAGCCGGCTCGCGCTCGAGCAGGCGATCGCCGCGCTGCCCGCGCGACCGCACGGGGTGTGGCTCGTCGAGCTGGCCTCGCTCGGCGACGGAGCCCTCGTGGCGACGACGATCGCCACCGCGCTTGGTGTCAAGGAGGACGCTGAGCTGACTGCGAGCGAGGCGACCATCGCCGCGATCGGCGGGCGGTCGGCGCTGCTCGTCCTCGACGACTGCGAGCACGTGATCGAGGGCTG
>WHSW01000136.1 GCA_009379895.1 Solirubrobacterales bacterium
CCGGGGTGGACCCCACCGAGACCGTGCCGACCGAGACCGTCGCGCCGACCGACGCCGCGGCCGCGACCACGACCGCCGACCCGGCCGCGACCACCGACCCGGCCGCGACCACCGACCCTGCGGCGACCACGACCACCGACCCGGCCGCGACCACCGAGGCGGTCGCCCCGGCCACCGATGCGGCGGCGGTGACCCCGCCCGCCACCGCGACGACGGGCGGCGGCGTTACGCCGTGAGCCTGATCGATCGCCGCCTCGGCCTGCTGTTCGCGGCGTTCGTCGTCCTCCTCGCTCTGATCCTCGTTCGCGCCGCCTGGGTGCAGGGCGTCGACGGCGCCTCGCTGAGCGCCGAGGCGCAGGGCCAGCAGACCGAGAGCGTGGTGATCCCGGGCTCGCGCGGGACGATCTTCGATCGCACCGGCCGCGAGCTGGCCGTCTCCCAGGACGCCGCCACCCTGTTCGCGACGCCCTACCAGGTCGAGGACCCCGAGCGGACCGCGCACAAGCTCGCCGGGGAGCTCGACATCTCCGAGCACGACCTGCTCGCCCGGCTCTCCGACCGCGATTCGGGCTTCGCCTACCTCGCCCGCAAGGTCGACCTGGAGACCGCCGATCGGGTCAGCAAGCTCGACCTCCCCGGGATCGGCGCGCTGCCCGACAGCCGCCGCAGCTACCCGCAGGGCAAGCTCGCGGGGCAGGTGATCGGCACCGTCGGGATCGACAACCAGGGCCTGACCGGGCTCGAGGCGTCCGAGGACACTCTGCTGCACGGCACCGACGGCGAGCGCGAGGTGACCCGCGACGCGCTCGGCGACGAGCTCGAGCGCGACACGGTCACCGACCCGGGCACCGGCTCGAACCTGAGGCTGACCCTCGACGCCAACATCCAGGCCGAGACCGAGCGGGTCCTGAGCGACCTCGGGCGCACCTACCGGCCCGAGGGCGCGACGGCGATCGTCATGGACCCGCGCACCTCCGAGGTCCTGGCGATGGCCAACTGGCCGGGCGTCGACCCGGCCGACCCGGGGGGCGCCACCGAGGACCAGCTCCGCAACATGGCGACCGGGTTCAACTACGAGCCGGGCTCGACGTTCAAGGCGTTCACGATCGCCGGCGCGCTGCAGGACGATGTCGTGACCCCGCAGACGACCTTCAACCTGGCGCCGACGATCCAGGTCGCCGACCGCACGATCGAGGAATCGCATGAGCGCGGCTACATCAGCCTCTCGGTCTCCGACATCCTCGCCCAGTCCTCGAACGTGGGCGCGGTCACGGTCGGCCTCAAGCTCAACGACGAGTTCGGCAGCTCGCAGTTCGGCGACCGCTTCGACCACTGGGTGCGCCGCTTCGGCTTCGGGTCGCCGACCGGGATCGCCTACCCCGGCGAGGAGGGGGGGATCGTGATCCCGCCGAAGGACTACTCGGGCTCGACGATGGGCAACCTGCCGATCGGCCAGGGCCTGTCGGTGACCCCGATCCAGATGGCCGCCGCGTACTCGGCGATCGCCGACGACGGCGTCCTGCACGCGCCGCGGCTGATCCGCTCCGAGGACGGCCGGCGGGTCGAGCGCGATCCCGGCGAGCGGGTGATCAGCAGCTCGAACGCCGCCAAGCTGCGCGAGATGCTCGAGGGCGTGCTGGCGCCGGGCGGCACCGCCCCGGAGGTCAGCGTCCCCGGCTACACGCTCGCCGGCAAGACAGGGACCGCGCAGAAGGTCGTCGACGGCACCTACTCCGACACCCAGTTCGTCGCCTCGTTCATCGGCTTCGCGCCGGCCGAGGACCCGCGCCTGCTGGTCTCCGTCGTCGTCGACGATCCGCAGGGCGACTACTACGGCGGCACGGTCGCGGCGCCGGCCTTCGGCGAGATCGCGACCTTCGCGCTGCCCTACCTCGGGATCCCCCCGCAGTAGCCCGGCGCGCGGGCGCGCCCCGGGGCCGCTGCCGTCGTTCCTAGAATCGAACCGATGAGGCTACGGGAGCTGCTCGCCGGGGCCGACGTGATCGAGATCGCGGGCGACGGCGAGATCGAGATCGACAGGCTCGCCTACGACAGCCGGCGGGTCGGGCCCGGATGGCTGTTCTTCTGCGTCCCCGGGCACGTCGTCGACGGCCACCAGTTCGCGCCGCTCGCGATCCAGGCGGGCGCCGCCGCCCTGGTCGTCGAGCGGCGGCTGGACGTCGAGCCGCACGTCGTCCAAGCGCAGGTCGTCGACGCGCGGGCAGCGATGTCGCACGCCGCGGTCCGCTTCTACGGCGATCCGACCGAGGAGCTGCGGGTCGCGGGCGTCACCGGGACCAACGGCAAGACGACGACCGCCTTCCTGATCCGCCACATCCTCGAGCGCGCGGGGACTCAGACCGGATTGCTGGGGACGGTCAAGCGCGTCGTCGGCGGCGCCACCGAGGAGGTCGAGCGCACGACGCCGGAGGCGATCGAGCTGCAGGCGACCTTCCGGCGCATGGTCGAGGGAGGCGACGAGGCCTGCGCGATGGAGGTCTCCTCGCACGCCCTGGCCCTGCGGCGCAGCGACGGGATCCGCTTCGCGGTCGCCGCGTTCACCAACCTGACCCAGGACCACCTCGACTTCCACGCCGACATGGAGGACTACTTCCTCGCCAAGCGGCGCCTGTTCGCCTCCGGGCAGGCCGAGCGCTCGGTGGTCAACCTCGACGACCCGTGGGGGGCCAAGCTGGTCGCCGAGCTCGATCCGATCACCTTCTCGGCCGCCGGCGACCCGCGCGCCGACTACCGGGCCCTCGACGCCTCCTTCGACGCCACGGGCACGCGCTTTCGCTGCCTGGGGACCGACGCAGAGGTCGCCGCGACCCTCCCCCTGCCGGGCGCGTTCAACGTCGAGAACGCCCTCTGCGCGATCGCCTCGGTCGGCGCGCTCGGGGTCGGCCTCGGCGAGGCGGTCGACGCGCTCGCCGGCGCCGCGGGCGTCCCCGGGCGCTTCGAGCCGATCGACGGGGGACAGCCGTTCGCGGTCCTGGTCGACTACGCGCACACGCCCGACTCGCTCGAGAACGTGCTCGTCTCCGCGCGCCGGATCACCGCCGCCGAGGGACGGCTGATCTGCGTCTTCGGCTGCGGCGGCGACCGCGACCGCGAGAAACGCCCGCTGATGGGCGCGATCGCCGAGCGCCTGGCCGACCTCGCCGTGGTCACCTCCGACAACCCGCGCTCCGAGGACCCGCTGGCGATCGTCGAGGAGGTCCGCGCCGGGATGGCCGGCGGGGGAGGCCAGGTCGAGGTCGAGCCCGACCGCCGGACGGCGATCGCGCTCGCGCTCGGCGCGGCCGGCGAGCGGGACACGGTGGTCATCGCCGGCAAGGGACACGAGCAGGGGCAGGAGTTCGAGGGCGGGCGCAAGGTCCCGTTCGACGACCGCGACGTCGCCCGCGACGAGCTCCGCGCGCTCGCGACCGCGGCCGGCGCCGGGACCTGACCGCCGCGTGATCGAGCTCGCTCCAGAGCGCCTCGCCGAGGCGGCGGGCGGCCGGATAGTCGGCAGGGGGAGCGGCGCGAGGCCCGAGCGCGCCTCGATCGACTCGCGCTCGGTGGGCGGCGGGGACCTGTTCTTCGGCCTGCGCGGCGAGCGCGCCGACGGCGGCGAGCACGCGGCCGCGGCGATCGACGCCGGCGCCTGGGGCGTCGTCGTCGACCCCGACCGCGCCGACCGCGTGGCGGCCGAGCTCGGTCGCTCGGACCGGGCGTGGGTGATCGCCGCGCGCGACCCGCTCGCCTCGTTGCAATCGCTCGCCCGAGCCTGGCGGCGCGAGCTCGGCTGCCCCGTGGTCGGGATCACGGGCTCGACCGGCAAGACGTCGGTCAAGGACATCTGCAGCGCGATCCTGCCGTTTCGAGTCCACGCCAGCGCCGAGAACTTCAACACCGAGATCGGCCTGCCCCTGACGATCCTCGCCGCCGGGCCGCGGACCGAGCTGCTGGTCTGTGAGATGGCGATGCGGGGCCGCGGCCAGATCGCCGAGCTCTGCGAGATCGCCGAGCCCGACGTCGGGGCGATCACCAACGTCGGACCAGTCCACCTCGAGCTGCTCGGGACGCTCGAGGCGATCGCCGAGGCGAAGGCCGAGATCGTCGCCGGGCTCGGGGCCGACGGCACGGCGGTCGTGCCCGCCGACGCCGAGGCGCTCGCGCCGCATCTCGGCGAGCGGCTGGCCACGGTCACCTTCGGCGCGGGCGGCGACGTCTTCGCGCTCCGCCACGAGCGCCGCGGCGCCGGGATCTCGGCGACGATCGCGACCCCGGCCGGCGAGCAGGCGTTCGAGCTCCCGTTCACCGAGCGCCACAACCTGGCCAACGCTCTGTGCGCCGTCGCGATCGGCGTCGCGCTCGACGCCGGGCTCGCAGAGATGGCGCGTCGGGCGCCGGGCATATCCTTCTCGCGGTTGCGGGGCGAGCTGCACGATCTCCCCGGAGGCGCCGTGCTCGTCAACGACTGCTACAACGCCAACCCGATCTCGATGCGAGCGTCGCTCGACCACCTCGCCTCGATCGAGGTCGCCGGCCGCCGGCTCGCGGTGCTCGGGGGGATGGCGGAGCTCGGCCCGACCGCGCCGGGCTATCACCGCGACGCCGGTGAGCACGCCCGCGCGCTCGGGATCGACGTCGTCGTCGGGGTCGGCGAGCTCGCCCGCGACTACGGCGCCGACCATTGGGCGCCCGACGCCGAGGCGGCCGTCGCGGTGGTCGAGCCGCTGCTCGGGCCCGGCGACGCGATCCTGGTCAAGGGCTCGCGCGCGATCGGGCTCGAGCGCTTCTCGGAGCAGCTACTGCGCGACACCTCCTCCGGTTCGCATCCGGGGGTGTCGCGGTCGGAGGACCTCCCCACCGCGCCGCCGAAGGACGACGGATGAGCGTCCAGACCGCCCAGGTCGTGGTCGAGTTCGCCCGCGACGCGATCGACCGCGGCGAGGTCCTGATCGCCGGGATGGCCGCGATGCTGATCACGATCTTCCTCGGGCCGAAGTTCATCGCGTTCCTGAGGGTCAGGGAGTTCGGTCAGCAGATCCGCGAGGAGGGACCGCAGGAGCACCACGCGAAGGCGGGGACCCCGACGATGGGCGGGCTGATCGTCTTCCTCGCGATCGCGATCCCATACCTGGTGCTCTCCGACCGCGACACCGCCAGCCTCGCGGTGCTCGGGGTCGCGATCGGCTGCGCGGCGCTCGGCTTCGCCGACGACTTCATCAAGGTCTCGCGCCGCCGCTCGCTCGGGCTCTCGGCGCGCTGGAAGCTGCTCGGGCAGATCGGGCTGGCGCTGCTGCTGTGGTGGATCGCCTACGACGAGCTCGGCTTCGAGCCGGCGCTGCGCTCGCGGATCTTCGACACCGAGATCTACCTCGGCCCGGTGCTCTACCTGGCCCTCGTCTTCCTGGTGATCGCCGGCGCCTCGAACGCGGTCAACCTCACCGACGGCCTCGACGGCCTCGCCGCCGGCTCGTGCGCGATCGTGCTGCTCGCCTACATGGCGATCACGATCACCAACGGTCAGGAGGGGCTGGCGCTGCTCTCGGCGTGCTTCGTCGGCGCCTCGATCGGCTTTCTCTGGTTCAACGCGTTCCCCGCCTCGATCTTCATGGGCGACACCGGTTCGCTCGGGTTAGGGGGCGCGATCGGGGCGATGGCCGTGATGACGCAGACCGAGGTGCTGCTGATCATCATCGGCGGGATCTTCGTGATCGAGGCCCTCTCGGTCGCGGTTCAGGTGATCTCGTTCAAGATGCTGCGCCGCCGCGTCTTGCTCATGGCCCCGGTCCACCACCACTTCGAGCTGCTCGCCTGGTCGGAGACGAAGATCATGCTGCGCTTCTGGATCATCGCCGCGGTCTGCAGCGGGATCGGCTACGTGCTCTACCAGAACTCGATCGGCTAATGCTGGCGACTCTAGCGGCGGCGCGCGTTGCGCTCCTGCTTCGGCCGCGCGCCCGGCTCGACCAGTTCGCGCTCGCGCGGCCCGAAGCGCGAGACGTTCTCGCGCATCCGCTTGCGGCCAAGCATCGGCGCCCAGAAGCCCGAGAGCGGTCCGGAGACGTAGAGGCGGTGCGCGCTCGCGACCGCGTCGCCGGCGGGCTCCAGGCGCTGCTCGTGGCCGAGCCGCGCGCCGGGAAAGCGCACCTCCGTGATCAGCAGGCGCTCGGGCTCGAGCTCGATCACCTCGTAGCGCACCCGACCGCCGCGGCGCAGCTTGACCCTCAGCTCCGCTCCCACCCGAAGCTCGCCACCGAGCTCGGCGCTCGTGATCCGATGGTCCCAGTCCGGCCAGCGGCCCGGGTCGGCCCAGAGCTCCCAGACGGCCGCGGCGGGAGCCTGGATGCGCTCGCTGTGGGCGGCCTCGAACATCGGCCTCAGCTCGGCAGCGGGCTGCCCGCGAAGGCGAAGAACCAGATCACCATCCCGATCGAGGCGACGATCGCGGTGCCGACGAAGACGACCTCGACCGGGCTCAGCTTGGTGGTCCCGGGGCGGTAGGGCTCGTCGCGCATGCTGCGCAGCCAGGGGGCCCGGGTGGGCGGGCGCGAACGCGATTGCTGGCCCCGGGCCTGGAGCGTCCCGGCGACGAGCAGCACCACCGTGTAGCTGATCAGGATGCCGAGAACCATGATCACCGCGGTGCTCGCCTCGACGTTCGAGGCGCCGCGCGACCCTTGGATCTGCGAGCCGAGCCAGATCCAGAACAGCGGGATGCCCGCGCCGACCACGATCGCCGCGACGATCTCGAGCACGAACCTGCCGCTTTTCCCGGACGCGCGCTTGACCCGATCCTCGGCGCGCTTACCGCGATCCTCCACCACCCGAGCCTAGCCAACCTCCGGCAAGTCGGTCGACGTTCGGCGGCCACCGAGGCGCGGGACCTGACCCGTGGTAGACCGAGGCGTCTTCGACGGGCCTTCGATGCCTCTCTTTTGGAATCGGGTTATGTGATCAGTGCTCCCTTCCCGGGGCCTCGTCGGTGGCCGGCGGTGAGCCGACCCCGGGGCGGCGGCCGTGCTTGTAGGCGAATGCGCCCCGGACACTCGAGGGCCTCCACATGGCGCCACCCCTGACCGTTCGCACCCCCTCCTCGTTCAGGCGGTCGGCGATCGCCTGCAGGGTCATGCCCTCGGCGCGCATGTGCACGATCCGCTCGCATAGCTCGCGGTCGTCGGCGACGGCCGAGGGGCCGGCCGCCGGCGCCACCCGCAAGCCACTCTGCTTGCGCTCGCCGAGCCGCTCGCGCTCCCGGCTTGAGACATGGAACAGGATCCAGGCGATGAGCCGGTCCTCCAACTGGTCGGTGTCGAACCCCTGGGCGACCGCCACCAGTCGCGAGCGAGAGGCTAAGAACCAGTCCACGACCTCGCTTCGCTCGGCCGCCGAGCGACCCAGCCGCGAGAGCTCTGAGACGACCAGCCCCCGGGCAACGCCGGCTTGAATGCGCGCGCAGGCATAGCTCAGCCCGGGGCGCTCGAGCCCCGAGCGGTCTTGCGGCTCGCGCTCGCGGACCAGCTCCAAGAGCTCCAGCCCGCGGCGCGTGCACTCGGCGGCGATCGCCTCGGCCTGCCGGCTGGCCTCGCCTCGATCGACTGATTCCTCGCGCCCCGAGACGATCGCATAGCCGAGCATCGGCACCTTGCCCGACCCGTTCTGGGGCGGGGCCGGCGCCGGACGGCTCGGTGGCGGCTCTGGCGGCCGGCGCCTGGTGGCCGGCCGATAGTAGACGCTGGCATTTGTCGAGCGCCTGGGTGGCCACGTCCGAAGTACCAGCAGGCCGGTGCCGGTCACAAGCGCCAGTGCCACGATCACCATCCAGGCGGCCAGCCCGGATCCCACCTCGTCGGCTCCCGGGCCGATCCCGCGGCGCCCGCCGACGGGGGAACGGGGCGTGGGCTGGGCGTTCGGCTTGGCCGCCGCACGCTCGGGCGCCGGCCTCGTCTGCTCGGCCCGCGAGGCCTCGGCCCCCTGTCCCCGATCCGACCGCGCGCTTGCCGGCCGTTCGGGGGTCTGTGTGTCGCTCTCGGGGCTCGCCGACGCTCGCCGCGCCTGCTCGCCCGTGGCCCGCTGGGCGAGCGCCAGGCGGGTGGCCCTGCCGACCAGCCCGTCCGCGGCCAGACCCTGGGCGGCCTGAAAGCTTCGCACGGCGGCCTCGGTCAGGGGCCCGAACAGCCCGTCGATCGGGCCGGGGTCCTCACCCGCTCGCCGCAGGTGAAGCTGAAGCGCTCTCACCCGCCGTGAGCCGTTGGGATCGCCATAGCCCGCTCCCGCGGCGATGAGCGCAGCCCGGCGCCTGAGCTCGGCCGACGTCAGCGGCCCGACCAGCCCGTCCGCGGCCAGACCCTGGGCGGCCTGAAAGCTTCGCACGGCGGCCTCAGTCAGGGGCCCGAACAGCCCGTCGATCGGGCCCGGGTCCTCACCCGCACGCCGCAAATGAAGCTGAAGCGCTCTCACCCGCTGTGAGCCGGCGGGATCGCCAAAGCCAGCTCCCGGGGCCATCGGACGCTGCTCCGCGGCTCGGGTGGCCCCCGACTGGGCCTCGGTCTCGGCGCCCTGGGCTTCGGCGGCGAGGAGTGCCGCCGCGATCAGGGCGATCGGCAGGCCGCGGGCGAGGGCGGCATGGATTGTCTTTCGCATCTGTCTCTCCTTCTCGAGTAGGTCAGCCGCCGCGCGCGCTTCGCGCACGGCGAGCTACGGCTGGGGCCTTGGCCCTAGCCGGGGCGCTCGAGAAGAGCGACGATGGCCGCCGAGCGCCAGGCGTCAGGGGCCATCGTCAGGCGGGTCCAGAAGGCCCGCGGAAGCCGATCAGAAGTGGAAAGCAGGCCGGGCGCCGAGCCGCCGAAGCCGCCTGCGCCGGCGCCCCAGGAACCGCCCTGGCCAGAGCCCTGCGAGGGGCCGGGCGGCCCGTGCACGGGGCGGGATTTAGCGACGGAGGCGACGGCCGGGCCGTCTGCGCCGGCGGCGCTGAGCGCCTGTAGGAGCCGGGGGGGCTCCTGTGAGCGCGTCTGCTCGGCCGCGGCCGATTGGGCCGGGGTCGCGTCGGCAGCGCCTGAGAGGACGCCGAGCGCAAGCGCGGGCCGCGCCTCGAGGGTCACGGTCGGGGAGTCGAGCGGTGCGGCGAGCGACTCGCCGATGCCTTCGAGCGTCCCCGTGCGTGACTCGCTGGCCGGGTGGTCGGCGCCGGCCGTAGCCCCGGTCAGCGAGTCGACCGTCCCCGGACCGGGAGCCGTGACGGGCTCGGTGACCGGGTCGAGGGCCTGGGTGGCGGGCTGCTTGACCGGGCCGGCGGCGTCGGCCACCCCACCGGGCGTCCGGCCGACCGGCTCGGTCACCGCACCGATCACCTGGCCGACGGGCTCCGTGACCGGACCGAGCACCCCGCCGACCGGCCCCGTCACCACCTGGCCGACGGGCTCGGTCACCGCAGCGAGCACCCCGCCGACCGGCTCCGTCACCGAACCGATCACCTGGCCGACGGGCTCCGTCACCGAACCGATCACCTGACCGACCGGCTCGGTCACCGCACCGAGCGTCTGACCGACCGGCTCGGTCACCGAGCCGATCACCGCGCCGACCGGCTCGGTCACCGCACCGAGCACCCCGCCGACCGGCTCTGTGACCGGACCGATCACCTGGCCGACGGGCTCCGTCACGGAACCGATCACCTGGCCGACGGGCTCCGTCACGGAACCGATCACCTGGCCGACGGGC
>WHSW01000137.1 GCA_009379895.1 Solirubrobacterales bacterium
CTGCGCGCGCTCCAGGCCCAGCGGCTGATCGACCTGCTCGCGCTGCGCCTGGCGCCCGCGATCGCGGCTGGGCTGATCGCCTACTCGCACCTGGGGGCCGTGGGGCACGGGCTGATCGTCTTCGCCAGCGTGTTCTTCATCGCGCAGGCGATCGACCGAGCCGACCTGCCGCTTCACCTGATGCGGGCCAGCCGCGTCCTGCTCGGCCTCGCCGCGCCGGCCGTGGGAGCCGGCTTCGTGTGGCTGATCTCGCTCGCGAGCGGCACCGACTACCCGCTAGCCGAGTTCGAGGCGGTCGTCCTCGGAGCATCGCTCGTGCTCGCGCTCGGCGCCTGGATCAAGGCGCGGATCGAGCCGAGCCTGCGCGCGAGGGTCGCGGTGATCGGCTCGCGCGACCTGGCCGCCGACCTCGCCGCCGAGCTTGATGCGGCGGGGGTCCAGAGCTATGACCTGATCGGCTGGCTCGGGTCCGACGGCCCGCCCGGGGACGAGCGGATGCGCCGGCTCGGCGGCCTCGAGGAGGTTCGCGAGGTGGTCCTCGCACGGCGGATCGACCTGCTGATCTGCGCGCCGGCCCCGCAGCTGGGCAGCGCGACCGTGGGGTCGCTGAGCGCGAGCGTCGCCGAGCAGTGCCTCGACCTGCCCGTCCGCCTGATCGCCGCCAACGAGCTGTACGAGGAGACCTTCGGCCACGTCCCCGTGGGGATGATCGACGCGGCCTGGTACCGCTACATCATGCACCCGCGATTTCGCGCCGCGGCGCCGTTCTCGAAGCGGCTGTTCGACCTCGTGCTCGCGACGCTGATCGGCCTCGCCTGCCTGCCGCTGGTCGTCGCGGCGGCGATCGCGATCAAGCTCGGCGATCGCGGGCCGGTGCTCTATCGCCAGCGGCGACTGGGGGAGTACGGGAGGGAGTTCGAGATCCTCAAGCTGCGCACGATGCGGACCGACGCCGAGCGCGACGGGCCGCGGTGGTCGGTCGCCGGCGACGAGCGGGTGACCCGCGTGGGTCGAGCGCTGCGCCGAACGCATCTCGACGAGGTGCCCCAGCTCTGGAACGTCCTCCAGGGCGAGATGACCCTCGTCGGCCCGCGGCCGGAGCGCCCCGAGCTCGTCACGGCGCTTGAGCGGCGCCTTCCCCACTACACCCGCCGCCATCTGGTCAAGCCGGGGGTCACGGGCTGGGCCGCCTTGCGCTGCGGTTACGCGGGCTCGGAGATCGGCACGGCCTGGAAGCTCTGCCACGACCTCTTCTACATCAAGCGCCGCTCTGTGCTGGTCGACGCGATGATCATCGTCGAGACCGCGGTCGAGCTGTTCCGCAACGCCCACCGCGCGCTCCGGGCGCCGGACGCGCGGTTCTTGATCAGGGAGGAGCCGCACGGCTGAGCGCGCTCGCCCTGATCGCCCTGATCGTGCTCATCCTCTGCGCCTGGATGGCCTTCGCCTTTCTGCTCGGGCACCTGGTCGGCCGATCCTTGGCCGGCCGCGACCAGTTCGCCGAGCGCCGCGGGCGCGTCGGGCTCGACTCGCGCTCTAATCCGTAGGCCGCGGCGGCGCAGGCCCCGGCGGGAGCTCGACGCCGAGCCGGTCGGCGAGGGCGCGGTTGCGCTCGCCCAGCGGGTTGAGCGCGAGCGCCTCGCGGATCTCGGCCCGGGCCTTCGCAGGCTTCGAGTCGCGCCAGAGCTCGGCGAGCAGGTAGTGGCTCGCCCAGTCCTCCGGGCGCTTGCGCGCCGCCTCGGTGAACGCATCGATCGCCCGGGCTCGATCGCCGGCCGCGCGCGCGATCGCGCCCTCGGCCAGCAGCGGCGTGTTGCTGAGCGGGTTCAGGTCGTGGGCGCGCGCCAGGTCGTCGTAGGCGCGGGCCGGGTCCGTGCCGGATTCGGAGTAGGCATCGTTGACGTAACGCTCGCTCAAAAACGGCGGCACGGCGCTCACGGCGAGGACGCCCAGCCCGGCGATCAGCAGCCCGCGCAGGATGGTCGCCGATCGCCGTCCGGCCGCGGCAACGGCCGATCCGGGCGTCACCACGGCCGGCCCGCAGGCGGCGCCGAGCAGGGCGAGCACCGGTGCGGTGACCGCCGGATAGGGCCAGAACCAGTCGACCGAGCTGTGGATCAGCCAGTACGTGCCGGCCGCGAGCGCCGCCGCCCCCAGCGCCGACGCCGCCGGGCCGCTGCGGCGCGCGCGCAGGATTCCGAGCAGCGCTCCGCCGAGCGCCATGACGAGGAGCAGCAGCCCGGGCGCCCCGAGCTCGGAGAGGAGCTCCAACTCGACGCTGTGGGCGTCGCGCGCGTCACGGTGGGCGATCTCGCGATCTCGCGTCCACGTGTATTGCCAACCGCCACCGCCGTCGCCAAGCAGCGGGTTGTCGCGGAAGTCCTGGAGGGCTACCCGCCACATGTCGTTGCGGGTCGAGCCGGCGTCCAGGCTCAACCGGCCCACCGCTCCCTCGCGACCGGTGGCCTCGCCGGAGTTGAACTCCTCGAGGCGCTGATCGGCCCAGTCGATCGGATCGCCGACCGCCGCGACGAAGCCGGCGAGCCCAAGCACGAGGCAGGCCGCGACGATTCCGGCGACCGCGCGGTTGGCGCGCGGTCCCTCTCCGAACCCGGGCCGCCAGCGGTCGAAGAGCGCCGCGCCGGCGCCGAGGATCAGGCTGCCGCCCGCGGTCAGCGCCGCCACCCGGCCGGCCGTGTGCATCTCGTCGAGCACCCCACCGAGCCCGTTCTCGGCCGCCGAGTAGAGATCGCCGGCAGGCCCGATCGTTGCGATCGCCGGCAGCGCGGCGAGCACGAGCCAGCAGAGCGTGCGCAGCCGGGCGGGGGAGAGCAGGATGAAGATCACGACCGCGACCGCCACGGCCGCGATCGAGCCGCGGCTTTGGCAGAGAAGCAGAAAATCGACGCACACGGTCGCGGTCGCCAGGGCGGCGGCGCGCAGCGGCCATGCCAGGTCGCGATCGAGGGCGAGCCCAAGTGTCGGGAAGATCGCGATCGCGAAGAAAGCCGCGGTCGCGTTTCGGTAGCCCAACGGGTACTGGAGGGTGCCGTCTGCGTTGAGCAGGTCCCGTGCCGCGTCACCCCCCATGAGGGCGACGATCGTCGCCACGGCCGCGACCGCCGCGGCGAGCGCGACCGGCGCGAGCGCGAGCGGCGAACGGCGGCCGAGCAGGGCGCCGAGCCAGAGCGCGATCGCGAACGCGACCGCGTAGATCAGGATCCGCTGGCCGTCGCCGATCGCGACGTCCGGCGCCGGGCTCCAGATCGCCGAGAGCAGCGACCAGGAGCCGAGCGCGACGAGCGCTGCGAGCGCGAGCCCGACCGCGGGGGTCCGCCGCAGATCGACGCGCCCCCACGCGAAGGCGATCAGCAGGGCGGCGCCGGCGCAGAGGACGATTCCAGCCGGAAGCCAGACGACGCCGAAGAAGGCGCCGTCCTCGAGCGCCCACCAGGTCCATACCCCGCAGAGCAGGACCAGGGCCAGGATCGCCCCCGGCTCGAGCCAGCGGCGCCGGTCGACCCCCGAGGCGGCTTCGGTCCCCTCGAGGGGCGCCGAGTCGCGCATCGACGCACGATAGTGCACCCCGGTGCGGCCGGTAAAGGGCCTCGGCGCGGTGCGTCGCTCGCCGGCTACGACCCGGCGATCCCCCGCAGGTGATCCGGGCGCAGCAGGGCCATCAGTGTGCTCTCGTCGATCGCGGCGAGGCCGCCCTTCTTGAGCGCGACCCGAGCCCCGGTGGCGACCTGGATCGCGCGCGAGAGGTCGGGCTCGTGGCCGACCAGCACGACCTCGCCGCGCCCCGCTACGAGCTCCGCCGGAACGAAGTCCCCGCCCCGCAGCGCAGCGGTCGGCTCGGGGTCGAGCCCGAGCACCTCGCAGGCGATCCGCGCGGTGTCGAGCGCGCGCAGCTTGGGACTGGTCAGGCACGCGTCGAGCTGGACGCCGAGCGCCGCCAGCGCGGCCCCGGCGGCCCGCGACTGGCTCCCTCCGGTGGCCGTCAGCCGCCGCGAGGCGTCGTCGTCGGCCGAGCCCTCGGCCTCGCCGTGGCGCAGGAGCCAGATCACTCCGCGATCGTCGCACGTAGCGGGGTCGCGCCGCCGTGGCATCTGGCCCGCTTGGCATGATCGCAGTGTGAGCGCGGGAGCCGTCCATCTGCACGTCCACAGCGAGTACTCGCTACTCGACGGCGCCTGCAAGATCGACGCCATGGCCGCGCGCGCCGCGGAGCTCGAGATGCCGGCGCTCGGGCTCACCGACCACGGCGTGATGAACGGCGCGGTCGAGCACTACAAGGCCTGCCGCAAGCACGGGGTCAAGCCGATCCTCGGGCTCGAGGCGTACTTCGTCGACGACCGCCGGGCCGACGGTCGCGGCGAGCGCAATCACCTCACCCTGCTGGCGGCCGACGACGCGGGCTTTCGCAACCTGGTCGCGCTCACCTCCGCCGGCTTCCTCGAGGGCTTTCAGCGCGGCAAGGCCAACGTCGACATGGAGCTGCTCGAGCGCCACTCGGAGGGCGTGATCGCGCTCACCGGCTGCCTGCAGTCGCGCTTCTGCCGGCGCCTAGTCGAGGAGCGCCGGGGAGAGGCGCGCGCCCACGTCGACGACCTGGCGCAGGTCTTCGGGCCCGAGAACCTCTACTTCGAGCTGCAGGAGAACGGGATCACCGAGCAGGACAAGGCCAACGAGGGGATCGTCGCGGTCGCCCGCGAGCTCGGCCGGCCTCTGGTCGCCACCGCCGACGTCCACTACCTGCGCCGCGAGGACTACTCCAACCACGCGGCGCTGCTCTGCGTGCAGACCAAGTCGACGCTCGAGCAGCCGAAGCTGAGCTTCGACACGAACGAGTTCTTCCTGCGCAGCGCGGCGGAGATGGAGCAGTCGTTTGCGCGCTGGCCCGAGTCGGTGCCCACCACCCTCGAGATCGCCGCGCGCTGCAACGTCGAGATCGAGCTCGGCAAGCTGCTGCTGCCGCGCTTTCCGACCCCCGACGGGGAGGAGCCGCAGGAGATGCTGCACCGTCTGGCCCGCGAGGGCCTCGCCCGCCGTTACGGCGACCCGGTCCCCGCCGAGGCGGTCGAGCGGCTCGAGTTCGAGCTCGGGGTGATCGACGAGATGGGCTTCGAGTCCTACTTCCTGATCGTCTGGGACTTCGTCCGCCACGCGAAGGAGAACGGGATCGCGGTCGGGCCGGGCCGCGGCTCGGCGGCGGGCTCGATCGTCGCCTACGCGCTCAACATCACCGACCTCGACCCGCTCGCCAACGACCTGCTCTTCGAGCGCTTCCTGAACCCGGCGCGCAAGTCGATGCCCGACATCGACATCGACTTCTCGGTTCGCGGCCGCGAGCGCGTGATCCGCTACGTGCAGGAGAAGTACGGGCGCGAGTCGGTGGCCCAGATCATCACCTTCGGCAAGATGGCCCCGCGCGCGGCGACCCGCGACGCGGCGCGCGTGCTCGGCTACGACTACGGCACCGGCGATCGCGCCGCGAAGCTGATCCCGGAGCCGATCATGGGCCGCAGCCCGAGCTTCGCCGAGTGCCTGAAGTCGGGCCAGGACCTGCGCAGGGCCTACGACGCCGACGCCGACGTGCGCCGCGTCGTCGACGTCGCCAAGGGCCTCGAGGGGATCGTTCGCAACAACTCGATCCATGCCGCCGCGGTGGTGATCGCCGACCGGCCGCTGAACGAGATCGTCCCGCTGCAGCTCGCCGAGGACCGCGGGGCACCGGCCGCCAACGGCGCGAACGGCAAGCCGGAGCGCCAATACAAGATCGTCACCCAGTACTCGATGGGGCCGATCGAGGAGATCGGCCTGCTGAAGATGGATTTCCTCGGGCTGCGCAACCTCGACGTGATCGAGGACGCGGTCGACATCATCCGTCGTTCGCGCGGGGTCGAGCTCGACATCGAGGCGATCCCGCTCGACGACGCGATCACGTTCGAGATGCTCGCCAGGGGCGACTCCGTGGGCGTCTTTCAGTTCGAGTCCGAGGGAATGCGCGACGCGCTCAAGAAGGTCCGGCCGACCGAGTTTCAGGACATCGTCGCGCTCAACGCGCTGTACCGGCCGGGAGCGATGCGGTACATCGACGACTACGCGGGCGGCAAGCGCGACCCGCGCTCGGTGACCTACCCCGACGAACGCCTGCGCTCGATCACCGAGTCCAGCTACGGGTGCTGCATCTACCAGGAGCAGCTGATGGAGATCGCCAAGCGAATCGCCGGGTTCAGCCCCGCCGAGGCCGACGACCTGCGCAAGGCGGTGGGGAAGAAGAAGCGCGACCTGATGGCGACCATGGAGGACAAGTTCATCGCGGGCTGCGCGGCCTCGGACACCGAGACCCGCGTCGCGAAGGACCTGTGGTCGCTGATGACGGCCGCGGCCGACTACTCCTACAACAAGAGTCACGCCGCCTGCTACGCGCTGATCGCCTACCGCACCGCCTACCTGAAGGCCAACTACCCGGCCGAGTACATGGCGGCGGTGATCTCATCGGTGATGTCGACCAAGGACAAGGTGCCGTTCTTCGTCAACCGCTGCGAGGCGATGGGGATCGAGGTGCTGCCGCCCGACGTCAACTCCTCCGACCACGACTTCGTCGTCTCGGGCAACTCGATTCGCTTCGGGCTCGACGCGGTCAAGAACGTCGGCCACGCCGCCGTCGGGGCGATCCTCGCCGCGCGCGAGGCGGAGGGCGGGTTCGAGTCGGTCTGGGAGTTCTGCGAGCGGGTCGACGCGCGGGCGGTCAACAAGCGGGCGATCGAGTGCCTGATCAAGTGCGGCGCGCTCGACTCGACCGGCGCCACCCGGCGCGGGATGCTCGAGGTCCTCGCCCATGCCCAGTCGGCGGGCCAGAAGGCGCAGGAGGACTCGCGCCGCGGCCAGGGCTCGATCTTCGACCTCGGCGGTGAGGGCGCCGGCAGCTCGCCGGCGACGGATCTCTCCGCCCCGCGCCACCCGCCGGTGCTCGGCGAGGAGTTCGACCAGCGTCAGCTGCTGCGTCTGGAAAAGGAGACCCTGGGCACGTTCCTCTCCTCCCACCCGCTGAGCGAGGTCCGCGACGCGCTGAGCGCCCGCGTCGAGCGACCGCTGACCGCGGTCGCCGCCATGCAGGACGGCTCCTGGGTCACCGTCGGCGGGATCGTCAGCGAGGCGAAGAAGGTCCGCACGCGCAACGGCGGCTACGTCATGTTCGTGACCCTCGACGACCTCGAGGGCCAGCTCGACCTGTTCGTCCGCGACGCCGCCGGCGAGGCGGCCGAGGTGCTCGAGGTCGACCGGGTGGTGGTCGTCCGCGGCCGCGTCGACCACAAGGGCCGCGGCGAGATGAGCCTCGTGGTGCAGGAGGCCGAGGCGTTCGAGCCCGGCGCCGACGAGCTCGCCGCCGCCCGCGTCAAGGTCGCCGAGCGGGCGCGTCCGCTGCTCCTGCGGATCGAGGCCGCCGAGTTCGGCGCCTCGCTGATCGAGGAGCTGAAGGCCGTGTTCGACTCCTTTCCCGGCGATTGCGAGGTGCTGCTCGAGATGCGCACGCGCGAGGGCACCCGCAGGCTGCGCTTCGGCGACGACTACCGGGTCGCCGCCTCGCCCGGCCTGCGCGCCGAGCTGGATCAGCTCCTCGGTCCCACCGCGCTCGCCGCGTGAGGGGCGATCGCCGGCGCCGGGCGGAGTCATTGGCGGCTCGCGTGCGGAGCACGCCACGCCGCCCGCTTCCTTGCCCGGCTTGCCCCTCGCCCCTCACGGCGTAGACGTAGACTTTCGGCGATGTCGACGGCACAGAGAGCGGGGACGGGGGTTGGCGAGTGCCGGCGCTGCCGGACCTTCTGCGACAAGCTGGTCGATCCGCGCGGCTGCATGGAGCTCGGCTGCCGCTTTCTGTACAGCTACGAGGACCAGCTCACCGGCGGCCGCTACATGGGTTGCCTGCGCAAGGTCTATCGCGCCGAGATCGACGTCGACATGTTCGAGCTCGCCGAGGCGAGCGGCGGCTTCGGCGGGATCAAGATGACCGGCCAGCCGCTGCCGCAGTGCCAGTTCCGGGTCGAGCCCTGCTACGAGGGCGAGGGGCCGGCGTTCGACTGCGTCAACCCGCGCTTCTTCGACTGCACCGACCAGGGCCCCGAGGGCATCCGCGCCTTCGACCTGCGCAACGCGTTGCGCTGAGCTACTCGTGCGCGTGGGCCACGAGCGGCCCGAGCGCGGCCAGGGCGCCGCGGCGAACCGTGCGCGGCACGGGCAGGTGATGGAACCTGGGCTGGAAGGCAGGTTCGCGCACGAACGCCTCCTCCTGCGCCACGATCCGCCCGGCGGCCTCGACGACCGCCGGATCGAACTCGGTGCCGGCTCGAGCGGCGAGGCCCAGCATCGCGGTGCTATGCGCGAGCTCGGGACCGCCGCGGGCGGTGAGCGCGCTCCACGCCTGCGCGACGGCCAGCACCCGGCTCTCGAGCGGGGTCGCGTCGGCGGGCAGGCCGGCGGGCCAACCTCGGCCGTCCCAGCGCTCGGAGGCGTGCAGGGCGAGATAAGAAGCATGAGATACGCCGAGGCCCGAGTGGGGCACGCCGAGGCCGGTGTGGAGTGGCGGCTGCGCACCATCGCCGTCGTCCGTCGCGAGCGCGCGAGCGGCGGCGTCGAGCTCGCGACGCTGGCGGCGCGAGATCGCCATCGCGTCGGCGAGCGCACCCGCGTAGAGCCGCGTGGCCGAGGCGGGGTCGAGCGACGAGACCGATCTGGCGGCCGCGAGGCGCTCGAGTGCCAGCTGGGGGAGGAGGATCACGGCCGCCAGGGGCAGGACACCGAGCGCCCCAACCGGCTCGACCAGGGCGACCGTCGCGGCCCCAGCGAGCATCATCCCCAGCACTTCGGGGGCGAAGTCGATGAACTCGCTGCGAATCAACGAGCGCACTCGGTAGCCGCCGAAGAAGGGCCCGAAGCAGAGGCGGGCGACGGCGAAGTTCACGACCCACATCGCGAGCCCGGCGCAGTAGACCGCGGGCAGCTCGGCGATCACGGTGGGTGCGGCGGCGAGCTGTAGGAGGGCCTCGCCCACCAGGAGGGCCAGCGCGAAGCTGCCGACGTTGGCCACGAGGCCCGGCGTGAACAGCGGGGCCGCTCGCAGGATCGCGCGGTCGATCAAGTCGGGAACCAGCCAGATGATCAAGGCGGGCAACGGACCGCAGAAGACCAACGCGATCAGAGCGCAGACGATCGTCGCGCTGAAGAAGGTGGTGACGCCCTTGAGTCGTGCCTCCGCGAAGAACGCGACGCCGGCGATCGCCGCGAGCGCAAATAGAAGGATCGGATCGCTCCAGTTGGAGCGCGGTCCGATCGCGAAAAAGCCCGCAAGCGCCAACCCGGCGGGGAGGACGTTGAACGCGATCGCCCACCGCATCTGACGTCGGCTCACGTCCGGCGGTCGCCAGCGGCGGAACACCACGCGCGGCGGAGGGATCAGGTCACCCCACCCCCCCATGGAGTGGCTTTGATCGTGCGACATCGAGGCGCCATCCTATGCGGCCTGGCGCCGTTAAGCAAGTTGCGCGAGTTCTATTTGCGTTGACTCAGCGGTTGCGGTAGCCCATTTGTGCCTCTCCTCGCGTCGTCTTGGACCGCGCCGGCGCAAAACTTTAGCAAACCTTTATCAACCTATCTTACGTCGGCCCACTAACACCGACCA
>WHSW01000138.1 GCA_009379895.1 Solirubrobacterales bacterium
TCCCGGGCGCCGGCCCGGCGACGCCGGGCGCGACTCGAGTGCCGGCCGAGGCGCGCACGCGGCCGAGCCCGCGACTCGGGCCTGGGTCAAGTACGCGATCGGGATCGCGGCGATCTTCGTCGTCACCTGGTTCGTGGCCGCCGACGAGTACTGGCTCAACCTGGTCACCGGGGGGCTGCTGTTCGCCGGCCTGGCGTCGGCGTGGAACATCATCGGCGGCCTCGGCGGGCAGTTCTCGCTCGGGCATGCGGTCTTCTTCGGCGTCGGCGCCTACACGGTCGCGCTCCTGCAGGTCGATAGCGGCGTCTCGCCGTGGATCGGGCTGATCGCCGGCGCGGCGCTCGCGGCGCTGATCGCCGTGCTCATCGCCTGGCCGCTGTTTCGGTTGCGCGGGCCGTTCTTCGCGATCGCGACCCTGGCGCTGAGCGAGGTCGCCTTCGCGCTGGCGAGCTACTTCGACTTCACCGGCGGGCCGAACGGGGTCCGGATTCCGTTCGAGGACAGCCTGTTCACCGATGACTTCAGCTTCGCCGTGCTCATGTTCTGCTTCATGGCGGTCGCGGTGGGCCTCTCGCTCGCGATCGCCCGCGGGCGCCTCGGCTACCGGCTGCGGGCGGTCCGCGACGACCAGGAGGCCGCCGAGGCCGCGGGCATCGACGCGCTGCGGGTGAAGACCACCGGGCTCGCGATCAGCGCCGCCCTGACCGGAGCTGGCGGCGGGCTGTACGCGACCTGGATCGGCCTGATCGACCCGCCCACCGTCCTCAACCTCTCCGAGATCGGCGTGCGGCTGCCGCTCATGGCGCTGATCGGCGGGATCGGGACGATCGCCGGCCCGGTGATCGGCGGCCTGCTCGTCCAGCCCGGGTCGCAGTACCTGCGCGGCGAGCTGGGCGGCGCCGCGCCCGGCGCCCACCTCGTCCTGCTCGGCGTCCTGCTGGTCGGCTTCGCGCTCTTCTTCAAGCGCGGGATCTGGGGCGCGCTCCAGACCCTGTGGAGCCGATATGGCCGCTGAGCCGCGGCCACGCGCCTCGATCCTGCGTGCCGAGCGCCTCGGGCGCCACTTCGGCGGCCTGCGGGCGGTCGACGGAGTGGACCTCGACATCTCGACGGGCGAGCTGGTCGGGATCGTCGGCCCGAACGGCGCCGGCAAGACGACCCTGTTCTCACTGCTGTCGGGCGAGCTCGCGCCCTCCGAGGGCCAGATCTTCCTCGACTCCGAGCGGGTGACGCGCAAGCCGGTCCACACACGCGCGCGCATGGGGCTCGGCCGCACGTTTCAGATCGTCAGGCCGTTCGACTCGATGACCGTCGCCGAGAACGTCGCGGTCTGCGCGATGACGCACGAGCGTTCGCGGCGCGCCGCCGAGGTGGCCGGCTACGAGGTGCTCGAGCGTCTCCGCCTCGCCGACCGCGCGCAGGTGCCCGCCACCCAGCTGACCCTCGCCCAACGCAAGCGCCTGGAGATCGCGCGCGCGCTCGCGATCGAGCCGCGGGTTCTGCTGCTCGACGAGGTGATGGCCGGGCTCAACCCGGTCGAGACCGACCAGGCGATTGAGGTGATCGGCGAGCTGCACGCGGGTGGGCTCACGGTGTTGTTGATCGAGCACAACCTGAAGGTCGTCCGCGGGCTCTGCCAGCGGATGCTCGCCCTCGACCACGGCAAGCCGATCGCCGAGGGGACCCCCGAGCAGGTTTTCGCCGACGAGCGGGTGATCGAGGCCTACCTCGGGACGAGGCATCGATGACGGCGCTGCTTCGCATCCGGGGCCTTGAGGCCGGATACGAGGACCTGCCGGTCCTGCACGGGGTGGACCTCGAGGTCAACGGCGGCGAGGTGGTCGCCCTGGTGGGCGCGAACGGCGCCGGCAAGACCACCCTGCTGCGCGCGATGAGCGGCCTGATCCGCCCGAGCGGCGGGGCGGTCGAGTTCGACGGTCAGCCGATCGCCGGCGAGCCGGCCCACGACGCGGTCGCCCGTGGCCTGATCCTGGTGCCCGAGGGCCGCCGGCTGTTTCCCTTCCTGAGCGTCGGCGAGAACCTGACCCTGGGCGCCTACGGCCGGTCGGTGAGGCGCGATCGCGCGCGCACCATGGCCGATGTGCTGGAGTTGTTCCCGGCGCTCGCCGACCGCCGCGACCAGCTCGCCGGGTCGCTGTCGGGCGGCGAGCAGCAGATGTGCGCGCTGGCGCGCGGGCTGATGTCGAAGCCGAAGCTGATCGCGCTCGACGAGCCCTCGCTCGGGCTCGCGCCGATCATCGTCGACCAGCTCTTCGGGCTGATCCGAACGCTCGCCGACACCGGGCTCACCGTCCTGCTCGTCGAGCAGAACGTGGGCGAGGCGCTCGAGATGGCCGGCCGCGGCTATGTGCTCGAGCAGGGCCGGGTGACGATGACGGGCTCAGGCGAGGAGCTGTTCGGCGACGAGCGGCTGCGCAGCGCGTACCTGGGGCTGTGACCGTCGCCGCGGACGCGACGGTCGTCGGCGCCGGTGCTGGGTTCGCCGGGGATCGGATCGAGCCGGCCGTCGCGCTCGCGTCCTCGGGCGCCCTGGACGCGGTGGTGCTCGAGTGCCTCGCCGAGCGCACGCTGGCCCAGGCGCTGGCCGGCGACCCGGGCGCGCCGCGCTACGACCGGCGCCTGCGCCGCCGCCTCGCGCCCCTGCTGCCGGTCGCCCACGAGCACGGCTGCACCGTGATCTCGAACCTGGGCGCCGCCGATCCGGCGGGCGCCGCGCACGAGGTGGCGACCCTCGCCTCCGAGCTCGGGCTCGGGGGGCTGCGGGTCGCCGCGGTGCTGGGCGACGACCTGACCGCCTCGGCGCCCGGCGTGGACTGGCTCGACGAGCTCCCCGACGACGCCGACCTGCGCGCCGTCCACTGCTACCTCGGGCTCGACGGACCGGCGCGGGCGATCGAGGAGGGCGCCGACGTGGTGATCACCGGCCGGGTCGCCGATGCGGCGCTGTTCGCCGCGCCCGCGCGGGGCCGCCTCGGCGGGGGCGAGGACGCGCTCGCGGGGGCGCTGGCGATCGGCCACCTGCTCGAGTGCGGCCCCCAGCTGTGCGGCGGCAACTTCGCGGCGCCCGGGGGCGAGGGGCCGTCGGCCGCCGAGCTGGCTCGCATCGGCTACCCGATCGCCCGCATCGAGCCCGACGGCGGCGCGAGATCTCCAAGCCCGCCGGCTCCGGCGGGCGGATCGATGAGCTGACCTGCGTCCTGCAGCTCCTCTACGAGGTTCACGACCCAAGCGCCTACGTGACCCCCGACGCGGTCCTCGACCTCTCCGGCATCGAGCTCGCCGAGCTCGGTGCCGACCGCGTCGGGGTCCGGGGCGCTCGCCACGCCGGGCGCCCCGAGCGACTCAAGGCCTCGGGCTACGCGCTTCGGCCCGGAGTGGTGATGGACGCCGAGATCGCCTTCGCCGGACCGGGCGCACTGGGGCGCTCGCGCACCGCGGCCGAGGTGCTGGAGATCCGGCTCGCCGAGCTCGGGGTTGCCGAGGCGCTGGTCGACACCGTGGGCGTCGACTCGGTCCTCGGGCCCGCGAGCGCGCCCGCCGCCTGCGAGCCGCCCGAGGTCCGGGTGCACGCCTCGGTCGGCTGCGACGACGACGAGCTCGCACAGGCGATCGAGGACGAGCTCTACGCGCTGACCCTCGCCGGCCCGGCGGGTGGCTGTGCGCTGCGCAGCGAGGCCCGCCCTCGCTTCGCCGTGCTCGACGGCCGCGTCGATCGCGACCGGGTCAGCGTCGAGCTGGAGTGGGAGGTGGCCCGGTGAGGGTCCTCGACGTGGCGAGCGGTCGCGCCGGCGACAAGGGCTCGACCCTCGACCTGACGATCGCGGCCGCCGATGCCGAGGCCTACGCGCGGCTCGCGGGCTGGCTGAGCGCCGAGCGCGTCTCGGAGGCGCTCGGTCTCGACGACTCGCGACGCTACGAGCTGCCCGGGCTGCGAGCCCTGAAGTTCGTCTGCGAGGGTGCGCTCGGGCAGGGCCCGTACGGCTCGCTGCGTGCCGGCATGCACTGGCAAAAGGCCGCCGTCTGGGCGGTCCTGGCGATGGAGGTGAACGATGGCGGCGGTTGAGCCGACCAGGATCTGCGCGCGCCCGCCCTCGTGGGTCGGGACCGACGGCGAGGGCGTCTTCGAGCGCCTGGCGCGCTGGGCCGAGCGCGCCGAGGAGCTCGGAGTCGACGGCTTCTTCCTCGGCGACCGCATGCTCTCGGAGGCGGCGGGCGGCGACGGGGAGGCGGTCTACGCGGCCTCGATGCCGGAGGTGACCACCTCGCTGGCCGGGGTCGCCGCGCGCACCGAGCGGATCCTGGTCGGGCCGCTGGTGCTCGTCTTCCCCTACCGCCACCCGCTGCAGCTCGCGAAGACGATGGCCGGGCTCGACGTCGTCTCCGGCGGGCGGCTCGTGCTCGGCGCGGGCCTGGGCTGGAACCGGCGCGAGTTCGAGGCCCTGGGCGTCGAGCGGCGCCGCCGCGGCGAGATCTTCGAGGCCTCGCTGGCGGTGGCCCGGGCGCTGTGGCGCGGCGAGTCGGTCAGCGACTCGACCCCTTGGTGGACGCTCGACGAGGCCTCGATCGGCCCGCTGCCGATCCAGGCCGGCGGGCCGCCGATCTGGATCGCCTCCTTCGCCCCCGACAGCGTGCTCGGCTGGGACGAGCTGCCCCCGGTCGCCGAGCGGGTGCTCGACCGGGCGGGACGGCTCGCCGACGGCTGGGTGCCGATGATCTACTCGGCGGCGAGCCGGCGCCGCCTCGGGCCGCGGCTCCTCGGCCTGGGTTGGGAGCGGGTGCTCGAGAGCGCCGAGCGCGCCGGGCGCGACCGCTCGGAGATCGACTTCGTGCTCTCCGACTGGATCTACGTCCTCGATGGCCCGGGCGCCGAGGACCGGTGCCGCGAGGCACTGGCGCGCTTCTTCACCGGCGACTGGGACGAGGCCCGGAGCACCTACACGATCGGGACCGCGAGGAGGTGGCCGAGCGGCTACTCGCCGACGTCGCCCCGATCGACCGGGTCGATTCGTTCATCCTCACCCCGCTCTCGGATGAGCTCGACCAGCTCGAGCTGCTCGCCGAGCGGGTCGCCCCGACGCTGCGCGAGGCCACGGCGTGAAGGCCCTGATGGTCACCGAGCTCAGCGGCCCCGCCGGCCTGCGCCTGCTCGACGTCGACCAGCCCTCGCCCGACGGCGGCGTGCTCATCGACGTCGCGGCGGCGGGGGTCTCGTTCCCCGACCTGCTGCTCACCCGCGGCCGCTACCAGGAGCGCCCCGAGCCGCCGTTCGCGCCCGGGCTCGAGGTGGCGGGGACGGTGGTCTCGGCGCCAGCGGACTCGGGTCACGCCGAGGGCGACCGTGCCGCCGCCTTCATGCCCCACGGCGGCTACGCCGAGCGGGTCGCCGTGCCGGCGCACCGGGTGGTGGCGATCCCGCCCGAGGCCTCCTTCGAGGTCGCCGCGGCGATGCTGGTCAACTACCACACGGTCCTCTTCGCGCTCGAGCGCCGGGCCGCGATCCGGGCGGGCGAGGTGCTGGTCGTGCTCGGCGCCGGCGGTGGGATCGGCACCGCCGCGGTGCAGGTCGGCGCGGCGCTCGGGGCGCGGGTGCTGGCGGTGGTCCGCGACGAGGCCGGCCGCGAGACCGCGACGCGGGCGGGGGCCGAGGAGGTCATCGACCTCGGCGACGGGCTTCGCGACCGGGCCCGCGAGCTGACCGGCGGGCGGGGCGCCGACGTGATCCTCGATCCCGTCGGCGGCGAGCTCTTCGCCGAGGCGATCCGCTGTCTGGCGCCGGAGGGGCGGCTGCTCGTCGTCGGCTTCGCCGCCGGCTCGATCCCGGAGCTGAAGGTCAACCGGCTGCTGCTGCGAAACGCCTCCGTCGCCGGCGTCGCCTGGGGCGCCTTCACCGAGGTCGACCGCGAGCTGGTCGGGCGCGGGGCTGCGATCCTTGCGCCGATGCTCGCCGACGGGCGGATCGATCCGGTGATCGCCGCGTGCTACCCGCTCGCCGAGGGCGCGCGGGCGCTCGCCGACCTCGAGGGCCGGCGGGTGCGGGGCAAGTCCGTGCTCGTGGTGGGGGCCTGATCGCCGTGGCGGAGCACGACGCCAGGCAGGGTCCGGAGCTCGCCGGGCGGGTGGCGATCGTGACCGGCGGCGGGCGCGGGATCGGCCGCGCAATCGCGCTGGCGCTGGCGCGCGAGGGGGCGAGGGTGGCGGTGGCCGGACGGGGGATGGATCGCCTCGAGGCCACCGCCGCCGAGATCGAGTCCGCCGGCGGCGAGGCGATCGCGGTGCGCGCCGACCTGCGCGAGCCGCCCGAGGTCGAGGCGCTGGCCGCCGCGGCGCGCGACCGCCTCGGTCCCGTCGACGTGCTGGTCAACAACTCGGGCGTCGCGGGGCCGACGAAGGAGCTGTGGGAGGTGACGCCCGAGGAGTGGGCCGACACCTTCGCCGTCAACGTCGCCGGGACGTTTCTGTGCTGCCGCGCGGTGCTGCCGGCGATGATCGAGCGCCGGCGCGGCAGCGTGATCGTGATCGGCTCGATGAGCGGCAGGCGGCCGCTCTACGCGCGCACGCCCTACACGGCGAGCAAGGCCGCCCTGATCGGCCTCGTCCGTACCCTGGCCGCCGAGACCGGCCCGCACGGCGTGCGCGTCAACCTGCTTTCGCCGGGGGCGGTCGCCGGCGAGCGCCTGGACGCGGTGATCGCCAAGCAGGCCGAGGCGACGGGGGTCGGCGAGGACGAGGTGCGCGAGCGCTTCGCCCTGCGCTCGCCGCTGCGCCGGCCCGTGGACGCCGCCGAGGTCGCCGACGCGGCGGTCTTCCTGGCCTCGGATCGATCGAGCGCGATGACCGGGCACGACCTGGACGTCAACGCGGGCGCCGCGATGGGCTGATCGCCGAGCCTGTGAGCGATTCCGCCGACATTCCGCCACGCGCCCCGCTCGAGCCCGGCGACAGCCGCGAGCTGTGCGGCTGGGCCGGGCACGAGCTCGGGGTCAGCGCCTGGCACGAGATCACCCAGGAGACGATCGACGCCTTCGCCGCGGTCACCGGCGACGACTACTGGCTGCACACCGATCCCGAGCGCGCCGCCGACTCGCGCTACGGCACCACGATCGCGCACGGCCTGCTCACCCTCTCGCTGGCCCCCACGTGCACCTACGAGCTGATCTCCTACCGGCGCTTCGCCGCCTCGGTCAACTACGGGCTCAATCGGGTGCGGTTCCCGGCCCCGGTGCCGGTCGACTCGCAGGTGCGGATGCGGGCGACCGTGGCCGGCGTCGAGGAGCTCGAGGGCGGCGCCCAGCTGACCCTCGCGCTCGTCTTCGAGCGCCAGGGCGGGTCAAAGCCCGTCTGCGTCGCCGAGACCGTGACCCGGGTCTTCGACCGCGAGCCGGGCGACCGACGTGAGTGACGCGCGCCGCGCGACGGGCGCCGGCGAGCCGACCGGCGCGCGCGACGCGCCCGGCGCCGGCCCCAGGCCGTGGCTCGACGTTTACCCGCCGGGCCTCGCCGCCGACCGCGAGCCGGAGTTCGAGAGCGCGCTCGAGATGTGGCGCGACGCCGTGCGCCGGGCCCCCGATCGCACCCTGATCGAGTACTTCGACGCCACCCTCACGGTCGCCGAGGTCGACCGCCGCAGCGACGCGCTTGCCTGCGCGCTGGCCGAGCTCGGGGTGCGGGGCGGTGATCGCGTCGTCGTCCACATGCAGAACGTGCCGCAGTTCGTGGTCGCCCTGCTGGCGATCTGGAAGGCGGGCGCGATCGCGGTCACGGCGAGCCCGATGCTGCGCGAGAAGGAGCTCGCCGCCCTGCTCGCCGACTGCGGCGCCGCGGTGATCCTGACGCTCGAGTCGCTCTACGAATGGATCGAGCCGGTGCGCGGGGCCGAGCACACGGTGATCACGACCTCCGAGCTCGAGCTCGCCCGCGAGGCCCGGGGGCCGCTGGCGGGCGTACGCCGCCGCCGCCACGAGGGGACCCGGGACCTGAGCGAGCTGATCGCCGCCTTCGACGGCCGGACACCCGCCACGCCGCGCCTGCGCGCGCGCGACGTGGCGATGCTCGTCTACACGTCGGGGACCACCGGACCGGCGAAGGGGGCGATGAACACGCACGCGAACGTGGTCTTCAGTGCGCAGACGTTTCGCGACTGGTTTCCGCTCGCGGCCGAGGACCGGATCCTCGGCATCGCGCCGCTCTTTCACGTCACCGGCCTGATCGGCCACATCGCGGCCTGCCTGCTGGTCCCCTGTCGGCTGCTGCTCGGCTACCGCTTCGACGCCGCGGAGACCGTGCGCATGGTCGAGCGCGGCGGGGCGACCGCGACGATCGCCGCGATCACCGCGTTCATCGCGCTGCTCGAGGAGCCCGAGGCCGACCGCGACTCGTTTCGCACCCTGCGCAAGGTGATCAGCGGCGGCGCCCCGATCCCGCCCGCGGTCGTCGAGCGCGCGCGCCGCGCGCTCGGGGTCGAGATCCGCCCGATCTACGGCCTCACCGAGACGACCTCGCCCTCGCACTGCACGCCGCCGGGCGTCGACCCGCCGGTCGACCCGCGCTCCGGGGCGCTGGCTGCCGGCGTCCCCGTCTCAAGCACGCACTCGCGGATCCTCGACGACGACAGCGCGCCGCTCGCGCCGCGCGAGGTCGGCGAGATCGCGATCGCCGGGCCGCAGGTCGTGCCGGGGTACTGGGGAAAGCCGGACGAGACCGCGCATGCGCTGCCCGGCGGCGAGCTGCGCACCGGCGACCTCGGCTTCATCGACGAGCGGGGCTGGTTCTACGTCATCGATCGCAAGAAGGACCAGATCAACGCCTCGGGCTACAAGGTCTGGCCCCGCGAGGTCGAGGACGAGCTCTACGGCCACGAGGCGGTGCGCGAGGCCGCCGTGGTCGGCGTGCCGGACTCCTATCGGGGCGAGACCGTGAAGGCCTTCGTCAGCCTGAAGCCGGACGCGGCGGCGAGCCCCGAGGAGCTGATCGACTTCTGCCGGGCCAGGATGGCCGCCTACAAGTACCCCCGCGAGGTGGAGATCATCGACGAGCTGCCCAAGAACGCGGCCGGGAAGATCTTGCGGCGCGAGTTGCGCGAGTAGGCGGACTTTCCGAGGGGGGAATCCCGACGGTCGGCCGCTCCGTATATCCGTGCGTAGGCAGCAGCAGCCGCGTGTTGGACGCGGCCACCGACTCCTGGAGGAGGGGTAGGACATGCACAGACGCAGGGCACTGGCGGCGGCGATCATCACGGTGGTCGCGACCGCGCTCGTGGTTGCCGGCGCCAGCCAGGCGGGCGCACCGAGCAAGGCGAAGAAGACGGTCAAGCTGACCGCGAACCTGAGCGGGCAGAACGAGATTCCCCCGGCCGATCCGAACGGTTCGGGCAGGGCGAACGTGAAGCTGAAGACGAAGAAGGGCAGGGCCTGCTTCGACATCAGGTTCGAGGGGATCGGGGACGCGATCATGGCCCAC
This sequence comes from Solirubrobacterales bacterium, assembly GCA_009379895.1. Taxonomy (GTDB): domain Bacteria; phylum Actinomycetota; class Thermoleophilia; order Solirubrobacterales; family 70-9; genus WHSW01. Next base: position 9,478 of record WHSW01000138.1, read on the forward strand.
ATCCACAAGGGCGGCCCCGACGTCAACGGCGATATCAAGGTCCCGTTCTTCGAGGACATGCAGGGCGTTTCGTCGCCGGCGAAGGGTTGCGTCGACGTCAAGAAGGGCCTGCTCAAGAAGATCGCCAAGAAGCCGAACGGCTGGTACGTGAACGTGCACACCGAGGAGTTCCCCAACGGCGCGATCCGCGGCCAG